>JAOPWM010000155.1 GCA_025965695.1 Blastococcus sp.
GCATCCTCTACGCCGCGCTGCTGGCCATGGGGCAGAGCGACATGAAGCGGCTGGTCGCCTACACGTCGATCTCGCACTTCGGCTTCATCGCGCTGGGCATCTTCGCGTTCACGACCGAGGCCGCCACCGGCGCGGTGCTCTACATGGTCAACCACGGCATCGACACGGGGCTGCTCTTCGTCGTCGTCGGCATGCTCATCGCCCGCGGCGGCTCGCGGCAGATCCGCGACTACGGCGGCGTGCCGGCCAAGGCGCCGGTACTGGCCGGGGTCTTCCTGCTGGCCGGCATCGCGTCGCTGGCGCTTCCGGGCACCAACAGCTTCGTCAGCGAGTTCCTCGTGCTGATCGGCTCCTTCCGGTCGCAGCCGGTCTTCACGATCATCGCGACCGTCGGCATGATCCTGGCCGCCCTCTACATCCTGCTGATGTACCAGCGCACGATGCAGGGTCCGCCCAGCGGCGTGCTGCTGGCCGAGGACGACGAGATGGAGCCCGCCGCGACCGGTGGGGGCACGGCGACGCTCACGGCGCGTCGCCGCACCTTGCGCATCCTCGACCTCGATCGGCGTGAGCTGGCCGTCGTGACACCCCTGGTCGCCCTGATCATCGTGCTGGGCGTCTACCCCCAGCCGCTGCTCAACCTGATAGAGCCGGCCGTCAGCGCCACCATGAGCGACCTCGGAGGGTCCGACCGATGATCCAGGCGCCCGACCTCTCCCTCGCCGCGCTGGCGCCACTGCTGTTCGTCTTCGGCGCGGCCTGCGTCGGCGTCCTCGTGGAGGCTTTTCTGCCCCGCGACTCGCGGCACCCCGTCCAGGTCGCGCTCGCCCTGGTGGGCACCCTCGGGGCCCTGGTCTCCACGCTGCTGCTCGCCGGCAGCCGCGAGGTCACCGCCGGCGGCGCGCTCGCCGTCGACGGCGCCGGGCTGTTCCTGCAGGCCACGATCGCCGGGCTGGGCGCGCTGGCGATCCTGCTGTTCGCCGAGCGGTCCCTCGACCCGGCCCGGTCGTCGTTCGTGACGTCGGCCGCCGTGCCGGCCGGGAGCCCGCGCGACCGTGAGCTGCTGACCTCCGAGCGGGTGCAGACCGAGGTCTACCCGCTGGCCACGTTCGCCATCGGCGGCATGATGCTGTTCACCGCCGCGAACGACCTGCTGATCATGTTCGTCGCGCTCGAGGTCCTGAGCCTGCCGCTGTACCTGATCAGCGGCCTGGCCCGCCGCCGTCGGCTGCTCTCCCAGGAGGCGGCGGTCAAGTACTTCCTCCTGGGCGCGTTCGCCTCGGCGTTCTTCCTGTACGGCCTGGCCCTGGTCTACGGCGCGACCGGAAGCGTCCGGCTCAGCGACATCCGTGCCGCCGCGATCGCTGACGGCGGGGACGTGCTGCTCGTGCTCGGCCTCGCGTTGCTCGTCGTCGGCCTGCTGTTCAAGGCCAGCGTGGCGCCGTTCCACACCTGGACACCGGACGTGTACCAGGGCGCCCCGACGCCGGTGACGGCCTTCATGGCGGCCTGCACGAAGGTCGCCGCGTTCGGGGCGATCCTGCGCCTGCTCTACGTCGCCTTCGGCACCAGCGAGTGGACGTGGCGGCCACTGATCTACGGGGTCGCGATCGTCTCGATGATCGTGGGCGCCGTCCTGGGCCTCACCCAGACCGATCTCAAGCGGATGCTGGCCTACTCCTCGATCGCGCACGCCGGCTTCCTGCTGACCGGCGTGATCGGTCTCGGTGGCGACGGGGGCGGCTCGGGCCTCGCGGCCACGATGTTCTACCTGCTGACCTACGGCCTGACGACGCTCGGCGTGTTCGCCGTCCTCACCCTCGTGCGGGACGGCGACGGCGAGGCGAGCCATCTGTCGCAGTGGGCGGGGCTGGCGTCGCGGTCGCCGCTGACCGCCGCGGTGATGAGTCTGTTCCTCCTGGCACTGGCCGGGATCCCGCTCACGGCCGGCTTCACGGGGAAGTTCGCGGTCTTCCGCGCGGCCATCGAGTCCGGCGCCTGGCCGCTGGTCCTGGTGGCTCTGCTGGCCAGCGCGGTGGCGGCGTTCTTCTACCTGCGGGTCATCGTGCTCATGTACTTCTCCCCGCCGGCCGCCGACGGCCCGACGGTCGGTGTCCCGGGGTTGCCGACCACCGTCGTCCTGGCGATCACCGCCACGGCCACCCTGGCCCTGGGGATCGTGCCCGGGCCGGTGCTCGACCTGGCGCAGCGGGCGGCTATCTTCGTCGGTTGATGACCGGAGCCCGTGCCGCAGTAGAAGGCACTCCGACCGAGGTCTGGCACCAGGGTTCCACCCCGGCGTCGACCATCGGCCCCTGGCTCCCCGAGGGAGCACTCGGCGCCTCGCTCGCCGACGGCCTCGTCCGCGTCGAGTCGGCGCTGTCCACCGCCGTCGGTAGCGAGCACCCGTTCGTGCGCGAGGCCGCCGGCCACCTGATGTCCGCGGGTGGCAAGCGGTTCCGGCCGATGCTGGCGCTGCTGGCCGCCGAGCTGGGTGACCCGCAGGCGCCGGAGGTGACCCGCGCGGCCGTCGTGTGCGAGCTGACCCACCTGGCGACGCTGTACCACGACGACGTCATGGACGAGGCGGCCGTGCGGCGGGGTGCGCCCAGCGCCAACAGCCGCTGGACGAACAGCATCGCCATCCTCACCGGCGACCTGCTGTTCGCGCGGGCGTCGGACCTTTTGGCCGACCTCGGCCCTGAGGCCGTGCGGATCCAGGCGCAGACGTTCGAGCGCCTGGTCACGGGCCAGATCAAGGAGACCGTCGGCGCCCAGCCCGGCGACGACCCGATCGCCCATTACCTCGACGTCCTCGCCGACAAGACCGGCTCGCTGGTGGCCACGTCCGCCAGGTTCGGAGCGAGCTTCGCCGGCGTCGATGAGCGCCTGGTCGAGGCGCTCACCGCGTTCGGCGAGGAGGTCGGGGTGGCCTTCCAGATCTCCGACGACCTGCTCGACATCATCAGCCAGGGCGGGGCCTCCGGGAAGTCACCCGGCACCGACCTGCGCGAAGGGATCGCTACTCTCCCGGCGCTGTTCGCCCTCGCCGGTGACGACCCGGACGAGGCCCGGCTGCGCGACCTCGTGGCGGCCCCGATCAGTGACGACGCCGACCACGCCGAGGCGCTGGCACTGCTGCGCTCGTCGCGGTCGCTCGCCCGGGCCAACGAGGTGCTGGCGCAGTACGCCGACCGGGCCCGCGCCCGGCTGGGCGAGGTGCCCGCCGGCGACGTCCGCGACGCCTTGTCCGCACTCTGCGACTACGTGGTCACCCGCACCAGCTGAGCCAGAGCCTGAGGCGATGCGGATCCTTCCCGGCCTGATCGTGGCCGCGCTGCTGATGGCCGGCTGCACGGCGTCGTCCGAGGAGCCGGCTGCACCGTCGGGTGCGCCGACACTCGAGGTTGCCGTCGTCGCCGACGGGCTCGACCACGTGTGGGACGTCGCCCAGGCGCCCGACGGCACGCTCCTGGTGGACGAGCGGGCCGGCGGGTTCACCGCCGTTCTCCCGGACGGCACCGTCCAGGAGGTGCAGGCCGACTTCGGTGACCTGTTCGCCCGCGGTGAGACCGGCCTGATGGGTCTGGTCCTCGACCCCGGCTTCGCCGGCACCCGGCGCTTCTACAGCTGCCAGGGCGTCACCGACGGATCGAGCGCGTCGATCGAGGTCATCGGGTGGACCGTCTCCGATGACTGGCGCACCGCCACCCGCGTCGCCGATCCGCTCATCGGCGCGATCCCGGTCAACGAGGGCTCTGGCCAGCACGGCGGCTGCCGGCTGCGCTTCACCCCCGACGGCGCCCTGCTGATCGGGACGGGGGACAACACCGTCGGGAGCAATCCGCAGGGCCGGGCGTCGCGCGCGGGGAAGGTGCTGCTCGCCGATCCCGCCACCGGCGAGGTGGCCGTGTGGACGTACGGGCACCGCAACGTGCAGGGGCTCGCCGTCCGGCCGGGTACCGGAGAGATCTTCTCGGTGGAGCAGGGCACCTACCGCGACGACGAGGTCAACCTGCTCCGGGCCGGAGGGAATTACGGCTACGACCCCCAGGGCGCCGACGGGAGCTACGACCAGAGCGTCCCGATGACCGACCCGGAGATCCCCGGGGCGATCCCGGCGGTGTGGTCCTCCGGTGGACAGACGATCGCCACCAGCGGCGGCACGTTCCTCGACGGCGAACGCTGGGGGTCCTACGACGGACTGTTGCTGCTCGGCGCCCTCAAGGGCCAGGGTGTCCTCGCGCTGCGGCTGGACGACGACGGCGTCCTGCAGGAGCAGTTCCGGCTGCCCGAGCTCGAGGGCACTTACGGCCGGATCCGGACCGTCCAGCAGGGCACGGACGGCGCTCTGTACGTGACGACGGACAATGGAAGCAATCAGGACCGCGTCCTGCGAGTGACGCCTCGGTAGCGGACCACGGTGTCACGCCGAGTGGGGCCCGGAGGGCCCCGCGCAGACGCGACGAACGCGCTCAACGCAGCCGGGGAACGGCTCCTGGCAGCGGTGTCGTCCGGAGGATGGCGATGTGCACAGTGTTGATGTGCACAGTGTTATTGCACGGTCCAGTTGTCGTTGCCCATCAGGAGGGCGTCGAGGTCGGCCGGCTGCTCGGTGCGGGCGACGTCGAGTTGCTCGGCCATCATCGCGTCGTAGGTCGCCTTCTGCACCGAGCGGAAGACGCCCATCGGCGTGTACCGGAGGTCCTGGGAGGACAGCCGGGACAGCGCGAACGCGTAGGCCGGGTTCTCCCGGTGCGCGTCGTGGACGACGATCTCGGCCGGGTCGACCTGATTGGTCTCGGCGATCCGCAGCCCGCCGAAGTCGTCTCGCACGACGCAGGCGGCGCCCTCGGGCCCGAAGACCAGGGGCTTGCCGTGCTCGAGCGGGATCGACCACTGCGTTCCGGTGGCCGGGTCCTTCAGCAGGTCGAACGCACCGTCGTTGAAGATGTTGCAGTTCTGGTAGATCTCGACCAGGGCGGTCCCCTTGTGCTCCGCGGCCTGCCGCAGCACGTCGGTGAGGCCCTTGCGGTCGGAGTCCATGGCCCGCCCGACGAAGGTGGCGTCGGCGCCCAGGGCCAGCGACAGCGGGTTGAACGGGTGATCCAGCGAGCCCATCGGGGTGGACTTGGTGACCTTGCCGACCTCGGACGTCGGAGAGTACTGGCCCTTGGTGAGGCCGTAGATCCGGTTGTTGAACAGCAGGATCGTCATGTTCACGTTGCGGCGCAGCGTGTGGATCAAGTGGTTGCCGCCGATGGAGAGCGCGTCGCCGTCCCCGGTGACGACCCAGACCGACAGGTCGGGCCGGGATGCGGCCAGGCCGGTGGCGATCGCGGGGGCGCGTCCGTGGATGGAGTGCATCCCGTAGGTGTTCATGTAGTACGGGAAGCGTGAGGAGCACCCGATGCCAGAGACGATGACCATGTCCTCGCGGGCGATGCCGAGGCTGGGCAGGAAACTCTGGACGGCGTTGAGGATGACGTAGTCCCCGCAGCCGGGGCACCAGCGCACCTCCTGATCCGTCTTGAGGTCCTTGGCCTTCAGCTCGGTCAGCTTGGGGCCGTTCACCTCGATCGATCGCGCGATTGCGGCGTCGATCGGACTGGGGCCCTCCGGCATGCCGAGGTCGTGCACATGAGAAGGCAAGGCGGTCACAGGAGTTCTCCGTTCGCGGGGACGGCCGTCCGGTCGATGACCTCTTGGATCACCGCGGCCAGCTCGGCGGCCCGGAAGGGCAGGCCGCGGACCTGGGTGTGACTCTCGACGTCGACCAGGTACTTCGCGCGGAGCAGCATCGAGAGCTGGCCGAGGTTCATCTCGGGGCAGACCACCCGGTCGTAGCGTCGCAGGATGTCGCCGAGGTCGTTCGGCATCGGGTTCAGGTGACGCAGGTGGATCTGCGCGATGGAGCGCCCCGAGCGGCGGACCCGACGGCAGGCGGCCCCGATCGGGCCGTACGTGGAACCCCAGCCGATGACGGCGACGGTCGCGTCGCCGTCCGGGTCGTCGACCTCGGTGGGCGGAAGGCTGTTGGCGATTCCGTCGATCTTCGCCTGCCGGGTACGGGTCATGAAGTCGTGGTTGGCCGGGTCGTAGGAGATGTTCCCCGTCCGATCGGCCTTCTCCAGGCCGCCGATGCGGTGCTGGAGCCCGGCGGTGCCGGGGACGGCCCAGGGGCGGGCGAGGGTCTCCGGGTCGCGGAGGTAGGGGAGGAACACGCCCTCTTCGCCGTCCTCGGCCTTTCCGTTGGGCTCGCTGGCGAACTCCACCCGGAGGTCGGGCAGGTCGTCGACGCTCGGCACGGCCCAGGGCTCGGCACCGTTCGCCAGGTAGCCATCGGACAGC
The DNA here is from genome assembly GCA_025965695.1 of Blastococcus sp. GTDB lineage: Bacteria > Actinomycetota > Actinomycetes > Mycobacteriales > Geodermatophilaceae > Blastococcus_B. The sequence continues at coordinate 6,352 of JAOPWM010000155.1, forward strand.
AGGATCACCGGCGTCCGGTAGGTCAGCGCGATCCGGGTGGCCTCCAGCGCCGCGTCGAAGCAGTCGCCGGGGGAGCGCGGCGCGATCACCGGGACCGGAGCCTCGCCGTTGCGGCCGAACATGGCCTGCAGGAGGTCCGATTGCTCGGTCTTGGTCGGCAGGCCCGTGGACGGCCCGCCGCGCTGCACGTCGACGACGACGAGCGGCAGCTCGGTCATGACCGCCAGGCCCATCGCTTCGGATTTCAGCGAGATGCCGGGTCCGGACGTCGTCGTCACCCCGAGCGCACCTCCGAAGGACGCGCCGATCGCCGCGGCGATGCCGGCGATCTCGTCCTCGGCCTGGAAGGTCCGCACGTTGAACGACTTGTGCTTGGACAGCTCGTGCAGGATGTCCGACGCCGGGGTGATCGGGTACGCGCCGAGGAAGAGCGGCAGGCCGGAGCGCTGACCGGCGGCCACGAGCCCGAGGGCGAGGGCCTGGTTGCCGGAGATGTTGCGGTAGCGGCCCGGCGCCATCGGAGCCGGCTTGATCTCGTAGGAGACCGCGAACGCCTCGGTCGTCTCGCCGTAGTTGTAGCCGGCCCGGAAGGCGGCGATGTTCGCCGCGGCGATCTCGGGCTTGCGACGGAACTGGCGCTCCAGGAAGCGGATCGTGCCTTCGGTCGGCCGGTGGTACATCCAGGACAGCAGCCCGAGGGTGAACATGTTCTTCGACCGCTCGGCTTCCTTCTTGCCGAGGCCGGAGTCCTTGAGCGCGTCGGTGGTCATGCTGGTGAGTGGCACGGAGACCAGCTGCCAGCCCTCCAGCGAGCCGTCCTCGAGCGGGTTGGTCGCGTAGCCGACCTTCGCCAGATTCCGCGCGGTGAACTCGTCGGAGTCGGCGATCAGCAGGCCGCCGCCGGGCAGGTCGGAGATGTTCGCCTTGAGCGCGGCCGGGTTCATGACGACCAGGACGTCCGGGGCGTCGCCCGGCGTCATGATGTCGTGGTCGGCGAAGTGCAGCTGGAAGGAGCTGACACCCGGCAGCGTCCCCGTTGGCGCCCGGATCTCGGCGGGGAAGTTGGGCAGCGTCGACAGGTCGTT
>JAOPWM010000174.1 GCA_025965695.1 Blastococcus sp.
GACGAGGTCCACGATGCCGCGGAACGACAGGCGACCCGCCACGAAGGCGGCCACGGCCTCCTCGTTCGCCGCGTTGAACAGCGCCGGGACGACGCCTCCCACCTCCCCCGCCAGCCGGGCCAGCCGCACGGCCGGGAAGGCGACCTCGTCGAGCGGCGCGAACTCCCAGGTGCTGGCGGCCGACCAGTCGAGCGCCGGCTGCACCACCGGGAGCCGGTCGGGCCAGGCCAGGGCGAGCGCGATGGGCAGCCGCATGTCCGGCGGGCTGGCCTGGGCGATGGTCGCACCGTCGGCGAAGGTGACCATCGAGTGGACGATCGACTGCGGGTGCACGACCACGTCGATGTCGGCATACGGGACGCCGAAGAGCAGGTGCGCCTCGATCAGCTCCAGCCCCTTGTTCACCAGGGTCGCGGAGTTGATCGTGACGACCGGCCCCATGTCCCAGGTGGGGTGCGCCAGGGCCTCCTCCACCGTCACGTCGGCGAGGTCGTCGGCGGCGCGCCCGCGGAACGGACCGCCGCTGGCGGTGAGGACGAGCCGCGCGACCTCGCTGCGGGCGCCGCCGCGCAGGCACTGCGCGAGCGCCGAATGCTCGGAGTCGACCGGCACCAGCTGACCGGGTGCCGCCGCCGCGGTGACCAGGTCTCCGCCGGCGACCAGGGACTCCTTGTTCGCCAGGGCGACGGTGCGGCCGGCCTTCAGCGCCGAGAGCGTGGGGCCGAGCCCGATCGAACCGGTGATCCCGTTGAGCACGACGTCGGCCGGCCGGGCGGCGAGCTCCTCGGCCGCCCGGGGACCGGCGAGGATCTCCGGGAGCGCGTACTCCCCCTTGGCCCAGCCGCGCTTCGAGGCCGCCGCGTAAAAGGCCAGCTGCAGATCCTGGGCGGAGGTGGCGCGGGCGACGGCGACGGTTCGGACGCCGAGGGCGAGGGCCTGCTCGGCCAGCCGGGCGACGTCCCCTCCCCCGGCGGCGAGGCCGGTGATCCGCAACCGCTCAGGGTTCTGCTGCGCCACCGCGATGGCCTGCCGGCCGATGGAGCCGGTGGAGCCCAGGACGGTGACCTCGCGGGGGGAACTCACGGGTGCATCCTTCCCGACGACGAGAGGGACCCGCCGCGCCGTCCTCCCTCGTGCGGTGATCCGGCGGAGGTGCTGCCAGAATGCGTGGCGTGAGCGAGACGCAGCGGGTCAACCAGCCTGGTCGCGAAGAGGCCGTCGTCCGTACCGACGAGCACCCCGTCGAGCACGAGCGCCCGGAGGAGTGGGGCTGGCACGGTGAGATGGGCAAGTGGGGGCGCCGCCTGGCGATCATCCCGATCCTGTTCCTGCTGGCCATGCTCTTCGGCAACCACCGGGGCAGGATGGAGGACATCTGGCTGGTCGGCTTCGCCGCGCTGATGGTGGTCCTCCTCGTGGCCGACGCGCGCCGGCGGAAGAACGCCTGGCGCAGCCGCTGAGGGCCCCGCTCCGGACCGCCGTCGCGGTTCCGGAGCATGGGCGGTCAGGCGGCCGCGACGCCGATCGCTGCTCCCACGGCGTAGGTGATCCCGGCCGCGACCACCCCGAAGAGCAGCTGCCGCAGCCCGGCGTACCACCACGGCCGCGGGGTGAAGCGCGAGGACAGGGCCCCGGCCACGAGCAGGCCGACGCCGCCGAAGAGCAGCGCCGGCCACAGCACGGAGACGCCGAAGAGATAGGGCAGCAGCGGGAGCAGCGCCCCGGTTCCGAAGGTCAGGAACGACGACACCGCCGCCACGCGCGGCGAGGGCTTGTCCTCGGGGTTGAGCCCCAGCTCGGCGACCACGTGCAGCCGCAGCGCCATCTCCGGGTCCTTCGACAGCTGGGCGGCGACCCGCTCGGCCAGCCCGTCGTCGACGCCGCGCACCCGCAGCATCGCCGCGAGCTCGGCCATCTCCCCCTCCGGGTTGCGCTCGAGCTCCCGGCGCTCCTTCTCGACCTCGAGGTCGAGCTGCTCGTTCTGGGTCTTCACCGACGTGTATTCACCGAGCGCCATCGAGATCGCGCCGGCGACCAGACTGGCCGCCCCGGCGAGGACGATGCCGCGCGGCGCGACGCCGCCGCCACCGACACCCGCGACGAGCGCGGTGTTGGTCACCAGGCCGTCCATGGCCCCGAAGACCGCCGCCCGCAGCCAGCCCCCGGAGACGTCCGAGTGGCTGTGGTCGTGGGCCTCGGCCGACGACTCGGCTTCCGTCATTCGTCACCCTCGGCGCCGAGCTCCACCGGCTGCTCCACCGACGGAACAGGGACGGCGATGCTCGGCACGCCGAGGTCCGCGTCGGAGGCGGCGAGCTGTCCGCAGGCGCCGTCGATGTCCTGGCCGCGGGTGTCCCGCACCGTCGTCGCGACACCGGCAGCCCGGAGCCGGGCGACGAACTCGCGCTGGGCCGGCAGCGGACTGGCGTCCCACTTGCTGCCCGGCGTGGGGTTCAGCGGGATCAGGTTGACGTGGGCCAGCTTCCCCGCGAGCAGCCTGCCGAGCATGTCGGCCCGCTCGGGCTGGTCGTTGACGTCTCGGATCAGGGCGTACTCGACGGAGTAGCGGCGGCCCGTGCGGGCGGCGTAGGCGTCCGCGGCGGCGACGACCTCGCCGACCTTCCAGCGGGTGTTGATCGGGACGAGGGTGTCGCGCAGCTCGTCGTCGGGTGCGTGCAGGCTGACCGCGAGGGTGACGTTGCGCCCCTCCTCGGTGAGCCGGCGGATCGCGGGCACGAGACCGACGGTGGAGACGGTGACCGACCGCTGGGACAGCCCGAGGCCGTACGGCGCGGGGGTCAGCAGCGCGTCGAGGGTCTTGCGCACACGGGCGTAGTTCGCCAGCGGCTCCCCCATCCCCATGAAGACGACGTTGGACAGCCGCCCCGGGCCCCCGTCGAGCTCCCCGTTCGCCATCGCCGCAGCGGCGGCGACCGCCTGGCCGATGATCTCGGCGGCCGACAGGTTGCGGGTCAGCCCCGCCTGGCCGGTCGCGCAGAACGGGCAAGCCATGCCGCAGCCGGCCTGGCTGGAGATACAGACCGTGGCCCGGCCGGGATAGCGCATGAGCACGCTCTCGACGAGCGCCCCGTCGTGCAGCCGCCAGAGCGTCTTGCGGGTGCGCCCGTTGTCGGCCGTCTGGTGCCGCACGACGGTCAGCAGCCCGGGCAGGAGCGCCTC
>JAOPWM010000179.1 GCA_025965695.1 Blastococcus sp.
GAGGAGAGTTAACCGGGGCGGCGCGACCGCCAGGCCACGACCGCCCCTCGTCCCTCACGGTGGCTACGTCTCGACGAAACGGACCACCCGCTGGGGGAGCCTGGGTTGGGGCACGCATGCTGGCCAGGCAACTTCACTCTGAGCGGCTATGTCATGGACTCGCTGAGGTCCCGCCTCAGAGGACGGCGTCAGGCCGCCAGATGCGAGGGGGACCCCAGATCCAGCCGCTTCACCGTGTACGCGCACGTGTACCCCGGCGTGGGCGCGGCGCGAGCCTGAGTCTCGGGACGGGTCAGTTTTCGGGCGTCGTCGACAGGGACGACAACACCCGTGTTCCGGCCCTGACGAGACGACCGCTGGTCATCCCTGCTGGGTGTCTGTCTGTTCCGCGAACTCTCGGAAGGCCGCGAAAGCGCGTGGACCGTACACAGTGGCCGGTCCACCGTTCATCGCGATAGCGACGCCGAGCGCTTCGGCAACCTCCGATTGGGTCGCGCCGGTGCGGACGGCGCCACGAGCATGCGACGCGATGCAGCCGTCGCATTCCCTACTGACCGCGATGGCAAGCGCGATCAACTCCTTGGTCTTCTCGTCCAGCGCACCCGCGGCGTATGCGGCGGCATGCATCTGGCGGTAGCCGTCGTAGACCTCGGGGATCGCGCGACGGAGCGCGCGACCCGGTTCACGGAGCTCTTCCTGGACCGCCTGGCCGTAGCTCATGACCCCGATGCTGGCACCGACCGTGCATGCAGGCTCGATGAGGGCGGATCTTGACACGGGTAGCTGCCCACACGGCCAGGCAACACGACACTCAGGGAGACAACACGACACTCAGGGAGAGACGAGAAGCACGCGGAAGGCCAAGGCCGACCTCCCCCCGTCCGGCCGATCCGGCGGAACCGCAGCGGACGCAGGGGAGGCCCGGGGTGGCCGCGCCGTGCGGGGCGGGCAGGTTCCCGGGGCGCCCCGGGTCTGGATCGAGCGCCTGACACCCGACCGAGATCAGCGCCTGGTCATGTGTGAGGAAGCCGTGGCGTGGGATGGAGATGCTCCCCAGCACGTGCGGGGTCGTCCGCTGCTTCGCTGGACCTGTCGCGGGCTCTACCGGCGTCCTGACCGAGGTCGGCGTGCCGCGCTCCTCCGTGCGACGGGGGTGATCGAACTCCGGGAAGACCCAGGCCGCGGGAGTGGCTGGGTATACAACTCTGTGAACGCGGTTGGCACGTTGCGCGCTGACGGCACATCGCAGGTTCGAAACATCATCCGGAGGCCGGCACCCGAGGTCTTCTCGCCGCCCATGCCCTGCCACTAGGGAGGGGCTTGCCGATCCTCGGGACGATCGACGCCTCCCTCGAGCAGGAGGGCCAGGAAGGCGCGCGCGCTGGGAGTGGACGGTGCGGGGGACCGGTGCACGAGGCCGATCGGGTGGCGGGCGGCGGGGTCGTCGACGGTGAGGACGGCGACGTCCGCGACTCCGTCGGCGGCCGAGGCGGGTACGAGTGCGGCGCCGAAGCCCAGTCCGGCGAACCGGACTACGGCGTCGGAGGTGCCGAGCTCGAAGGCCACGGTCCGGTCGACCGCGGCCCGTTCGAAGGCCGCGTCGACCTGCAGGCGGAGTCCTGACTCTCCTCGCATGTCGATGAACGGGCCGGCTGCGGCCAGGTCGTCCAGGGCGACGCCGGCGCGCCCGGCGAGCGGGTGAGTGGGCTCGACGACAGCCACGAGTGGTTCGTCGGTGAGCAGGTGGTGGACGACGCCGGGCGGGACCTGGTCGGCGTACAGGCCGACGAAGGCCAGGTCCAGGTCGCCGGTGCGGACCCGGTCGGCCATGTGTCGACTGCCGGTGTCCTGCACGGCGATCTCCACCGCGGGGTGTTGCTGGTGGAAGGCGAGCAGAGCCCGATCGACCAGCGGGAAGCCTCGTCCGGTGGTGCCGATCATGCCGATCCGCAGCCGTCCGGTGATCACTCCGGAGAACGCGGCGAGTTCGGCGCGGGCGACCTCGGCGCCGCGGAGGAGTGCCCGGGCGTGGGGGAGGAGCAGTTCGCCGGCCGCTGCCACCTGGACCGAGCGGCTGGTGCGATGGAACAGGGTCACCGCCAGCTCCCGTTCGAGCCGTGCCACCTGGGCGCTGAGGGCGGACTGGACGACGTGGCAGCGGGCTGCTGCCCTGGTGAAGCTGCGCTCCTCGGCGACGGCCACCACGTACTCCAGTTGACGAAGATCCATCGCGTTCTCCGATTGCTAGGGCCGCAACATGCTGTTGGACAGATTGCCGGGGCCTCCAGAGACTTGTCCACATGACGACAAGCTCCTCGCAGTCGGTCGCCGGCCGTCGGCTGGCCGTGCTGACCGTGCTGCTCGGCAGCCTCACGGCCTTCGGCCCGCTGTCGATGGATCTCTACCTGCCGGCGTTTCCACAGCTGGCCGCCGACCTGGCCGCCACCCAGGCGCAGGTGCAGCTCACCCTCACCGCGGACGTCCTCGGTCTCGTCGCCGGCCAGCTGGTGGTAGGCCCGCTGTCGGACGCCTGGGGCCGACGCCGTCTGCTGCTGGGCTCGACCGCGGTCTGCGCTCTGGCCTCGCTGCTGTGCGCGCTCGCCCCGTCGGTCGCCGTGCTGACCGCATGGCGGTTCGTGCAGGGCTTCGCCGGGGGCGGGGGGATCGTGCTCGCCCGGGCGGTGGCCTCGGACCTGACGACGGGCGTCACGGCGGCCCGGCTGTTCTCGCTGTTCATGACCCTGTCGAGCGTCGCCCCGATCGCGGCCCCGGTCGCCGGCGGTGCGCTGCTGGCCTGGACCGGCGACTGGCGGGTGGCCTTCCACGTGCTCGCCGCCCTCAACGCCGTCCTGGCGGTGGCCCTGTGGCGGGCGATCCCGGAGACGCTGCCGGTCGATCGGCGGCACCGTGGCGGGCTGCGGCAGACCGGCCGGGCGTTCGCCGACCTGGTCCGGGACCGGGTGTTCCTCGGATACGCGCTCACCGTCGGCTTCGCCTACGCCTCGCTGTTCGGCTACATCGCCGGATCGTCGTTCGTCCTGCAGCAGCACTACGGCCTGAGCGCCACCCGGTTCAGTGTCCTTTTCGCCCTCAATGCGGCCGGGATGGTGGTCCTCGGACTGGTCAACGCGCGGCTGGTCGTGCGGCTCCCCGTCCGCCGCCTGTTGGTCGTCGGGCTCGCTGCGTCCGCCGTCGCGGCCGTCGTCCTCGTCCTGGGCGTCACGGCCGGCGCCGGCCTCGGCCTGCTCGCGGTCCTGGTGCCGCTGTTCGTCGTCGTCACCACCCGCGGCCTGGTCTCCGCCAACGCCACCGTGCTCGGCGTGGAACGCGGCGCCCACGCCGCCGGGTCGGCATCCGCCGTGCTCGGCGCCTTCATGTTCGGCGGCGGCATCCTGGTCACACCACTGGTCGGTCTCGGCCCCGAGGGATCGCCGCTGCCCATGGCCCTGGTCGTCGCCGGCGGAGCTGTCGCGGCCCTGCTCGCCACGGCCCTGCTCACCAGCTCCGCCATCAAGGCGGCTCCCACGGCCCGCTGACCCCGACGGGCGGGTACATACGCACACGGCCGCGCGTCAACTGTGACCCATGCCGGCTGATGGGATCAGCCGGCTGCCCGGACATCCTCCTCGGACGACCCGAGGTCGCACCGCCACGCCGGTATGACAGGCGCCTTGTGCGGCTGCACCAAGCAACGGCCCGTGTCCCTGACTTGTAGGGATCCCGGCGCGATGCGGTGCCCGGTGGGCGACACGCCACATACGCACACTGCTAGACGGGTGCTGACGTGCTTCGCGCCGGCCATCGCGAGCGGAGCTGCTCCACTTCGCTGGCCGGTGAGCGCGCGGCGTGCGCTCCTAGCCGGACGCCGACCGCGCGCAGCAGGCCAACCGCAGTCTGTGACGACGACGCCGAGTCGTGCGCGGATCGAGGACCGAGGACTGAGCCTGCGCCAGGCTGTCGGCTCGGCCGGGTCCAGCTGCTCTGTCGGCAGAGCGGACGGGTGACGACGTCGAGCAGGACAGACGGGGGAAGATGAAGGGGAGAGCCATGACGATGCTTTCGCGATCCCGGCGGCGAGCCACCGCGCTGCTGGCTTCGGCAGCCATGGTCGGGGTGGCCTTCGTGCTCACGGCGGCGGCCAAGCCGTCCGACGACGGCGCCGGCGTCGACGGCTGGCAGATGGGCCGGCTGCGGCTGACGACGCCGTGGACCGACCAGGTCTCGCCGAGCAACGCGCTGCCGGAGTATCCGCGGCCGCAGCTGACGCGGCCCCTCTGGCAGGACCTCAACGGGGTGTGGCAGTTCGCCGGCGGCTCGGCCGGGGAGGCGCCGCCCGTGGGCAAGGACCTCGCCGCGCGAATCCTGGTGCCGTATCCGACCGAGTCGGCACTGTCCGGCATCGAGCGGCACGAGGACTACATGTGGTATCGGCGGACGTTCACGGTTCCGGAGTCCTGGCAGGTCGGACACGGTCAGGCGCTGCGCCTCAACTTCGGCGCCGTGGACTACACGGCCACCGTGTGGGTGAACGGCGCCAAGGTCGCCGACCACACCGGTGGCTACACCAAGTTCTCCGCCGACGTCACCGATGCGCTGAAGCCCTCGGGCCCCCAGGAGATCGTCGTCGGTGTCGAGG
>JAOPWM010000268.1 GCA_025965695.1 Blastococcus sp.
ACGCCTACGGCGACGCGCTGGAGCGCTGGCTGGCGCTGGGCGGGGCCGACCTGGCCGAGCGGGCCGAGGAGGTGATGGCCTCGGTGGCGTCCGGTGTCGCGCTGTCGGCGCCGATGACCGGGCTGTCCGGCGGCCAGGTCGCCCGGGTGGGGCTGGCCTCGCTGCTGCTGTCCCGCTACGACCTGCTGCTGCTCGACGAGCCGACCAACGACCTCGACCTCGCCGGGCTCGACCAGCTCGAGCGCTTCGTCGAGGGCTCCCGCGCCGGCATCGTCGTCGTCAGCCACGACCGCGAGTTCCTCGCCCGCACCGTCACCCGGGTGGTCGAGCTCGACCTCGCCCAGCAGCTCGTACGCGTGCACGACGGCGGCTACGACGCCTACCTGGTGGAGCGGGACGTCGCCCGGCGGCACGCGCGCGAGGAGTACGACGAGTACGCCGACACCAGGGCCGGCCTCGAGGCGCGGGCCCGGATGCAGCGCAACTGGATGGCCAAGGGCGTCCGCGACTCGATCAAGAAATCCAAGGACGGCGACAAGCACATCAAGGCGGCCAACCGGGCGTCGTCGGAGAAGCAGGCGGCCAAGGCGAAGCAGACCGACCGGCGGATCGAGCGGCTCGAGGTGGTCGAGGAGCCGCGCAAGGAGTGGGAGCTGCGGCTGGAGATCGCCACCGCACCGCGCGCGGGCGCCGTCGTCGCGACCCTCCGCAGGGCGGTGGCGCGCCGCGGTGACTTCACGCTGGGACCGGTCGACCTGCAGGTCGACTGGGGCGACCGGCTGGCCATCACCGGGGCGAACGGCTCCGGGAAGTCGACCCTGCTCGGTGCCCTGCTCGGGCGGGTGCCGCTCGACGAGGGGACGGCGTCGCTCGGGCCGGCCGTGCAGGTCGGGGAGATCGACCAGGCGCGGGGGCGGTTCTTCGGGCCAGAGCAGCTGATCGAGGCCTTCTCCGCCGAGGTGCCGGACTGGCCGACCTCGGAGGTGCGGACCCTGCTCGCCAAGTTCGGGCTCACCGCCGATCACGTCCTCCGGCCGGCGGAGACGCTGTCCCCGGGCGAGCGGACCCGTGCGGCGCTGGCCCTCCTGCAGGCGCGGGGGATCAACGTGCTCGTCCTCGACGAGCCGACGAACCACCTCGACCTCCCCGCGATCGAGCAGCTCGAGGAGGCGCTGGCCGCCTACACCGGCACGCTCCTGCTGGTCACCCACGACCGCCGGATGCTCGAGTCGGTCGAGACGACCCGCCGGCTCGAGGTGGCCGGGGGAGTGGTCACGGAGAGCTGAGCTCGTCCGCGACGCCGACGGTGTCCATGCCCGCCCACGTGCTCTGCACGTGATGGGCCAGCACCATGAGGTCGCGCAGCTGCCCGCTCCGGTCGCGGATGTGGTCGGTCAGGAGCGCCTCACCGGTGAAGCCGAGCTCGGTGAACAGCGCCAGCGCCGCCCCCTGCTCGGCGACGACCTCGACGACCAGCTTGGTCAGGCCGGAGCGGACTGCCTCCACCAGTGCCCGACGGGCCAGCTCTCGGCCGAGCCCGGTGCCCCGCCGCGAGGGGGCGACGACCAGCCGCACCTCGCCGACGTGGTCCGACCAGCCGGGCAGCGGCCGGACGGCGACGTAGCCGGTCACCTCGCCGTCGTCCGCCCCGCCGTCGTCGATCGCGACCCAGCGGCCACCGGACGCCGGGCCGGCTGCCCACGAACGGACGGTGTCGGGGTCCGTGACCTCCTCCTTGATGAAGGTGAGGTCTCCCTCCGGGAGGGCGGCGAAGAACCGCAGAAGGGCGTCGCAGCGCTCGGGGCCGAGTTCCACCACAGGCATCTCAGGCCTCCTGCGCCGCGCCGGTCGCGACGTCGTCGCTGCGACGACGGAGGAAGTCGATGATCCTCGGCACCGTCGTCTTCGCGGCCGTGCGCCCGACGACCAGGCCCATGTGACCGGCGTCGAGGCGCAGCTCGTGCTTGTCCGGCGAGCCGACGAGGTCGATCAGCGGGGCGGTCGCCTCCGGCGGGACGATGTGGTCCCGGTTGGCGCGCACGGTGAGGAACGGCACCTGGATGTCGCCGAGGTGGACCGGGTCGCCGCCGACCTGCAGCCGGTCGTTCACCATCCCGTTGGTGCGCACGAGCATCTCGGCGGTCTGGCGGGCCGCCGCGCCGGGGAAGGGCACGTGGTCGTCCGACCAGCCGGTCATCGCCTGGTAGGAGGCGACGTACTCGTCGTTCCACAGCCGTTCCCAGAGCGTGACGTAGCGGGTCGCCTCGGCGGTGGGGGTCAGGGCGCGGAACCCCTGGACGACGATCGACGGCGGCACGTTGCCGTCGGCGTCGAGGACTGAGTCGACGTCCATGCGCCCGACGGAGAACACGTCGGCGAGCGGTCCCATGTGCCGGAAGTCGACCGGGGTCGCGAGCACGGTGAGGCTGCGCAACGGGGCGTCCGGGTGGTGCGCGGCGTAGAGCAGGGTGAGGTCGCCGCCGAAGCAGTAGCCGAAGAGGTTCACCTCGTCGGCCCCGGAGAGCTCCAGCACGCGGTCGATGCCGGCCGGGATGTAGTCATCGACGTAGTCCTCGAGCCCGTTCCCCGCATCCCGCTCGTCGGCCTCCCCCCAGTCCAGCAGGTAGACGTCGAACCCCGCATCGAGCAACTGCTCGACGAAGCTGTTCCCCGGCGTGAGATCGAGGATGTAGCTCCGGCTGATCAGGCTGAACACGATGAGCAGTGGCGGCCCGTAGCGGACGTTCTCGTTGCGGTAGTGCCAGAGCTGGGTCCTCCCGCGCTGCCACACGACGTCCTTCGGCGTCTGCCCGACGCCGGGCCGGTCGATCCCGGCGACCAGCTTGATGCCGTTACGTGCCCGGAGCGCGTTGCGTTCGACGTCGCGTCGGACGCGGTCGAGCACCGTCTGCGGGCTGGGCACCGTGGGCATCGCTGTCCTCCGTCGTCGTCGACGTATCCGTGGGTCGGGGGGCCGGGGCGGCGTTCCGGCGTCGCTCCGCCTCGAGCTGCAGGCCGAGCCGTCGCACCTCGCGGTCGAGCGCGCCGATCTGCGCCCGGAGCCGGCCGATGTCGCTACCGGCCGGCAGGTTCACCAGGTGCCATGCGCGGGCGGTGAGGCCACGGGCCGACTGCCGGGCGAGTGTCTGGCCCCGGCGGACGAGTGCGGCGCCCAGTGCGAAGGACGGCGTCCGCACGAGGTTCTCCGCCCGCGGCGTGACGGCTCGCTCGGCGGTGTCGAAGACCTGCCGCCACAGCGGTGGCGCGGGGGGAGCCGGTCTGCCCTGTGCCGGCCCGGTGGGAGCACTCATCGCCGGCCGACCCCCTCGGGCACCTCCACCGAGCGGCGCAGGATCTTGCCCGTCGGCCCCTTCGGGAGGGCATCGACCAGCCATACGTGCCGCGGGTACTTGTAGGCGGCCACCCGTGCCTTGACGAAGGCCTTCAACTCGTCGGGGTCCGCGCTGGTGCCGGGCTTGAGCGCGACGGCGGCGGCGACCTCCTCGCCGAGGTCGGGGTGCCTGATGCCGATGCACGCCACCTCGGCCACCGCTGGGTGCTCGTACAACGCTTCCTCGATCTCCCGCGGGTACACGTTGTAGCCGCCGCGGATGATCATCTCCTTCTTGCGGTCGACGATGAAGAAGTAGCCGTCCTCGTCCTGACGGGCGAGGTCCCCGGTCCGGAACCAGCCGTCGGGGATGGCCTTCGCCGTGTCCTCCGGTCGCTGCCAGTAGCCCTTCATCACGTTCTCGCCGCGGATCGCGATCTCGCCGACCTCACCGGCCGCGACGTCGGTGCCGTCGTCGTCGACGAGGCGCATCTCGACACCTCGGATGGGCGTGCCGATCGATCCGGGCTTCCGCTCGGCGTGCGGGTGGTTGAACGAGGCGACCGGTGAGGTCTCGCTCAGGCCGTAGCCCTCGAGCACGATGCAGCCGAACGTCTCCTCGAACGAGCGCATGACCTCCACCGGCATGGCCGAGCCGCCGGAGACGCAGAGCCGGAGACCGGAGACGTCGGTCGACCCGGCATCGGGCGAGTGCAGCATCGCCGAGAACATCGTCGGGACACCCTGGAAGACGGTGACCCCGTCGCGCTCCACCACCGACAGGGCCTTCCCGCCGTCGAATCGCGGGATCAGGGTGAGCGACGAGCCGGCCAGGACGCCGGCGTTCAGCGAGCAGGTCAGGCCGAAGACGTGGAACAGCGGCAGGCAGCCCATGATCACGTCGTCCGGCGTGCACTCCAGCAGGGTCTCCTGCGTGGTGCGGGCGTTGCTGTTCAGGCCGGCGTGCGTGAGCTCGGCGCCCTTGGGCTGTCCTGTCGTGCCGGACGTGTACAGGATCACCGCGGTGTCGTCGTCGGCCCGGTCGACCGGTGCGGTCAGGACCTCGTCGGCCATGAGTGCGTCAGGCATGACCGGGCCCACGGTCGTGGCCTCGATGCCGACGGTGCCGGCGGCCTCGGCGACCGGTTCGGCCGACTGCTCCGCGGCGATGACGATCCGGGCGCCCGAGTCGCGCAGGTAGTACTCGACCTCGCGGGCCTTCAGCAGTGGGTTCATCGGCACCACGGCCGCCCCGGCCATGAGCGCGCCGTAGAACACGATCGGGAACGACAGGACGTTCGGCAGGACCATGCCCACCCGGTCGCCCGGCTCGACCCCACGGGACTGCAGCGACGCGGCGACACGCAGCGCGGCGTCCCGGAACTCGTCGTAGGTCAGGCGTGCCTCGTCCATCCGCAGCGCCGGATGGGGCCCTTCCTTCGCGGCGGTGTCGATCAGGTTCTGGGCCAGATTGCTCATGGTGGGGTTCCTCCCCGTCGAGGTCCGGGTCAGCGGCCTACCCGTTCGAGAGGTGAGCTACCCCACGAGTTGGCTACGGTCAGGGGGACCGGCCGGACCGGCTGGGTATTCGACGAGGGGAACCGATCCGTGGCAGACCGCACGATCCTGGACATGTTCCGGCTGGACGGCCGGGTGGCGATCGTGACGGGGGCGTCCTCCGGGCTCGGTGCGGTGTTCGCCCGCGCGCTGGCCGAGGCGGGCGCCGACGTCGCGCTCGGGGCCCGCCGCGCCGACCGGCTGACCGATACGCAGCAGGCCGTGGAGGGCGCGGGGCGGCGGGCCATCGCCGTGCGCACCGACGTATCCGTGCCGGAGGACTGCCAGGCCCTGGTCGACGCGACGATGGCGGAGTTCGGCCGGGTCGACATCCTGGTGAACAACGCCGGGATCGGCACCGCGACGCCGGCCACCCGGGAAACCCCCGACCAGTTCCGGCAGGTCATCGACGTCAACCTCAACGGCTGCTACTGGATGGCCCAGGCGTGCGGGAGGGTGATGCAGCCGGGCAGCTCCATCGTCAACATCTCCAGCGTGCTCGGCCTGACGACGGCGGGTCTCCCGCAGGCGGCGTACGCGGCGAGCAAGGCGGGGCTGATCGGGCTGACCCGCGACCTCGCGCAGCAGTGGACCGGGCGCAAGGGGATCCGGGTCAACGCGCTCGCGCCCGGGTTCTTCACCTCGGAGATGACCGACCAGTACCCCGAGGGTTACCTCGAGTCGCAGCTGGCGCGGGTGCTGGTCGGCCGTAAGGGCGACCCCGAGGAGCTCGCCGCGGCGCTGGTGTTCCTCGTCAGTGACGCCGGCGGCTACGTGACCGGCACGACCATCCCCGTCGAGGGCGGGATGCTGACCAGCTGACCGGCCGCGTCAGGCCGCGCGGTCGAACAGGGCGGTCATCCGCTCGATGAGCTGCGGCCACACCTGGCGGGGCAGGTCGTGGCCCATCCCGTCGACGATCAGCAGCTCGGCGTCCGGGATGGCCGCTGCCGTCGCGTGACCGCCGCTCACGTTCACGAGCGCGTCCTCGGCGCCGTGGACGACGAGGCACGGCACCGACGCCGACTTCAGGTCGCGAGTGCGGTCCGGAGTCGTGAGGATCGCCGCCAGCTGTCGGGCGACACCAGCCGGGTCGTAGGCGCGGTCGAAGGAGAGTCCGGCCCGGTCCCGCAGCGCCGACTCGTCGAACTCGAAGCCGGGAGAGCCGATGACGCGATAGGTGTCGACCACCTGCTGGACGGCGCCGTCACGGTCGCCGGCCGCGGGCGTCAGGAGCAGGGCCAGAGCGGCGTCGGACGGCGACCCCACGGAGGGAGCGCCGGTCGTCGACATGATCGAGGTCAGGGTGCGCACCCGCTCCGGGGCCTGCAGCGCCACGAGCTGGGCGATCATCCCGCCCATGGAGGCGCCGACCAGGTGGACGCTGTCCAGGCCCTGGGCGTCGAGCAGGCCCACGCAGTCCCCGGCGAGGTCGGCCAGCCCGTAGGGCACCGAGGAGTGGTCCCCGCCGAGCACCGCCATGAGGTCGGGCGCGCCGGCGTCGTGCAGGTGGGTGGACAGACCGATGTCACGGTTGTCGAAGCGGACGACGTAGTAGCCGCGGTCGGCCAACTGGCGGCAGAAGTCGTCGGGCCAGCCGATCATCTGCGTCGCCAGGCCCATGACCAGCAGCACCGGCGGATCCCCGGCCGCGCCGAAGGTCTCGTACGCGAGCTCGAGCTCGCCCACCTGCGCTCGCTGGACACCGCTGGTCGTCATGGGCGGGCACGGTAATGCGTCCGTCCGGCGCGCGACCGCGGTGGGTCGCGAACCGAGGATGCGCGGAAGAGTGCCCCCGGCAGGATTCGAACCTGCGCCACTGCCTCCGGAGGGCAGTGCTCTATCCCCTGAGCTACGGGGGCTCGTCCGTGTCGCAGAGGAAACGCTATCAGTCACCGGGCGGACCTCCGGACGGAGGGCCTCAGGGCGCCGGGAGGGGAGTGCCGCCCCGCGCCGCCAGCATCCGCGCCATCGTCGTGACCTCTGCCGTCTGGGTGTCGGCGATGGTGCCGGCCAGCCGGCGGACGGCGGGCACGTCGGCGTGCGCGGCCGCGTAGACCGCCATCTCCTTGCCGCCCTGGTGGTGGCGGATCATCAATCGCAGGAACTCGACGTCGAAGTCGGTGCCGGTCAGGTTCCGCAGGGCGGCCAGCTCGCCCTGGGTCGCCATCCCGGGCATCAGGTCGCTCTGCCCCATGTCCATCGAGTGACCGCTGTGACTGCCGGCCATGCCGCCCATCCAGGCCATCGTCTGCCCGCCGGAGGGCGGCAGTCCCCACAGCGACAGCCAGCCCTCCATGCGGCCGACCTGGTTGGTCTGGGTCGCGGAGATGTCGAACGCCAGCTGCCGGACCTCCGGGTCCCTGCTGCGGTCGGGCGCGAGGTTGGCCATCTCCACGCCCTGCAGGTGGTGCCGCGACATGTCGCGGGAGAAGCCCGCATCGACGGAGTCCGCCGACGGCTCCGGGGTCCGGCCGACGCCGAGGGCCACGGCGAGCCCGCCGCCGAGAAGGACCAGCGCGACAGCGATGACGGCCATCAGTGCCGGCCGCAGCAGGCCGCGACCGGCGGGAGCGGGTTCGGTCACGGTCGTCACCTCGGTGGTTCGGGCGTGGGGTTCGGACGGTTCAGGGAGCGGTGGTCCCCGCCGGGGCGCCCCCGGTGGCTCCTCCGGCGGCCGGCGTCGGCGTGGTGGGCTCGTCGCTCGGGCCGACCGGCGTGCTCGCGTCACCGGCCACCAGCGGCTGCTGCTTGAAGGCCGGGTTCTCGCAGCTGGCCCCGACCTCGGGGTAGAAGTCGCCGTTGCGTGTGAAGAAGTCGGCGAACTGCTTTATCCGCTTGTCGTCGGCGGAGTCGACCTTCAGCTGGTGGTCCCAGGACTGCAGGCTGATGGCGGAGTCCTGTCCCACGTAGGGGGAGAGCATCCGGCCGGACTGGCCGTCGACCAGCTTGGCGAGCTTCGCGACGTCGGCGTCGGAGAGCTGGCCGGGGTTGTAGGTGATCCACACCGCCCCGTGCTCGAGGCCGTGCACCGCGTTCTCGTGGCGGATGTCGACCGTGTAGACCGAGCCGGTGCAGTCGGCCCAGTTGGGGTCGTGTGGTCCGCCGACCGGAGGCGACTCCTTGTACTGGACCGGCGTGGTCACGTGGTCCTGCCCCGCCGCGTAGTCGAAGGTCGCGAGGCCCTGGATCTGGTCGGCGGAGGTCACCTTGTCCGCGTTCGCCGCGTTCACCTTGACGACGGCGTAGGTGAGGACGGCGGCGGCGAAGACGGCAACCGCGATCGCTGCGGCGATCAGTCCCCAGGGCCGCTGCGGGGTCACCACGTTCACCGGTGGCCGGGTGCGGCCCTTGCCGGCGGTGCTGCCCTTGCCTGCGGGCTTGCCGCTCGCGGGCGTGCGGTCCTTGGCCAAGGCCTCTCCTCGATGCTGGGGTCGGGCGCAGCGCACCCCGTCCGGTTCCCGAGTCTAGGTCGGGCGCCTCGGCAGACCCCGGGACCCGGGCGGGCTCGGGGTGCCGTGAATCCGGGTCAGTACGCTCGTGCGGTGACACCCGAGCAGCTGCAGGACGTCGTCGCGACCGACGTGCGGGCGGTCGTCGATCGCGGCGCGCTGCCCGTCGAGGTCCCGGCCGATGTCGTCATCGAACGGCCCAGGAACCCCGAGCACGGCGACTACGCCACCAACGTGGCCCTCCGGCTGGCCAAGGCCGCCGGTCGGCCGCCGCGTGAGGTGGCCGACGTGCTGGCCGAGGAGCTGGGCGGACACGACGGG
>JAOPWM010000283.1 GCA_025965695.1 Blastococcus sp.
TGCCCGGCCTGACCGAGCTGGGGCGCCTGGACGTCGGCGACGGCCCCGACGTGCTGGCCGCCGACCCCGGCCGCCGGCTGCTGTACGTCGCCGCGGAGTCCGGCGACCTCACCACCGTCGACCTGGCACCGGCCGCCGGCCGGGTCACCGGCCGCGCGCACCTGGCCGACAACGCCCACGTCGTCGCCGTCGACCCCACCACCGGGCGGGCGTACTTCCCGGTCCCCGACACCGGCGCCGGACATCCCGGGCTGCTGATCACCACACCGCAGGCCGGCTAGCCGTGACCGGACGGACTTGGGACATCCCTCGCCATGTTGTTGTCGTAGGCCGCTCGTAGCCTGCACCGCGTGGCGCCGAACCTCGCCGTGCTGCGCCGGTACGCCGCCGACCACCACGGCGTGGTCACCGGCGGCGCCGCCGTCGCCCTCGGCGTGGGCGCGGTCGAGCTGCTCGACCTCGTCCTGGCCGGCGAGCTCGAGCTCATCGCCCGCGAGGTCTACCGGCATCCCGACGTCGTCACCCCGCTGACCGAGTACGCCGAGGCGGTCGCCCTGTTCGCTGCTTGGGGAACAGTCGTAGTGCGCGACCACTGCGGCCGGTGCCCCCGCCGTGCCCGAGGTGGTGGATGGGGCGCCGGAACCCCCATTGGTAGGGGGACGGCCGTCCGTACCGTCCCCCTACCGGTGGTCCGGTGCATGGCCGGCGCCACCGACCGGCCCGCGGACTTCAGTTGAGGCTGACGAGGAGACCGGCGGCGAACGCGACGTAGAACAGGCCGGCCACCGTCAGCCGAGCCGGAGTGACCCGCTGGGTCTTCATCAACCAGAGCAGATAGACCACCGACGCCATGGTGGCAATCCCGGCCAGCAGCAGCGGGGCGTCGAACAACCACGGCGTGAAGAAGATGCCGATCGCCGAGGGCACCGTCGCCTGGATCATCATCGCCCCGGAGATATTGGCCAGCGCCAACTGCGTCTTGCCCTGCCGGACCCAGATGATCGCGTTCATGATCTCGGGCAGTTCGGTGGCGACCGGGGAGAGCAGCAGCGCCACCACGACAGAGGGCAGGCCCAACGCCGGGCCGGCCCACTCCAGCTGGGCGACGAAGAGTTGAGAGGCGCCGAAGATGATGACGAGGGTGATCAGGGTCTGGGCGACCACAGCCACGGTCGAGGGCTTCGCCCGCTTTGGTTGGCCCTTGAGTGGCTCCAGGTCCTCATCCGAGGCCTGCTCGCCGGTGCCCTTCATCTCCCGCCAGAAATAGACGCCGTAGGCGGCGAGGAAGAGGAAGCCCAGCCACGGCTTGATCGCGAAGGCGATCAGCCCCAGGGCCACCTTGAGGACGAAAATGGCCAGGAACCAGGTTTGGTCACGGGCCAATCGAGGGGTGTCGGTCCCGTCTAGTTCGTCGACTCCTCCGCCGGTCGCACCAGGAGAAGTAGTCACCATGGCCGCCTGGGCGCGAGCCCGGCTGCGCCGCCGGAGCAGAAGCATTGCCCCGGTCACTCCATAGGCAAGGGTGCCGACGACCAGCGGGCCGCCGAGAGCCGCGCCGACGCCGATGTCGTCACCGTGCTCGGCGCTGCCGAACAAGACGGCAACGAGCGTGACGACGCTCTCGGGCAAGGCCGTGCCGACCGCCGCCAAGATGGTGCCGACCGCTACCGGGCCGACTTTCATCCGGACGCCGAGCCACTCGACGGCGTTGACGAACCATTCGCAGGCCAGATAAATGACTACTGCGCACGCCAGCAGCAACACAACGTGGATCAAGATGAGCTCCGTCCTCCTGGCCGCAGGAGGAAGGGCAGGCCGTCCGGGGAGACGACAGACTTCGACCCGCGGCAGACATGTCTGACACGAGCCGAAGGTCTCGCCCACCCATCCATCACGGGCCCGGGCACCGGGAACGGTCTCCCGTTCCAGCATGTCGACGACCCGGCTGAGGGCTACTCCCCTTCGACCCAGCAAGCTTACCCACGGCAGGTTCCCGGTGACGGTGTGTTTCTTGCCACTCACACCCCCACCTGCCCCGCAAGATCGTCTTCGGACCGGCCATACGCCGGCCGCCGACGAAAGGGCCGGCTGGAAGTCCCGGCCGAAGGCAGCGCCCAGGTCCGGCCGGACCCTCCACCTCACGCCGGGACGCGGGACTGCCCCCAGTTGAGTTGACTCCTCCTGACCCGCAGGGCGGCAATGAGCGCAACTGGTACGACGCGTGACCGAGCGGGAGGTCGCCGACCGTCGCCTCGTAGTCGACCTCAGCGGAGTCCAGCAGGATGTCGACCGCTCGCCAGCGGGTCGCGCCGCTGTGCGTGCCTTGCTGGCAGGTCGAGAGGCGCGCGGCGACGAAGCGCATTCCTAGGTGAAGGCGGGCGGCCGGCTCTAGACGTGTCCTGACCGCGGCATTGACCCGGCGATGGCATCCCACACCTGTCTTTTGCCGAGTCCCCTCTCCACGGACACGGTCCCTGAACGACAAGATCCTTAGGCAGTACGGAATGCCCGAGTGCGGGTAACGGGCCTGCGACGGCCCGGCAAGCCGGCGCAGAGTCGCCGCGCGGTCAGGCCGGCGGTGAAGGCAGCAAGCGCGCTGGCGCCGTGCCTGGTGCGCATGTCTGCCTCATCGGCACGCCGGGGGTCCGCCGGAGCTCCCTCGGCCGACCAAGGGGTCACCGGCGCCGAGCCTGGCGCGAGGTGGCCTCACGCCAGCGTAGATGTCCTTGTGTGCGCTAGTGAGACTCACTAAAGAACTGGTTTTCTGGGGGCAATTTGCGGTTGCAGTTGGCGGTGTTCGCGGTTGTGCGTACATGTTCATGGCTGGTGAAACCCGCAGGTGAAGTGCCTTACGGCACCGCGGTGAACCGCTACGAACGTGGTCAACTCGGCCTGGCAGTGTGGTGACCGTCCGGTCCGCGGGGGTCTGGTCGGCGGTGCTTCGTGGTCGGTGAGCTCGACGTCCTGGGACAGGCAGGGGTCGGGCCTCTCCGCAGCGTGGTGGTCATGCGGCGCCGAGGGCTGCGCGTCGTCGGGAGACGGTGCGCTTGGTGGTGCCGAGCTGGGCAGCGATGTCCCGGATTGAGCTACCGCGGGCGCTGAAGCGGCGGACGACCTCGTGTTGTTCGACCGCGGTGAGGTCGTCGTAGGAGATGTTGTCACCGGCGAGGGCGCGTTCCACGGCGATCTCATCGATGCCGTCCCGCTGGGAAGGTTCGACGGTCGGCGCCGGCGGTGTGGGATCGGTTTCGATGTCGTCCCATGCCAGCGGTGGCAGCCAGCCTCGTGCGGCCGTGCGGCCGCGTGGGCCTGGGCGGCGTCGGCGGCGGCACGCTGCTCGCCGGTCGCCCGCGGCGGCCTGGTGTTCCACAGCCGCTCGTAGAGGGTGGCGTCGACGCGGCTGCTCGGCGCCCGGCTGGCATCGTCGATCTTGATGTTCATGACGCGCGTGGCCGTGCTCGGGCGGACCCGCCGGGAGTCGCCGCGGCTGTGCTCGGCCAGCTCGCGGATGTGGCTGACCGAGATGCCAGCAAGCTCCGCGATGCGCTCGACGCCGATGCCGGCGGCGCGCAGGGCGGCGATGTGCTCGCGGACGGGTCCGGCGTCGACGTAGGGGTGCCAGCGGCCGTAGAGACGTTCTCGAGTGGCGGTGCGGCTGGCGGCCGTGTTCGCGGCGGTGCAGTCGGTGCAGCGGCAGCGGTCCTTGACGTAGGCGGCGCGGCTGCCGTGCCGGTGGCGGGCCTGTGGATGGGTGCACTCCCGCGTTACTCGCGCCTGAAGTCGCGCGGCTCGGCGACTGGCTTGCTCCAGGTCGCGCCGGTGCTTGGCGCAGGAGTGCCGGGGATTAGAAGCGTCGGCGAGTGGGGCGCTGGCGTAGTCGGCGGTGTAGCCGCAGGCCGGGCAGGTGCGGCTGACCCTCATCGCCGCCCCGGCGGCCGCGATGGACCCGACCCGAGGGTGGCGCGGAGGGTGCGGCCGCCGACGCCGGCGCGGTGAAGTCGGTCCTCGATCCAGTCGGTGCGGACGGTGCCGGCATTCCCGACGTGCTCGTCGAAGGCCATCGCGGTGAACTGGGCGGCGACCGCGGACCATTCGCCGTCGGACAGTCGCCGCTCCAGATGCGCCTCGACGGTGAGCCGGTCGACGTAGGCGACGCTCAGTTCGAGCAGATCGGCCAGCTCGGTCAACAGCCGGTAGGTGTCCCCGCCGAAGACGGCGACGAGGGCCTGAAGAGCCCAAGGCTGGACGGCCTCGCCGATCGGCGTGGCCCCGTCACTGCCGCCGGCGCCTCGAGTCTCACGATCGTCGCCCGCATCGATGGCGGTGGACGTGGCGGTGAGGCGTGGTGTCCGGTCCTGCTTCCCCATCGGCGCTCCCACCCGGCTGCTGCTTTCAGCCGGAGAAGGCGCCGTCTCGGGCCAATTGGTGACACGGCCGGCGATCTTCTTCGACGGCGCCGGAGAGGGGAGGGGCACCGAGACCTCGGGACCTAAGGCGTGCGCGGTCACGGTGACGGCCGCGGATGTCGGCACCAGCCGGCACGCTGGCCGAGCACTGCTGCGTCAAGGGGTGCGTGGATGACGACGAGCCGGCACACGACGCCTGATGACGTGCAGCGCCGAGTCGTCCGGTACGGACTTTGGCGGGCGCTCGCTGCTGCGCCGGCCGGAATCGGCAGCGTGTTGCTCCTGACGGCGGCGTCCGGTGCGCTGGGCCGGTGGGCGGGGCTGCTCCTGCTGGCCTGGGCAACTGGTGCAGCGGTGGCGACCACGCGGGTCGGCGAACGGATGATCGTTCGCGCCGCCTGCCGGTTCCATCGACCCAGCCCGGCGCAGGCCGCGGCGCTGAAGCCGGCATGGGCGACAGCCCTACGAGTGACCGGAACCGCCGCCGGTGACGTCGAGCTGTACGTCCAGTCCGCTCGGGTGCCCAACGCGTACGCCGCCGGGGGACACAGCGTCGCGGTCACCAGCCGGGGCGTGCAGGACTACCGAGCCGGTCGGCTGCCGGAGGACCAGCTGGTGGCCGTGCTGGACCACGAGCTGGGCCATCACGCCACCGGAGTGACTCGGCCGATGCTGCTCGTGTCGTGGCTGGCCGCGCCGTGGCGCTGGACGACGAGCCTGCTCACCGGTCTCGCGAGCAGCCTGGCCGGCCGCCAGCCCCGCCACGGACTGGGAGTCGTCGTGGTCGCCGGACCGGCCGTAGCCGTGACGCACGCCCTGCAGCGGGGTCAGTGGATGGTCGGGGGAGTGCCGACCTCCGTTGGGCTGGCGGCGGTGCTCTGTCCCCTGGCCGACGCCGTGATCAGCCGGCAGTCCGAGTTCGCCGCCGACCGCTTCGCTGCCGACCACGGCCTCGCACTGGAGCTCGCCGCTGCACTCACGTACTGCATGACGGCAACCAGGAAGCTCGCGGATGGTGGCAGCGGCTCCTGTCATCCCACCCGACCTCCGACCAGCGGATCCCGCCCTGCTGACGGCAACGGCCCAGGCGCGCGCGTGAGCGTCGAGCCAGGGGAGCGGTCGCCGCACTCTGTCACGATCGTCGCCGCGTCGCACACGCGAACCGTGAGGGGTGCTCGTCGGCGTGGCAACCAGACCGGCCGTTGTGTGCCACCTTGTGTGCCAGCAGGGCCTGTTCACCACTGTCCCGGCAGGTTCACAGTGGTCGGCGCATCCTGGCTGACCTGCGGTTTTGAACGGTCATGACCCGTCCGGGACCGCGTCCCCTAGGACTGTTAATCGCAGTTCCTCCCCGGCTCGGCTCGAGCCAGGGTCTCGGGAGGGGGGGTCAGTTTTCGACCGTCGCCAGGGGGTCAGTCTTCAGGCGTCGTCGACAGCAGGAATGGGACGCAGCCGTCCGTGAGCGGTTCGAGTCCGCGCACGACCGGCCCGGCTGGGTGTCCGGGCAACTGCTCACCCCGGAAGGCGAGGAACACACCAGGGTGATCATCG
Organism: Blastococcus sp.; assembly: GCA_025965695.1. Taxonomy (GTDB): domain Bacteria; phylum Actinomycetota; class Actinomycetes; order Mycobacteriales; family Geodermatophilaceae; genus Blastococcus_B. The sequence continues at coordinate 5,958 of JAOPWM010000283.1, forward strand.
GCACCTGGCGTAGCCGGGAAGACTGGGCGGCATGGCACGAAGACCCGGCG
>JAOPWM010000287.1 GCA_025965695.1 Blastococcus sp.
GCTACCAGTCCTGGAGCAAGCCCAATCCGGCGACCGCGACCAACAGCGGCTATCTGCGCCACATCCTCGAGGTCGGCCACCTGTCCGTTCTGGAGCACGGCAGCGTGACCTTCTACCTGACCGGCATCAGCCGCTCGCTCACGCACGAGCTGATCCGGCACCGGCACTTCTCCTACAGCCAGCTGTCGCAGCGCTACGTACCCGAGGGGGATGCCGCCTTCGTCGAGCCCGCCGTGATCGCTGAGGATCCCGAGCTGCACGAGCGCTTCCTCGCCGCCACCGGCGCCGCGGTCGCCGCCTACACCGAGCTGCTCGAGGGGCTGGAGAAACGCTTCGCCGACGTCCCGAACGCCACGCTGCGGCGCAAGCAGGCGCGCCAGGCCGCTCGCTCGGTCCTGCCCAACGCCACCGAGACGCGCATCGTCGTCACGGGCAACTACCGGGCGTGGCGGCACTTCATCGCCATGCGGGCGAGCGAGCACGCCGACGTCGAGATCCGCGAGCTCGCCATCGCCTGCCTACGCGAGCTGCACCGGGTGGCCGGCAACGTGTTCGACGACTTCCGGATCAGCTCACTGGTCGACGGAACGGAGGTCGCCGCCAGCCCGTTCGTCACCGAAGGCTGACCGGGCGGGACCACTGAGGCGGGTGAGCCGCGTCGCTGCCCGACGTCGGCGCCTCCCCGTACCCTCGGCCTCGTGGACCGCGCACCCGCAGGGATCGACACAGCACCGATCGACACAGCACCGATCGACACCCAGTACGAGGACCTCCTGCGGCGCATTCTCGAGCAGGGGACGCCGAAGGCGGACCGGACCGGCACCGGGACGGTCAGCCTGTTCGGCGAACGCCTCCGGTACGACCTGTCGGAGAGCTTCCCGCTGGTGACGACGAAGTCGGTGCACTTCCGCTCGATCGCCTACGAGCTGCTGTGGTTCCTGCGCGGCGACAGCAACGTCGGCTGGCTGCGGGACCACGGGGTGACCATCTGGGACGAATGGGCCTCTCCCGAGGGTGAGCTCGGCCCGATCTACGGCGTGCAGTGGCGGTCGTGGCCCGCACCCGGTGGGGAGCAGATCGACCAGATATCGGCGATCCTGTCGACGCTGCGCGCCGATCCCGACTCCCGGCGCATGATCGTGTCGGCCTGGAACGTCGGTGCGCTGCCGGAGATGGCCCTGGCGCCCTGTCACGCGCTGTTCCAGTTCTACGTCGCCGACGGCCGGCTCTCCTGCCAGCTCTACCAGCGCAGTGCCGACATGTTCCTCGGCGTGCCCTTCAACATCGCCAGCTACGCGCTGCTGACGCGGATGGTGGCCGACCAGGTCGGCCTCGCCCCGGGCGACTTCATCTGGGTCGGCGGCGACTGCCACATCTACAGCAACCACACGGCGCAGGTCACCGAGCAGCTCTCCCGCGAGGCGCTGCCGTTCCCGACGCTGGAGCTGGCGCCCGCGCCCTCGCTCTTCGACTACACCTACGAGCACTTCACCGTGCGCGACTACCGGCACCATCCGGCGATCCGGGCAGCCGTGGCCGTGTGATCGGCATGGTGTGGGCCCAGGCCCGCGACGGGGTGATCGGCGCCGACGGCGGCCTGCCCTGGCACCTGCCGGAGGACCTGGCACTCTTCCGCCGGCTGACCATGGGCTCCACCGTGGTCATGGGCCGGCGCACCTGGGCATCGCTGCCTGACCGCTTCCGTCCTCTGCCGGGCCGGACCAACGTCGTCCTGACGTCGGATCGGGGCTGGTCGCCGGACGGGGGCCGGCCGGCGACGTCGGTGGATCAGGTGCTCGCCGAGCACACGTCCTTCTGGGTCATCGGCGGGGGTGCGGTGTATGCCGCCTTCCTGCCGCACGCCGACCGGCTGGTGGTCACCGACGTCGACACGCTCGTCGAAGGGGACACCTGGGCGCCTGCGCTGGGCGACGGCTGGCAGCTGGAGGCCCGGACACCGGCCGAGGGGTGGACGACGTCCTCGTCAGGGGCGCGGTTCGCGGTGTCGCACTACGTGCGCTCGGACGGCGTCGCGGTGGCTCGGTAGATTCTCCCCATGACCACCGACCCTGCCCGGCCGTTCGGGCGCGTGCTCACGGCGATGGTCACCCCGCTGACCGAGGACGGCACAGTCGACCTCGCCGGCACGCAGGAGCTGGCCGCGCACCTGGTCGACCGGTGCGCACACGACGGGCTCGTGATCGCCGGGACGACGGGTGAATCGCCGACACTGAGCGACGCCGAGCAGCGCTCGGTGCTCGAAGTCGTCCTCGACGCCGTCGGTGACCGCGCCATCGTCGTCGCCGGGGTGGGCACCAACGACACCGCGCACTCCATCGAGAAGGCGCGCGCCGCCGAGCGCCTGGGTGCCCACGGCCTCATGGTCGTGACGCCGTACTACAACAAGCCGCCACAGGCCGGCCTGCTGCGCCACTTCACCGCGGTGGCCGACAGCACCGACCTGCCGGTGATTCTCTACGACATCCCCCCGCGCACCGTCGTCCCGATCGAGGTCGAGACCCTCGTGCGTGCGGCCGAGCACCCGAGGATCGTGGCGGTCAAGGACGCCAAGGGCGACCTCGGCGCGGTCGCTTGGACCCTCGCGCGCACCGACCTCGCGTACTACAGCGGCGAGGACATGCTGAACTTCCCGCTGCTCGCGCTGGGCGCCGTCGGCGTCGTCAGCGTGGTCGGGCATCTCGTCGGCCCGCGGCTGGCCGAGCTGGTCGCCGCGGTGGAGTCCGGCGACCTGGTCAAGGCCCGGGCGGTCAACGAGAGCCTGCTGCCCGTCTACACCGGCATCTTCCGCACTCAGGGCGTCATCCTGGTGAAGGCCGCCCTGCGCGAGCTCGGCCTGCCCTCCGGGCCGGTCCGCCCGCCGCTGGTGGATGCGACCCCCGACGAGATCGCGCAGCTGCGCCTCGACCTCGCCGCCGGCGGGGTCACGGTGTGACCGGGCAGGTCGCGCAACCGCATCTGGACCTGCAGGTGCCCCCACCCCTGCCCGCCGGGGGCCTGCGCGTCATGGCGCTCGGGGGCCTGGGCGAGATCGGCCGGAACATGGCCGTCCTGGAGTTCGACGGCCGGCTGCTGGTCATCGACTGCGGTGTGCTGTTCCCCGAGGCCGAGCAGCCTGGCGTCGACCTGATCCTCCCCGACTTCGGCGTCATCGAGCACCGTCTCGACGACATCGCCGCCGTCGTCCTCACCCACGGGCACGAGGACCACATCGGCGCCGTCCCGTATCTGCTGAGGATGCGCGGGGACATCCCGCTGGTGGGGTCCCGGTTCACCCTCGCGCTCGTCGCGGCCAAGCTGCGGGAGCACCGGATCGACCCGACGCTGGTCGAGGTGGCGGCCGGCGGGGACCACGTCGCCGGCCCGTTCCACTGCGAGTTCATCTCGGTCAACCAGTCGATCCCCGACGCGCTCGCCGTCGCGGTGCACACCCCGGCCGGCACCCTCGTGCACACCGGCGACTTCAAGATGGACCAGCTCCCGCTGGACGGCGTCCTGACCGACCTGGGCGCCTTCGCCCGGCTGGGCCTGGCCGGCATCGACCTGCTCATGTCGGACTCGACCAACGCCGAGGTGCCCGGCTTCGTCACGCCCGAGCGCAGCATCGGCCCGGTTCTGGACGACGTCTTCGCGCGCGCCTCGCAGCGGCTGATCGTCTCCAGCTTCGCCAGCCACGTGCACCGCATCCAGCAGGTGCTCGACTGCGCGGAGACGCACAAGAGGAAGGTCGCCTTCGTCGGCCGGTCAATGGTCCGCAACATGGGCGTGGCCCGGGACCTCGGGCTGCTGCACGTCGCGCCCGGCCTGATGGTGTCGCTGGACGACGCGGCGTCGATGCCCCCCGAGCGGGTGGTGCTGGTGTCGACCGGGTCGCAGGGGGAGCCGCTGTCGGCGCTGGGCCGGATGGCCCGTGGGGAGCATCATCAGGTCACCATCACCGCCGGCGACACCGTCGTCCTCGCGTCGTCCCTGGTCCCCGGGAACGAGACGGCCGTCTACAAGGTCATCAACGGCCTGGCTCGGCTCGGCGCGACGGTCGTGCACAAGGAGACCGCCCGGGTGCACGTCTCCGGCCACGCGCCGGCCGGCGAGCTGCGCACGCTGCTCAACGTCGCCAAGCCGCGGTACCTGATGCCGGTGCACGGCGAGTGGCGGCACCTGCGCGCGCACGCCGGGCTGGCCGAGGAGACCGGCATGAGCCGCGACCGGGTGCTGCTCGCCGAGGACGGCGTGGTCGTGGACCTGGTCGACGGCAAGGCCTCGATCGTGGGCAGCGTGCCGATCGGCAACGTCTACGTCGACGGGCTGAACGTCGGCGACGTGGGGGAGGAGTCGCTGCAGGCGCGGCGGATCCTCGGCGACGAGGGCTTCGTGGCGCTCACCGTGGTCATCGAGCTGTCGACCCGGACCATCGTGCGGCCGGTGCACCTGTCGACCCGCGGCTTCTCCGACGACCCCGCCGCCTTCGACGGCGCGCTGCACCTGGTGGAGGACAACCTCAGGCGGGCGCTGCAGGACGAGGAGGTCGACCCGCACCGGCTCTCCCAGGTCATCCGTCGCACCATCGGCAAGTGGGTGTCCGACACCTACCGCCGCCGGCCGATGATCATCCCCACCGTCCTCGAGGTCTGATGTGGAGCGGCCCCCGGGGTTGCGCCGACGAATCCCCGCTGCGCCTCCGCTAGCGGCGCTCGCGACCGTCTGGAACTCTGGCATCCGACGTCGTCGCTGAGGCAGACCGTCCTCACCGATAATTAGTCGCCGGCGTCTGACCTGTGAGCCGCGCCAACGAAAGCAGCGCGGATGACGTCAGACCGCCCCGGGGGCAGCCATGATCGATGCGCGCCGTTCGTCTATTCCGGCAACGAACCGCTCACGAGCCCTGGCCGCGTCGGTCGCGCTCCTTCTGCAGCTCACGATGGCGGCGGTGATCCAGCCCCAGGTGGCGGCGGCTGCTGCCGTTCCTGCGGGATTCACCGAGGTGACGGCGTTCAGCGGTCTGGTCAATCCCACGGCCGTGCGCTTCGCCCCGGACGGCAGGATCTTCGTCGCGGAGAAGCGCGGCACCATCCAGATGTACGACGGCGTCGGCGACACCAGCCCTGTGCAGGTGGCCGACCTGCGTACCGAGGTCCACAACTTCTGGGACCGCGGGCTGCTCGGCCTCGCGATCGACCCGGACTTTCCGGCCCGCCCCTACCTCTATGCGCTGTACACGTTCGACGGACCCGTGGGGGGCACCGCCCCGCGGTGGGGCTCGGCCGGGGCCGACAGTGACCCGTGCCCGGACCCCACCGGCAACGGCTGCGTCGTGAGCGGCAAGCTGGTGAAGCTGACGCTCACCGGCACCACGACGACGAAGCAGGACCTGATCAACGACTGGTGCCAGCAGTACCCGAGTCACAGCGTCGGTGACCTGGCCTTCGGCAACGACGGAGCCCTCTACGTGTCCGGCGGAGAAGGGGCCGGTTGGACGTTCGCGGACTACGGCCAGGGCGGCAACCCGGTCAACCCGTGCGGCGACCCGGGCGGGGGCGCGGGCGGCGCGATGAGCCCACCGGCCGCGGAGGGTGGTGCGCTCCGGGCGCAGGACCTCCGGACCCCCGCCGACCCGGTCTCGTTGGACGGCGCGGTGATCCGGGTGTCCCCCGACACCGGGGCGGCGATGACGGGGAACCCCGATGCAGCGGCGGCCGACCCCAACGCCCGGCGGATCGTCGCGTACGGCCTGCGGAACCCCTTCCGGATGACGGTGCGGCCGGGCACCGGCGAGCTGTGGATCGGCGACGTCGGGTGGGCCACGGCCGAGGAGGTCGACCGCCTGGCCGATCCGGCCGGCTCCCTGACGAACTTCGGCTGGCCCTGTTTCGAAGGCCCCGCCGCCCAGAGTTCCTACGCCGCAGCACACCTGTCGATCTGCGAGAACCTGTACGCGCAGGGAGGCGATACCAAGCCGTTCTACTCCTACCGCCAGGGCCAGCCGCTGAACGCGTCGGACAATTGCGCCACCGCGGCGGGATCGTCGATCTCCGGCGTCTCGTTCGAGCGGGACTCGGGCGGCCCCTACCCGCCCGAGTACGACGGTGCGCTCTTCTTCTCGGACTACGCGCGCAAGTGCATCTGGGTGATGACGAGGGGCGGCGACGGGCTGCCGGACCCGGCGTCGGTGAAGCCGTTCGTCTTCGAGGCGGCGGGCCCCGTCGACCTGCAGCTGTCCCTTACCGGGGAGCTGTTCTTCGCCGACGTCAACGGCGGGACGATCCGCCGCGTCGTCTACGACGGCACACCGTCGCCGAAGGCGATGTCCTGGCGGCCCCGAGGCGCCGCCACCGACACCTCACCCCAACCGGTGATCGCCACCCCCGTGACCGGGACGACGTGGAAGGTGGGGGACACCCTTACCTTCTCCGGGTCGGCCACGGACGCGCAGGGCGAGGTCCTCCCGGCAAGTGCCCTGTCGTGGGAGATGGTCCTGCAGCACTGCCCCTCCGCCTGCCACGCTCACCCGCTGCAGCAATGGACCGGGGTGTCCGGCGGATCGATCGCGGCGCCGGACCACGAGTACCCGGCCCACCTCGAACTGAAGTTGACCGCCACCGACTCGAACGGGACGGCGGCCACGGTGACCCGGCGGCTCGACCCCCGGACCGTACCGGTCACGGTCGACTCGCAGCCGCGGGGCCTCGAACTGACCCTGGGCACGCGCACCGCGGCCACCCCGTTCACCACCACGCTGATCGAAGGCTCGACCACCAGTCTGTCCGCCCCGTCGCCCATGACGTCGTCCGGGACGTCGTACGAGTTCGGCGGCTGGTCCGACGGCGGCGGGCCGTCGCACAACATCACCACCGGCGCGGGGGCTGCCACCTACACCGCCACCTACACCGCGACGGGGACGCCGCCACCGCCGACGACCATGACCGGGCGGTGAGCCGGTATCAGGCGCGGACCACGTCGATCGGCTCTATGCCCTCGTCGGCCGGAGGGGCGAAGCCCCACACCTGCCCGTAGAACGACAGCTCGCCGTCCAGCGCCGCGCGGATGTTCTCCGCCTTCCGGAAGCCGTGCTGCTCCCCGGGGAAGAGCAGGTAGGCGTGCGGTACGCCCTTCTTCCGCAGCGCCGCAACGATGACCTCGGCCTGGTCCGGCGGCACGATCTCGTCCTCGTCGCCCTGGAAGACCGCCAGCGGGGTGTCGAGGCCGTCCACGTGGTTGATCGGTGAGCGTTCGGCGTAGACGTCGGCGCCCGACGGCCCTGCATCTGAGTCACGGGGCGCGACCAGGCCGTCGAGGTACCGGGACTCGAACTTGTGCGTCTCGGCGGCCAGGGCGCCGAGGTCTGCGACGCCGTAGTGGCTGGCCCCGGCCGTGAAGACGCCCGGCCGCATCGCCAGCGCGGCGAGCGTCGTGTAGCCACCGGCCGAGCCGCCGCGAATCGCCATGCGGGCGGGGTCGACCCGGCCGCTCCCGGCGAGGTACCGGGCGCAGGCCACGACGTCGTCGAGGTCGACCACACCCCACCGGCCCTGGAGGGCGTCCCGGTAGCGGCGGCCATAGCCCGTCGACCCCCGGTAGTCGACGTCGGCGACGCAGAAGCCACGCGAGGTCCAGTACTGGACGTCGAGGTTGAGCACCGGCGTGGCGGCTGCGGTCGGACCGCCGTGCACGACCACGAGCAGTGGCGGCAGGTCGCCGTCCGCGGCGGTCGCCTGCGGGTTCGTGGGCGGGTAGACGAGCGCGTGCGCCACGGCGATACCGGTGCCGTCATCCGGTGTCGGGAAGGTGACGTGCTCGGGCCGGGAGAACCAGGCCGGGTCCAGGCGGAGGTCTCGGGCCGGGCGGAGGATCTCGGGCTCGCCGTCGACGTCGACCCGCAGCACGACGGGCTCGCTCGACGGGCTGCCGGCCACGCACACCACCGACGTGCCCTGCGCGGTGAGGTAGCGGAAGACGCCGAACGGCAGGTCGAGCTCGCGCACGCTGCCGTCGGACTCCAGGACGGCCAGCCGGTCGGAGCCGTCGCGTCCGTAGGCGAACGCGATCCGGCCGTCGGCGAGGAGCGCGAACCGGCTCTGCCCGAAGGCCCACTGCGGGGCGGCGATGTCGCTGCCCACGTCGAGCGCCAGCTCCGCCGGGCCGTCCGGCCGCCATCGGTACAGCGACCAGAAGTCGGTGCGGTCGCAGAAGAACCAGAGGCTGCCGTCGGGGTCCCACGTCGGCTGGACGACGGACTCGCCCGGGCGGCCGGCGACCACCGTCTCGGTGCCATCGGCCGCCCGGACGACCAGCTGGGCGGCGTCCCAGGGCATGTCCGGGTGGTTCCACTGCAGCCAGGCCAGCGCGGTCCCCTCGAAGGAGAGGCGGGCGTCGGAGACGAAGTCGGGGCCGGAGACGAGCACCTCGGTGCCGTCGGAGCCGACCCGGACCAGCTCGTTGACGACGTCGGCCGGACGATCGCCCTCGGCGTGGGTCTCCCGGACGGCGAGCAACGCGCCGCCGACGACGCGGAGGTCGGCATGCCGCACCCCGGCGGCCACCTGCGGTTCCGGGGTCACCGCCACCGGGGTGTCGCTGCCGGCGTCGAGTCGGTACAGCCGCTGGTCGGAGAACTCGGTGAACCAGAGCGTGCCGTCCGACACCGTCCACGCGCCGCCGCCGTACTCGTGCACCCGGGTGCGGGCGTTCCACGGCGCGGGCAGGACGTCGGTGACGCTGCCGTCGGCCGAACGTCGGACGATCACCGACCGGCCGCCCTCGGTGGGCCGTGACTCCGACCACCAGACGTCGTGCCGGTCCACGACCACCTCGCCGAGCCTGGCTGCGGCGCGGACCACGAGCTCCGAGGTGACGGGGGTAGGCCAGCTGCCGGTGGGGCTCTGCGCGCTCATGTCTGTGACGTTAGGGCCCACACGTCCGGTGCGGGACACGACACTCGGCCTGCCGGATCCGGGCGGCAAAGGCGATTACCGTCCGACGCATGCCTGCCCGCACCACGTCGACGCGACGGCCGGCGTCCTCCCGGGGCCGCTCCGGTTCGACGGCTGCGAGCAAGAAGCGGCCGCCCGCGAAGCGTTCCACCGGAAACCGCCGTCCCGCCGCCAAGAAGAAGAAGTCCCCCGGCCTCTTCGGGATCGTCGCCGGCGGCTGGAACCTGCTCGCCCGCGGCGCCGGTGGCCTCGCCCGCTCGGTCGCCCGCCCGGAGGAGGCCGAACCGCTGGCCCCCGAGCACCGCAGGGACGGCGTCGGCCTGGCCGTGCTCGGCCTGGCGATCGTGCTCGGTGCGGCCGCCTGGAGCAACGGCATCGGCCCGGCGGGTGTGGGCCTGGCCCAGGGCGTGCGCTGGATCATCGGCTCGCTGGTGATGGTGCTGCCGGTGGTCCTGTTCTTCGCCGCGCTGCGGCTGCTGCGCCGGGGTCCCCGTCCCGAGGCGCGCGGCCGGCTGGTCATCGGCTGGCTGTCCATGGTCGCCTCCGTCCTCGGCATCGCCCAGATCGTCGGCGACGGCGGCAACCCGGAGGCAGGCATCCCGGGCTCCGGCGGTCTGCTCGGCTGGGCCGTCGGCACGCCGCTCAGCGCCGGCATCGGCGCGATGGTCACCGTCGTCCTGCTCGCACTGCTGGCCTTCTTCGGGTTGCTGGTCATCACCGCCACCCCGGTCCACCAGATCCCCGAGCGGTTGCGTGAGCTGACCGACCGCCTGCTCGGCCGCGACTACGACGACGACGAGTACGACGACGAGGAAGAGGAGGACGAGCCGGAGGAGGCGACCGGGCGCCGCTTCCGCCGGAAGTCGCTCTCGGAGGACCTGCTCAAGACCGGCCCGGTCGACCTCGGCGCCCTCGACGCGGCCGCGGACGCCACGATCGTGACCCCGCCGGTCCACACGCCGCTACGCCCGCCGGTGGTCGACCGCACGTCGCCGCCGGAGGACCTGCCCCCGATCACCGAACCCGAGCAGCTGACCATCCAGCCGGTGGCAGGCAACTACGTGCTGCCGGCGCTCACCACGCTGCGCCCGGGCGACCCGCCGCGGGCCAGGTCCAAGGCCAATGACGTCGCCATCGAGGCGATCACCGGCGTCCTCGAGCAGTTCAACATCGACGCAGCCGTCACCGGCTTCACCCGTGGGCCCACGGTCACCCGCTACGAGGTGGAGCTCGGGCCCGCGGTGAAGGTCGAGAAGATCACCGCGCTCACCCGCAACCTCGCCTACGCCGTCGCCAACGACAACATCCGGATCCTCGCGCCGATCCCCGGCAAGTCCGCCGTCGGCATCGAGGTGCCCAACACCGACCGGGAGAAGGTCAGCCTCGGTGACGTCCTGCGCTCGCAGGCGGCCAAGCAGGACCCGCACCCGATGCTGGTCGGCCTCGGCAAGGACATCGAGGGCGGCTTCGTCTGCGCCAACCTGGCGAAGATGCCGCACCTCCTGGTGGCCGGTGCGACCGGTGCCGGTAAGTCCAGCTGCATCAACTCGCTGCTGACCTCGCTGCTCCTGCGGGCCACCCCCGACCAGCTGCGGATGATCCTGATCGACCCGAAGATGGTCGAGCTGACGCCCTACGACGGCATCCCGCACCTGATCACGCCGATCATCACCGACCCCAAGAAGGCCGCGACCGCGCTGGCCTGGCTGGTCGAGGAGATGGAGCAGCGCTACCAGGACA
>JAOPWM010000064.1 GCA_025965695.1 Blastococcus sp.
ACGCCGTGCGGCTGCCGGCCGGAGCGGTCCGGATTGCGGCGGCGGTGGCGGTGCGGAGGGCCGCGGCCTGGGCCGGCGTGAGCGTCTGACCGGCGGCGAGCATCTGACGCAGCGCCAGGGCCTCGCGCAGGGCCTGCGCCTCGCGGGCGTTGAGCACCGGACGGGGCCGAACGGAGGACGTGCGTGATGCAGGCACTGCAGCGTCCCCCGGCGGGTCTCGTCGTCGTTGCGCGGCCGGCTCCACGGCGGGTGCAGCGGAGCGTTCGACCTCGTATCGACGTGCCGAGGGGGGTGGCTGAAAGCCTTGTACCCGGAACTCACCCGTCCGGGTGAGGGTGAACCTTCAGGTCCTCTGTGCGGGTGACCCGCACGGGGGACGGGTCAGGGCGCCCACCAGGCGCCGTGCCGGAGAACCAAGGGGATCCGCAGCTCGCCGCCGTCCTCGGTGGAGACGACGAACTCCAGCTTGGTGATCCGCACCGGCGGGCCGTCGTTCTCGGGCTCCAGCAACTGCCCGGTCGCGAGGGGCATCGGGGGTACGACGAGGACGTCGTCGCCGGGCGGCTCGGCCATGGGGCGATCCTCCAGGAGTGCGGTGTCCCCGGCAGTGGGCGCATCCACCGTAGGGGCGACGACCGGGACATGGCGCGGGCCGGGTAGCTCCTCCGCCGTGGAGGGCTACCCGGCCCGGTGGTGCGGTGCGCTCGGCGCGCGCCGTGTCAGCGATCGGAGAGCGGGACGAAGCTCCGCTCGGTCTCGCCGACGTAGACCTGGCGCGGCCGGCCGATCTTGGTGGTCGGATCGGCGATCATCTCGCGCCACTGGGCGATCCACCCGGGCAGCCGGCCCAGCGCGAACAGGACAGTGAACATCGGCGTCGGGAAGCCCATCGCCCGGTAGATCAGGCCGGTGTAGAAGTCGACGTTCGGGTAGAGCTTGCGCTGGACGAAGTAGTCGTCCTTGAGCGCGATCTCCTCGAGCTGACGGGCCAGGTCCAGGAGCTCGTTGTTGCCGCCCAGCTTGTCCAGGACGGTGTCGGCCGTCGACTTCACGATGGTGGCGCGCGGGTCGTAGTTCTTGTAGACCCGGTGGCCGAAGCCCATCAGCTTGACGCCGGGCTCCTTGTTCTTCACCCGCTCGACGAACCGCGGGATGTTCCCGCCGTCGGCCTGGATGCCCTCGAGCATCTCCAGCACCGACTGGTTGGCGCCGCCGTGCAGCGGACCGAACAACGCGTTGATGCCGGCCGAGACGGAGGCGAACAGGTTGGCGTGTGACGATCCGACCAGCCGCACCGTCGAGGTGGAGCAGTTCTGCTCGTGGTCGGCGTGCAGGACGAAGAGCATGTCCAGCGCCTTGACCAGCTCGGGGTCGAGGTCGTACGGCTCGGCCGGCAGTCCGAAGGTCATGCGGAGGAAGTTCTCCACCAGGCCCAGGGAGTTGTCGGGGTAGAGGAACGGCTGGCCGACGGACTTCTTGTAGGCGTAGGCCGCGATGGTCGGCAGCTTCGCCAGCAGGCGCAGGGTGGAGATCTCCACCTGTTCCTGGTCGAAGGGGTCCAGCGAATCCTGGTAGAAGGTCGACAGCGCGCTGACCGCCGAGGACAGCACCGGCATCGGGTGCGCGTCGCGCGGGAAGCCCTTGAAGAACTGTTTGAGGTCCTCGTGCAGCAGCGTGTGGCGGCGGATCCGCTGGTCGAACGCGCCCAGCTGGTCGGCCGTCGGCAGCTCGCCGTAGATCAGCAGGTAGGTGACCTCGAGGAAGCTCGCCTTGCCCGCGAGCTGGTCTATCGGATAGCCGCGGTAGCGCAGGATCCCGGCGTCACCGTCGATGTACGTGATCGCCGAGGTGCACGAGGCCGTGTTCACGAAGCCGATGTCGAGGGCGACCGTGCCGGTCGTCGACAGGAGCTTGCTCGTGTCGAGGCCGTCGGCGCCCTCCGCCGCCTTGACGACGGGTAGGGGCAGTTCTCCACCGGGGTAGCGCAGGGCTGCGTCGGCGGAGCCGACTACGGGTGCGCTCTCTGTCTCGCTCATCGGGGGGGACGCTACTGCGCGCCGTCCCTCGCTGCTCCCCGGGGCCGCCGCGCGGGGCAGAACGAGTCACCGCAGGTGGCGTCGACTTCGGGGAAGGAGGCGTGCGGACGGCGTTCCCGAGCCCCTCCGTCCCCGAAGTCGCGCGTCAGGGGTGGGTCATCGAGAGGACGTCGAGGGCCTCGTCGAGCTGCTGCTCGGTGAGCTTCCCCTGGTCGACGTAGCCGCGCTCCAGTACGACCTGGCGGATCGTCTTCTTCTCCTTCAGCGACTGCTTGGCCACGATCGCGGCCTCCTCGTAGCCGATGTACTTGTTCAGCGGCGTGACGATCGAGGGGGAGGACTCGGCCAGCTCTCGGCAGCGCTCGACGTTGGCGGTGATGCCGTCGATGCAGCGGTCGGCCAGAAGCCGGCTGACGTTGCTCAGCAGCCGGATGGACTCCAGCACGTTGCGGGCCATCAGGGGCAGCGTCACGTTCAGCTCGAAGTTGCCGGTCGTACCGGCGAACGTGACCGCGGCGTCGTTGCCGATGACCTGCGCGGCGACCTGGACCGTGGCCTCGGGGAGCACCGGGTTCACCTTGCCGGGCATGATCGAGCTACCCGGCTGCAGGTCGGGCAGGAAGATCTCCCCGAGACCGGTGCGTGGCCCGGACCCCATCCAGCGCAGGTCGTTGGCGATCTTCACCAGGCCGACGGCGATGGTGCGCAGCTGCCCGGAGGCCTCGACCAGCCCGTCCCGCGAGCTCTGCGCCTCGAAGTGGTTGCGCGCCTCCGACAGCGGCAGGTCCAGCTCGCCGGCCAGCCGCTCGATGATGGCGGCGGCGAACCCGGGCGGGGTGTTGATCCCCGTGCCGACGGCGGTGCCGCCCAACGGCAGCTCGCCGATGCGGGGCAGGGAGGCACGCAGGCGCTCGACGCCGTACTGGACGGCGGCGGCATAGCCGCCGAACTCCTGACCCAGGGTGACCGGTGTGGCGTCCATCAGATGGGTACGCCCGCTCTTGACCACGTCGGCGAACTCGTCGGCCTTGCGCGAGAGCGATAGTTCGAGGTGCTGCAGTGCCGGGATGAGATCGCGGACGATGGCGCCGGTCGCGGCCACGTGGATCGCCGAGGGGAAGACGTCGTTGGACGACTGCGACGCGTTCACGTGGTCGTTCGGGTGCACCGGCTTGCCGAGCGACTCGGTGGCCAGCGTGGCGATGACCTCGTTGGTGTTCATGTTGCTCGACGTCCCCGAGCCGGTCTGGAAGACGTCGATCGGGAAGTGCTGGTCCCAGTCGCCCTGCGCGACCGCCGCTGCGGCCTCGGTGATGGCGGTGGCGATCTCGCCGTCGAGGACGCCGAGATCGGCGTTGACAGTGGCGGCTGCGCCCTTGATGGCCGCGAGGGCGCCGATCAGCTCGCGCTCGATGGGGGTACCGGAGATCGGGAAGTTCTCGACGGCCCGCTGGGTCTGGGCGCGCCACTTCGCCCAGGCGGGCACGCGGACCTCTCCCATGGAGTCGTGCTCGATGCGGTACTCGGCACCGCTCTGCTCTGGGCCGTCGTGCTGAGAGGCCACGCTGTGCTCCCGGTGGTGTGGATGGTGACAGTGCTCCGGAAGGGACCCTAGACACCCTGGATCGGACTGCAGAGTTCCGGTCCGGTCGCTTCAGGCGAATGAGCGGGCAGCGGGAGCCGCCCGGCCGACGGCCCGCCCGTCGCCGCCCCACCGCCGCTGCCGGATTCCTCGTGGCGCTGTTCTCGGCCGCGGCTCAGGACATCGGCCGCGGGCTGGGCGCGGAGCTCTCCTGCTCTGTGCAGGGGCTGCTCGGCGTCCCGGCCGACCAGTGGTCCTCCGCGTCCGGCAGTTCCGGACCGGTCGAGCAGTTCCCCGAGACGCCGCCCGGGTCGCTGGGCCCGAGCCAGTGCTCAATGCCTCCGCCGACAGCTGCTTCGCGGGCGAACGGCAGGCCTGCGACGACCTCTCCCTCGAGTGGCCGCCGATGTCGGCGTACGCAGGACCGGCGGTGGCCGGGTCACGCAGTATGCCGTCATCCTCTGCGCCGATTTGGCGTAGCGCGCAACGCACCGGGCACTCAGGCCCGGCGCGGTCGAGACGGCGGAGGTCGATGCTTGGGGGCCTAGCATCCGCAGCGTCGGCCCATGCGAACTCCCCGAGGAGTGCCCTCATGTCACAGCCGCCGTATCCGCCGCAGGGCGGCAACGAGCCCGGGGGCGAGCAGCCTGGATGGCAGGGCCGGAACCCGCCGGCCGGTGCGAACGACCCGACCGAGCGGTTCGGCGCCCCGGGTGCGGGGCAGCGCGATCAGACGCGGCAGTTCGGGCAGCCGCCGTACGGGCAGCCGCCGTACGGCCAGCAGCCGGGTCAGCCGCCCTACCGCCAGCCGGGTATGCAGTGGGCGCCTCCCGGCCGTCCCGGTGGGCAGCGGCCCAAGGGCAACAAGAACACCCTCATCGCCCTGATCATTGCCGGCGTCGTCGTGCTGGCCGCGATCGGCGTCGCGTTGTTCCTGCTGCTCGGCAACGACAACCAGAGCAACGCCGCCGGCTGGATCTCCTCTGCGAGCTCCAGCTCCACGAGCAGCGCGCCGACGTCGGCGCCGTCCTCCTCGTCGTCGAGCTCGAGATCCTCCGGCTCGGTGCCGACCGGTGGCGGCGCCATCCCGCCGGCCACGGTGACGCCGGACGGCCTCGGTAGTGATCCGGTCCTGAACCGGTACGCGCAGAGCTGTTACGGCGGCGACATGGCGGCCTGTGACCAGCTGTACAAGCACTCGGGGGTGGGTTCCCCCTACGAGGCCTACGGCGGGACCTGTGCCGGTCGGCAGCCCGTCGGGAACTCCACCACCGTCTACTGCGTCAACGCGTTCCCGGGAGCCTGACTCATCCGCAGACCGGCGCACAGACCGACCCAGCGGGCAGTTGCGCGTCGCGGCCGCGTCCGCCGCATGCCCGGGGTGGCTACCGTCCGCCCCTGTGGAGGAGAACGCTTTCCCGGATCGTCCGTCCGACGTCCGCGCCTCCGACGCCGACCGTGAGGCCGTCGCCCGGCTCCAGATCGCGGTCGGCGCAGGGCGGATCGATCTCGACGAGTTCGCTCAGCGGGCCGACGCGGCCTACGCAGCGGTGACCGCTGCCGAGCTTGGCGTCCTGCTCGGGGACCTGCCCACCACCACTTCGCCGTCGGCCGAGATCATCGGGACGCGACGGCTGGAGAAGCTGCGCAGCGTCTTCGGCGACGTCATCGTGTTCGAAGGCGTGGACGCCGAACTCGACGGCTGGACGCTCGTCGGCGACCGCACGACCGAGCTCGCGCCGGTGCCGCGTCTGGCGGGGACGCCGCGGGTCGTCGTCCAGGCCAGGACAGTGTTCGGCGATCTGCGCCTGCGCAGCCTGGCGCCGGGTGACTCACCGAGCCGCTGGGGGGCACCGCCGCCGTTCCCTCCGCCGCCGCTGTGATTCCGCCGCTCTGACGCTGCCGTTCTGAGCTGGCGCGCTCAGTCGTCTTCGTCGTTCCGGTCGAAGGGCACTGCCGAGTAGGCGCGCAGCTTCTCCAGCGAATGCAGGCTCTCGATCGAGCGGATGGTGCCTGACCGCGACCGCATGACGAGCGACTGCGTCGTGCAGCCGCCGGACCGGTACTGGACGCCGCGCAGCAGCTCACCGTCGGTGATGCCGGTGGCGACGAAGAAGACGTCGCCCTGCACGAGGTCGTCGATGTGCAGCACGCGGTCGAGGTCGTGTCCCGCGTCGAGGGCCTTCTGCCGTTCTTCGTCGTCCTTGGGCCACAACTTGCCCTGGAGCGCACCGCCCAGGCACTTGAGCGCGCAGGCGGCGATGATCCCCTCCGGGGTGCCGCCGATGCCGAGCAGCAGGTCCACGCCGGTGCCCTCGCGGGCGGCGGCGATCGCGCCCGCGACGTCGCCGTCGGTGATGAACTTGATGCGGGCGCCGGCCTCGCGGACGTCGTGCACCAGCTGCTCGTGGCGCGGCCGGTCGAGGATGCAGACGGTCACGTCGCCGACGGAGCTCTTCTTGGCCTTGGCGATGCGCCGGATGTTCTCGGCGACGGGCGCGGTGATGTCGACGACGTCGGCGGCGGCGGGGCCGGTGGCGAGCTTCTCCATGTAGAAGACGGCCGACGGGTCGTACATCGCGCCGCGGTCGGCCACGGCCATGACCGCGATCGCGTTCGGCATGCCTTTGGCCATCAGCGTGGTGCCGTCGATCGGGTCGACGGCGACGTCGCACTCCGGGCCCTGCCCGTCCCCGACCTGCTCGCCGTTGTAGAGCATCGGGGCTTCGTCCTTCTCGCCCTCGCCGATGACGACGACGCCCTTCATGCTCACCGTCCCGATGAGGGCGCGCATGGCGTCGACCGCGGCACCGTCGCCGCCGTTCTTGTCACCGCGGCCGACCCAGCGGCCGGCGGCCATGGCGGCCGCCTCGGTGACGCGGACGAGTTCGAGGGCGAGGTTGCGATCGGGGGCCGGCCGGTCGGTGCGGAAGCCACGACTCGTCGGAAGGGGGCCTTCGGGGACGGGCAGCGACACGGGACCTCCTGGTCGGACCACCAACGCTGATGGCAAGGGGGGAGCGCTCTCCTGCGATCCTAGGTGCATGACCGGAGTCGGCCCGACGAGCCAGCGACCACACAGCCCGGAGGACGGCGCCGCTCCGGCGCCGGCCCAGAGTCCGGCGATCCAGCGGGCGGCCCGGATGAACGCGGCCAACATGGTGCGGTCGATGCTGCCGCTCGTGGTGATCTGCCTCGTCATCGTGGCGTGGACGACGTTCCGGCAGGGCCCCGATGTCAACCCGATCCGCACGATCGACCCGTCGACGACGGTCGACCTGGCCGCCGCGAGGGCGAGTTATCCGATCCTGTATCCGCAGGGACTCGGCGCGGACTATCGGCCCACGAGTGCGCGCACGGACGCCGGCGGCGCGGAACCGGGTGACCCGGTGACGCTGGAGATCGGCTACGTCACCCCGGCCGAGGAGTTCGCCGGGTTCGTCGTGAGTGACGACCGCCGGGCCGAGCCGCTCGCGAAGGTGCTCGACGGCGCGAAGGAGCAGGGGACGGTCGACGTCAGAGGTCGGTCGTGGACCCGTTCCACCGCCGGGAACGGGGAGACCGTGCTGTCCTGGGAGAACGGCGGCGCGATCGTGGCGGTGAGCGGCTCGGCTTCTGAGGAGGAGCTGGAAACCGTCGCGGCTGCCGTGGCGCCCTACTCCGGCTGAGCGTCGGGCGCGGCCGCGGCGAGCCGCTCGCGGGCGCGGTCGAGCCAGTGCTGGCACATCTTCGCCAGTTCCTCGCCGCGCTCCCACAGCGCCAGCGACTCCTCGAGCGTCAGCCCCCCGGCCTCCAGCCGGCGGACGACGTCGGCGAGTTCCTCGCGCGCCTGCTCGTAGGTCGTCGTGGGCTCGGCGTTCTCGGTGGTGCTCATGCCTGCTCGTCCTCCGGTGTGGTCGGGTCGCGGTCGGCGCTGAGGTCGGCGCTGAGGTCTACGCGCACGGGGAGACGGCCCCCGGCCACGCGGACCCGGAGCAGTTCGCCGTCGGCGACCGCGGCGGGATCGCGCACCAGCGACCCGTCGGCCCGCTGCACGACGGCGTAGCCCCGCTCGAGCGTGGCGGCGGGGGAGAGCGCGGCGACGCGGGCCCGGGCGTGCTCGAGGTCGCGCTCGGCGCCCTCGACGCGGTGGACGAGCGTTCGCCGGGCGCGCGTGCGCAGGCCGAGGACTTCCTCCTCCCGCCCGTGCAGCAGCCGGTCGGGCGAGGCCAGCACCGGACGGCTGCGCATGGAGTCCAGCCACCGCTCCTGCTGTTCGAGCCGTCCGGTGAGGAGCTGCCGGGCCCGGGAACGCAGGCCGTCGACCAGCCGCCGCTGCTCGCCGATCTCCGGCACGATCCGGTGCGCGGCGTCGGTGGGGGTGGCCGCCCGGACGTCGGCGACGTGGTCGACGAGCGTGGTGTCGGTCTCGTGGCCGACGGCGGTCACGACGGGTGTGCGGGTGGCGGCGATCGCGCGCACCAGCCCTTCGTCGGAGAAAGGCAGCAGGTCCTCGACCGAGCCGCCGCCGCGGGCGATCACGATGACCTCGACCGCCGGGTCGGCGTCCAGCCTGCGCAGGCCGTCGATGACGTTGGCCGCCGCCTGCGGCCCCTGAACGGCGCAGTTGTACATCTCGAACCGGACGGCCGGCCATCGGCGGCGGGCGGTGACCAGGACGTCGCGCTCCGCGGCACTGTCGCGGCCGGTGATCACCCCGACGACGGCCGGGGCGAACGGCAGCGGTCGCTTCCGGGCGGCGTCGAAGAGTCCCTCGGCGGCGAGCAGTTGCCGGATCCGCTCGATCCGGGCCAGCAGTTCGCCCAGGCCGACGGCCCTGATCTCGGTGGCGCGCAGGGAGAACGAGCCTCGGGCGACGTAGTAGTCGGGCCGGGCGCGGACGATCACCCGGGCGCCCTCGGTGAGCTCCAGGCCGGGCCGCTCGGCCACATCGCGGTGACAGGTGACCGGCACCGAGAGGTCGGCCGCAGGGTCGCGGAGGGTCAGGAACACCGTGGCCGCACCGCCGCGGCGCGACAGCTGGGCGACCTGCCCCTCCACCCACACCTCACCGAGCCGGCCGATCCAGTCGGCGATCTTCCGCGCGACCGTGCGCACCGGCCACGGTGCCTCGGGGGAGGAGGGGGAGGTCACGCCTTCGAGCGTGCCATGTGGCCCTGACGGCTCCCGAGATCGCGAGGGATCAGGCGCCGCGGGGTGCCAGCGGGCTCGACTCGACCGCCTGCTGCTCGAGCTTCTCCAGTCGGTTGCGCAGCATCGTGAGGTAGGGCTGGCGGGCCCGCGTGGCCTCCTCGTAGGAGATCAGGTCCTGCACGGTGCTCAGCGCGTACCCGCGCAGCCGGCCACGGAGCTGGGCGATCGAGAAGCTGTCGTAGCCGTCGATCGGCGCGGCCCCTGCAGCCTGCGAACCGGCGAGGTCGCTGTCGCCCGCGGGCTCGTCGGTGGCCGCGCCGGAGGTCTCGCCGACGGCGTCGACCGCTGCGCCCGCGGCGATCGCCTCGTCGTCGGCGGTGGTGTCCGTGTCGCCCACGTCGGTGCGGACCCCCGTCGCCGCCACCGGCGCCCCGCTCTCGTCCGTGGCCGTCACGGCGTCGTTCTCGGTGACGGGCGTCTCGGCAGTCGGAGCCGGCTCGGCGTCATCCGGGGTCTCGGGGGCGGCGACGCCCTCGTCGGTCACCCTCGCCTCGACGGCGGCTACCTCGCCGGCGGGGGTGAGGACATCCACGGTGGTGGCGACGTCCGCCGTCGGCTCGGCGTCGACGGTGCCCGCTGCGGTGGCCGAGTCAGGAACTGGGGAGTCAGCGGTGCCGGGCGCGGCCGGCGTTGCCTCGAGCAGCGGGGTCTCCACCGCGGCAGCGTCCTCGGTGACTGCGGCATCCTCGTCGGCCTTGGCGGCGGACTTGGCTGCCTTCCGGCCCTTGGCCGACTTCGCCGGCTTGGGAGCGGGGGGAGCAGTCTCCTCGAGAGTCGGGGCCTGGTCGATGAGCTCGTCGATCGCGATCTCGTCGAGGATCTCCTCGGTGTCCGGTGCCTCCTCGACGAGGACCTCGATGGACTGCTGCGCACCCTCGACCTGCTCGCCCAGCTCCTCGGCCGCCAGCTCATCCACGGCGGCGTCGACGACCGCGTCGGCGGCAGGGTCCTCCGCGAGGACGATCATCTCCTCGTCGACGATCAGGTCGGCGCTCGCGCTGGTCGGCTCCGTGTCACCGGCGCGGTCGAAGGCGGATTCGCGGAAGCCGGTCGACGACGGCAGAGGCTCGTCGTCGTCGAAGGTGGCCATACCCGGCTCGTCCTCACCGCGCAGCCCGGTGAACAGCTCGTCGCCGCGGGCGACGAAGCTGGCGTACTGCTGCTGCACCTTCATCGCCTTCTGCATCGCCAGGCCGATCAGGCGCACCGGCAGGCCGGGCAGCGTCTCGGGCAGCTTGCGCGCCTCGTCCAGAACGGTGGCAGCCAGACCAGCGGCAGCACGGACAACCTCAGGGATTTCTCGAGCCATGGGCACACCCTGCCCCACAACCTCCGGCCCGACACGCGATGTGGGCAGATCCACCCGGCGAGGTGGTGGTGTCCGGTCCCACCCGGCGGGACCGGAGGTGTCCGCGACATCCCACCTACCATGGGTGCATGGCTCAGCAGCGCGGACGTGTCCTCCTGGCCGACCCCCGCGGGTACTGCGCCGGCGTGGACCGGGCGGTGGTCGCCGTCGAGCGGGCGCTGGAGATCCACGGGGCCCCGGTCTACGTCCGGAAGCAGATCGTGCACAACAAGCACGTGGTGGCCACGCTGGAGCGCCGCGGGGCGATCTTCGTCGACGAGACCGACGAGGTCCCCGAGGGCTCGGTGGTGGTCTTCAGCGCCCACGGTGTCTCCCCGGCCGTGCACGAGGAGGCCGCGACGCGGCGGCTGCGCACCATCGACGCGACCTGCCCCCTGGTGACGAAGGTGCACCAGGAGGCGAAGCGGTTCGCTCGCGACGACTTCGACATCCTGCTGATCGGTCACCGTGGTCATGAGGAGGTCGAGGGCACCGCCGGTGAGGCGCCGTCCCACATCCAGTTGGTCGACGGCGCGGACGATGTGGCCAACGTTCAGGTGCGCGACCCCGAGAAGGTGGTCTGGCTGTCGCAGACGACGCTCTCGGTGGACGAGACGCTGGCGACGGTCGACCAGCTCAAGAACCGGTTCCCGGGGTTGCAGTCCCCGCCGAGCGACGACATCTGTTACGCCACGCAGAACCGGCAGCAGGCCGTGAAGCAGATGGCCGGCGAGTGCGACCTCGTGCTCGTCGTGGGCTCGACGAACTCGTCGAACTCGGTGCGGCTCGTCGAGGTGGCGCTGGAGGCCGGTGCCCGTGACTCCCATCTGGTCGACTTCGCCTCCGAGATCGACCCGGTCTGGCTCGAGGGCGTGGGCACCGTCGGGGTGACCAGTGGCGCCTCGGTGCCGGAGATCCTGGTCAGCGAGGTGCTGGACTGGCTCGCCGAGCGTGGCTACCCGGACGTGGAGACGGTCAAGGCCGCTGAGGAGCGCCTCGTCTTCGCCCTTCCGCACGAGCTCCGTCGCGCCGAGCGCGCCGCCCAGGCGGACTGAGTCCGCGGGCGCTGAGCCGATGCTCACTCGCCTTCGGCACCGACGAACTCCAGGGTCGGACGACCGTTGTCCCGTGGTGCGGGTGGCGCGACGATCGGCGCATTCGTCCGGCAACCCCGGAGGGATCGCGTCGACACCGCAAAGCACATCGCGGCCACGCGCGGCGAGGACACCACCGTTCGGTAGTCCCGGGCCGCCTCAGCGCTAGCCCGTGGTCCCGTTTCGGCTGTCGTCCTCGTCGAAGGTCGGCTCGGCCGGGCGCAGGGCGCGCACCGTCGCCTCGACGGGGGCCGGGGTGGGGACGGGACTCTCGGCGATGCCGAGGTCGTCGAACCGGCGTGCCGCGGTCAGCACCGACGTCTCGTAAGAGCCGACCGTCTCGTTGAACCGGGTCATCGTCGTGCCGAGCGCGGAGCCCAGCCGGGTCAGGTGCCCGGACAGCGTGCTGAGCCGCGCGTGCAGCCGACGGCCGACCTCGAGCACCTGGTCGGCGTCCCGGGCGAGACGCTCCTGCCGCCACGAATAGGCGACGGTGCGCAGCAGTGCCAGCAGCGTGCTCGGCGTCGCCAGGACGACATCCCGGGCGAACCCGTACTCCAGCAGCCCCGGCTCGGCCTCCAACGCGGTGGTGAGGAAGCCGTCGGAGGGGACGAACAGCACCGTGAACGGCGCGGCCGGGCGGAACGCCGTCGGGTAGCGGCGGGCGGCCAGTGCGTCGACGTGGGTGCGGAGCTGGCGGGCGTGCATCTGCACCCGCTGATCGCGCACCGCCTGGTCGGTGGCCTGGACGGCCTCGATGTAGCCGGTGAACGGCACTTTGGCGTCGACGATGACCTGTCGGCCGTCGGAGAGCGTCACGATCAGGTCGGGCCGGACGCCGTCGCCCTGGTCGTTGACCCCGGACGGCTGCTCGACGAAGTCGCAGTGCTCCAGGAGCCCCGCCACCTCGACGACCCGGCGCAGCTGAACCTCACCCCAGCGGCCCCGCACGTGCGGCGTGCGCAGGGCCGTGACCAGTGCCGCCGTCTCGTGCTTGAGCTGGGCGGACGTCTGCCCGACCGTGCCCATCTGCTCCCGGAGTTCGCCGTGCGCGGTGGCCCGGGCGCGTTCCATACCGGCGAGCAGCCGGTGCAGGTGGTCGAGCGATTCGTGCACCGGCGCGAGGCCGGTCTCCTCGGGCCGGCGGCGGGCCGACAGCGTGACGACGCCGAGCGTGACCGCGGTGGCCAGCAGTGCGCCGAGGAGGAGACCGGTGAGCAGGGAAGCGGCGTCCATGACCGGGAGGCTGCCGGAAGGGTCCGACAGTTCCGCGGAGGTCACTCGGGACCCGCGACCGGAGGTGACCGGCCGTGGGGGGTTCCTTCGCTCGGGACGTCGCGTTCGGCGCGAACCGGACGCTTGACGCATGGTGGACTGATGACCGACACCTCTGAGCCGCTGGCCCGGCCCGGCGGCATCCATCACGTCCGGCTGACGGTGACCGACATCGCCCGCTCCAAGGATTTCTACGGCCGCTTGCTGGGGGCCGGGCCGGCCGTCGACTTCAGTGACCAGGCCGGCGATCCGGCGGTGCAGGAGGACCCGGCGCGTCTCTACGGCGGCTGCGTCTTCTCCGTGGGCGACCAGTTGCTGGGACTGCGTCCTGTGGCAGAAGCCGGAGATCGCTTCCGGTCCACCCGGGTGGGGCTCGACCACCTCAGTCTCGCTGTCGGGTCACCCGAGGAGCTGCAGGCTGCCGCGGCTCGCTTGGATGCCGCCGGTGTCGAACACGGCGAGGTCACGGAGCTGACCGGCTTCGGGATAGCCATCCTGTCCGTCCAGGACCCCGACGACATCAACCTGGAACTCGCCGCCCCGCTGCCGGGCTGACGGGGGAGAGATCGCCCCCGCGAAGCTCAGGCCGCGACGGGCGCGCAGGCCGCCTCGTGGTCGAGCAGCCAGCGCTTGACCGGGGTGCCCCAGCGGAAGCCGCCCAGGCCACCGTCGGACCCGAGGACCCGGTGGCAGGGCACGAACAGTGCCGCCGCATTGCGGGCGCACGCGTTCGCGGCTGCCCGGACGGCGGCCGGACGGCCGCAGCGGGCGGCGAAGGAGGCGTAGCTGTCCGGCCGCCCGGCGGGGACGGTCCGCAGGATCTCCCAGGCCTCCTGGAGGAACGGACCCGAGCGCTGGCGCACCACGACCTCGTCGATCGCGGTCACCTCGCCGGCGAAGAACTTCTCGACCACGTCGAGGACGGGCAGGTCGGCACTTTCGGCGCCGCTGGGCCGGAGCGTCCGGTGGATCACCGGCCACAGCTCACGGAGCTCGGTGGTCCAGCCACTGGCGAGGACGACGTCGCGGCCGTCGGGGTCCTCACCGACGACGACGGTGAACGGTCCGGGCGGCGTGGCGACGGTGGCGTAGCGCGCCATGGGCGCGCTCGGGTCGAACAGGGCGATCATCAGGCGCTCCTCGGGAGGGCAGGTCCTCGGGTGAGGGGTGTGGGCGGGCGGGTGAAAAGGGACGGCACGGCGAGTGCCCAGAGGTGCAGGACGGCGTAGGACCGCCAGGGGCGCCACCGCGTGGCGGCGTCCGCGTCGGTGCTGCCGAGGATGGCGAGCGACCTCCGCAGGGCGAGGTCGCCCGGGAGCCAGACGTCGGGGTCGGCCAGGCCGCGCAGCCCGACGAGCGCCGCCGTCCACGGGCCGATGCCAGGGACGGCGAGCAGCGCCCGGCCGGCCTCCTCACGGTCGGCGCCGGGGTCGAGGGCGATGTGGCCTCCGGCCAGAGCGGACGACAGCGCGTGCACAGTTCGGCGCCGGGCACCGGTCAGACCGACGGCCGACAGGTCGGCGTCGGCCAGTGCGGCCGCGCGGGGGAAGGCGTGGGTCAGGCCGCCGACAGGTTCGGCCAGGGGAGTGCCCGCCGCGGTCAGCACCCGCGCGGTGAGCGTGCGGGCGCCGGCCACCGACACCTGCTGGCCGAGCACCGTGCGTACCGCCAACTCGTCGGCATCGGGGGAGGCCGGGACACGGCGACCGGGGGCGGTGCCCACCAGCGGGCCGAGTGCCGGGTCGGCGCCGAGGACGTCGTCGACAGCGGCCGGGTCGGCGTCCAGGTCGAGCATCCGGCGGCAACGGGTGACGGCCGCGCCGAGGTCACGCAGCTCGGCCACGCGCAGCCGGGCGGTGACACCCGCGCCCCCGCCTGCAGCGGGGGAAAGCTGTACGACCGCCGGCCCGTGCGGCAGGTCGAGGACGCGGGAGAACGTCGTCCCGTCCCACTCCTCGAGTCCCGGCACCGCGTGTGCGCCGAGAAAGAGCAGCACCTCGTCGGCCGCGTAGGGAGCGCGGGCGGCGAGCCGGAGAGTGAGCCAGCCCGGTGAGCCGCCGTCCGACCGCGGGCTGGCGCTCCGCAGGGCGGTCGGTGTCGTCGCGAAGACCTCGCGGACGGTGTCGTTGAACTGCCGGATGCTGGCGAACCCGGCTGCGAAGGCGACGTCGGCCATGGGCAGGTCGGTGGTCTCGATGAGCAGCCGGGCGGTCTGGGCGCGCTGCGCGCGGGCGAGAGCGAGCGGCCCGACGCCGAGCTCGCCGACCAGCAGCCGGTGCAGCTGGCGCTCCGAGTAACCCAGCCGCGCGGCCAGTCCCGGGACGCCGGAGCGTTCCACCTCGCCGTCGGCGATCAGCCGCATCGCGCGGGCGACGACGTCGGCGCGGACGTCCCACTCCGGTGAGCCCGGGACAGCGTCGGGGCGGCACCGGCGGCAGGCGCGGAAGCCGGCGCCCTGGGCCGCAGCGGCCGTGATGAAGAAGGAGACGTTGCGGGCGTGGGGAGTGCGGGCCGGGCAGGACGGGCGGCAGTAGATGCCGGTCGTGTGGACGGCGGTGAAGAACCAGCCGTCGAACCGGGCGTCGCGGCCGGCTACGGCGCGGTAGCAGCGCTCGTGGTCCAGCGTTCGGCTCATGGGGACGAGCATGCCAGCCGGGGACGATGAGAACTGGCGACTTTCGGACGTCGCCGTGGGAGCGTCTCCACCAGGCGGAGCGGGCGCGTCAAGGACTGTTGCCGATCTGTGGAGAGCCGTCCGACCTGTGCATTCACCTCGCTCGAGACCGCTCGGCGCAGTAGACTTCGAACACTTGATCGAAGAGTCGCGGGAGGTGGCGTGGGCGAGTTGCAGTCGGCCTTGGACTCGCTCGGCGCGGAGGATCTGCACGGCATGGTGGCGCCTCAGTTGCTGGGCCGGACGGCGGAGCTGGTCCGGGCGGCCAATCGGATCGCGGCGGAGCTGACCCGGACGGTGCGTGCCGCCGACCTGGCGCAGGCGCCGGAGCATGACGGGCTGAAGTCGATGCGGTCCTGGTTGCGCGGGCACGTGCGGCTCTCGTCCCGTGAGGCCGCCCGCCTTGTGTCCAACGGACGGGCGCTCGAGCAGCTGCCCGTGGTCGCCTCGGAGTTCGCGGAGGGGCGCGTGACTGCCGAGCAGGTGTCGGTGGTGGCTCCGGTGGCCGCGATGGAGGTGCAGGCCGAGGCGGTCGGGCAGGGCGTGGACCTCGCCGAGGTGGACGCGACGCTCGCGGAGGTCGCCGCCACCCAGGTGCACGCGCAGCTGGGCCGGGTGGTGCATCACTTCCTATCGCGCCTGGATCCCGACGGGACGGAGCCGGATCCGACCGAGGGCCGATCGCTGACCTTGTCGAAGCTGCTCGACGGCAGCCTGTCGATCCGCGGTGAGCTCGATGCCGTGGGTGGGGAGAAGCTGCAGGCGGCGCTGGAGTCGATCGTGCAGGCCTCGCGGCCGGCCGGGGACGTCCGTACGCGGTCCCAGCAGCTCGGTGACGCGCTGGTGCAGTTGTCCGACAACGCGCTGGCGTCCGGAACCTTGCCGATCCTGCGCGCGGTGAAGCCACACGTGGCCGTGCTGATCGATATCGCCGACCTCGTGGACCCGGCCACCGGCCCGGCCACGGCCGCGACCGGGTTCGGGGCGACGATCTCAGCAGCCCGGGCCCGGTGGCTGGCCTGCGACGGCAACGTCAGCCGTGTGGTGTTCGGTCCGGATGGCGCACCGACGGACCTCGGCCGCAGCCATCGCGTCAGCCC
>JAOPWM010000036.1 GCA_025965695.1 Blastococcus sp.
GGTCGCCGACGACAGCCGCGTCATGCGGCAGATCGTCATCCGCACCCTGCGGCAGGCCGGTTACGACGACCACGACATCGTCGAGGCCGAGGACGGCGCCGACGCGCTGGCCAAGGTGTCGTCGGAGAAGCCGGACCTGGTCCTGTCGGACTGGAACATGCCGAACATGAGCGGCATCGAGTGCCTCCAGGCGCTGCGGTCGTCGGGCTCGGCCGTGCCGTTCGGCTTCGTCACCTCGGAGGGTTCGGCCGAGATGCGGGAGAAGGCGGCCAACGCCGGCGCCCTGTTCCTCATCGCCAAGCCGTTCACCGAGGACACGTTCAAGGAGCACCTGGACGGGGTCCTCTCATGACCACCGTCCTGCTGCCCGCGGCCAAGGACGTCCGCGACATGCTCGCGGCCCTCGTCGGCCGCAACGTCACCGTCTCCCCCGGCGCCCCGGTCACCCCGGCCCCGGACCGGCCGGTCGCCGTCGCCGTCTACGTGGCGCCGGACATGTCGGTCAATGCGCTCTGCCTGATGGACCTGCGCGCATCGGCCTACACCGGCGGCGCGCTGGCCCTGCTGCCTCCCGGCGGCTGCCAGGACGCGGTCGAGGAGGACGGCGAGCTGACCACGATGCTCGTCGAGGCCCTCCACGAGGTCGTCAACGTGCTGTCGGCGCTGTTCAACACCCCGGGTGCCCCGCACTCGAAGCTGCACAAGGTCTACGCGCCCGGTGACGAGGTCGCCGCCGACCTGGCGGGCATGCTCGCCGGCTTCAACCGCATCGACCTCGACGTCGATGTGCAGGGCTATGGCAAGGGATCGATCTCCCTCGTCCTGCCATGACACTGCAGTCCGGAGGACTGCCATGTCATGGCTCAGGCCAGAGCCGGCTCGCGATTCTCGACCGTTGTCGGCAGGCAGGCCCAGACGTGCTTGCTGCCGCCGTCGACGTACCAGCCGTGCGCGACGGCCAGCCGCGCGACCAGGTGCAGTCCCAGCCCGCCCTTGGCGGGGTCGCGGTCGACGGCCGGGGCGGGCATCGTCTCAGGCGCCCGGTCGCTGACGACGACCAGCCACCCACCGCTGCCGGCGACGACCGTTGCGACGACAGGGGACTCCCCGTGCCGCAGCGCGTTGGACGCCAGTTCGTCGAAGGCCAGGACCAGCCGCTCGCCTGCGGAGTTCTCCTCGTCACGCGGGAAGCCGACCCCACCCAGTCGGCTCCGGAGCCCGGCCCGGGCGGCGGGCAGTTCGGCGACCCCGCGGAGATCCCAGCGCCACACCTCGCCCCTGCCGTCCGGTAACGGGCGCAATGGCCACGCGAGCCTGCCCATGGTCCTCGCCCCCGATCGCCGGAAATCCGCCACACCCGGGTTGCCCACTCGTTCCGCCGGTCAACCGTGACGCAAGCCGCTTACTGACCCGCCGGGGTGACGGGGGCCCGAGGAGGAGAGCCGGACGGCGACGATTGCGACGTCGTCCTGGGGTGTGCCCTGGAGCATTTCCTCCAGGAGCGCATCGCAGAGTTCCTCCAGGGGCCTGCCCGCCAGCGCACCGAGCTGGGCGACGAGGCGGCTGATCCCGTCGTCGAGCGTGCTCCCTCGCCGCTCGATCAGGCCGTCGGTGTACAGCAGCACGGTGGAGTCCGGCGTGACGTCGACGAGTGACTCCGGGCGCTCGGTCGTGCAGTCCACGCCCAGCATCAGGTCGCCGATGGGGCCGCCGAGGACGGTGGCGTTCCCGTCGGGGGCGACCACGATGGGCGGGGGGTGCCCGGCGTTGGCCCACCGGAGGCGGCTGGAGCCGTCACCCGCGCCGGAGGGCTCGAGCCGGGCGACCGCCGCCGTCGCGAGGGTGTCGGTGTGCATGTCCGCGATGGCCTCGTCCAGGCCGCGCAGCACCTCGGCCGGCCCCGCCCCGCTGTAGTGGGCGATACCGCGCAGCAGCGCCCGGAGCTGGCCCATCGCCGCGGCGGCCGCGGTGTCGTGGCCCACGACGTCGCCGATCACGAGGACCGGCGTCCCGTCGCGCAGCGGGAACGCGTCGTACCAGTCGCCGCCCACGCGGGCGGCCTCCGCGGCGGGGACGTACCGCACCACGATCTCGGCCTCTCCCATCGCCGGCGGATCGGTCAGCAGGCTGCGCTGGAGCGCCTCGGCCAGCTGCGCCTGCTGGCTCTGCCGGTGCACCCGGGCGACGGCCCGGCCGGCCTCGGCCGCGACCTGGCGGGCCGTTTCCAGGTCCTCCTCGCTGAGGGTGCGGCCGGCGTCGAGGTAGAGGGTGAGGACGCCGACCGTGCGCCCCTCCGCGGTCAACGGGAGCACCACCGCCGTCGCCGGATGGAGAGCGACGAGGAGGTCCCGCGACGGGCCGGGCCGCATGAGGCGCAGGACGGCGTCGACCGGCTGGGTCAGCGGCGTCCCGGCGTGCAGCGCCTGGGCGACGGGGGAGGTGCTGGGCAGGGAATCCAGGCGGACGAGGGTGTACCGCTGCATGAGCGGGCGTCGTGCCGGGTCGGCGTGCCAAGAGCCGACGTCGCGGGGGCGACCGTCGCGGTCCACCACAGTGACGATGCAGCCGTCGGTCAGGACCGGTACGACCAGCCGGGCCAGCCGCCCGAGGGCGGACTCGGTGTCGAGTTCCCCGGTCAGCTCGGCGCGCACCTGGGCCAGCAGGGCGGTCCGCGCGGTGGCGCGGTGGGCGGTCTCCTCGGCGTCGCGACGGTCGGTCGCGTCGAGGACGTAGACGGCCAGACCGTCGGGCCCGGGCCACACCCGCACCTCGACCCAGCCCGCGCGGGCGCCCCGGTGTTCCGTCTCGAAGGTCATCGGGCGGCCCGTGGCCACGGCGGCCCGGTAGGTCTCCTCGATGAGGCTGCCGGACAGGTGGGGGAAGGACTCCCAGAGCGATTCGCCGACGATGTCGTCCCGCCGGCGGTTCATCAGCCGTTCGGCCTCGGCGTTGACGTACCGGAACCGCCACTGGGTGTCCAGGAGGCAGAAGGCCGCGGGCATGGTCTCGAGGAAGCGCACCAGCTCCGCCCCGTGGCGCGCACCGGAGGGGCCCGGTACGCCGCCGAGCAGCCTGTCCCTCTCGCCCACTGCGGTGCCCCCACGGTCCGGCTGCCTGCGTTGGTGGCCCCGTTGCTGGAGCATCCGCGCCGACCCGAACGGAACCGGGCGGTCGAGGACACGGCGATTCTGTCGATCACACCGGCCGCTGCCAAGGAGGCGCGGAGCGGCGGCACCGAGTGTGCCAGCGACCGCGAACGGGTGACCTGCGCCCATGGCCGGTCAGGAGGTGCCGGGGCGGGACCGGCGATGGGGCAGAGTGATCGACATGACCGGGGACGACGCTGCGCGGCTGCCCGCGGACCTGCTGCTGCAGGCCGTCGAGGGCATGGAGCGGCCGCTGTTCGTCCTGGACGAGCGGTGGCGCTTCAGCTACATCAACCCGGCGGGTGCGCGGGTGATCGACCGCACCGTGGTGAGCACGGTCGGCCGCGACATCTGGGCGGAATTCCCGGAGGCGCTGGGCAGTTCGTTCGAGGAGCTGTACCGGCGGGTGCGGGCGAACGGGGGATCGGGCAGCGCTGAGGACTGGTTCGAGCCCCTCGGCAAGTGGTTCCGGGCCGACGCCTTCCTGACCGACGCCGGTCTGGTGGTCACCTACGACGATGTCACCGAGCGACGTCGGACGGAGACGGAGCGGGCGGCGGCTGTGGCGGCCCGCGAGGAGGCGGCTGCCGAGGCGGCCATCGCCGCGGGGGAGGCGGAGGAAGCCGGGCGGCACCTGATGCTCCTCGGCGACATCAACCTGGCGATGACCTCGACGATCGACACCGACGAGGCGGTCGACCGCTTCGCCCATCTCGTCGTCCCGCTGCTCGCCGACTGGTGCCTGGTCAGCGTGTTCCACCCCGACGGAACCCGCCGGGACGTCGGCCGGGCGCACCGCGACCCCGCGATGACCGCGGCCATGAACCGGTACGCCGACCTCCGGGTCACGACGAACCTGTCGACGGCGCCGGTGCCTCAGCTGCAGCGCAGCCAGCACCCGGTGATCATCGACGACTTCACGCCCGCCCACGTCGAGGCCATGGTCGCCAGCACCGAGGCGCGCGCGGCTCTGGCCGTGCTGCGGCCGGGCGCCGTCGCGGCCTTCCCGTTGATCGCCCGCGGTGAGGTGTTCGGTGCGATCACACTGATCAACGGGCCCGAGCGAGGTCCGCACACCCGCGCCGAGCTCCGGACGGCGGAGATCGCCTCCCGTCGGGCAGCCCTCGCCCTGGACAACGCCCGGCTCGCCACGGCCAACCAGCAGGTGGCCGAGCGGCTGCAGCTGAGCCTGCTCTCCCCGCCCGTCCAGTCCGACCGACTGGAGCTCGCCGTGCGTTACCGGCCGGCCACGCACGGCATGTCGATCGGCGGGGACTGGTATGACGCTTTTCTGCAGCCCGACGGCGACACCGTGCTGGTCATCGGTGACGTGATGGGCCACGACATCGAGGCCGCCGCGGCCATGGGCCAGGTCAAGACGCTGGTGCGGGGCATCGCCTTCGACCGGCTGGACGAGCCGGCCGACGTGCTGCGCCGGGTCGACCACGCACTGGTCGGGCTGGCCGTCCCCGCGATGGCGACCGCTCTGGTCTGCCGGGTCGAGGAGGATCCCGCCGGTCGCGTGCACGGTGTGCGACGGCTCCGCTGGTCCTCGGCCGGTCACCCGGAGCCGATGCTGCTGCTGGCCGACGGCACCGTCGAGGACCTCTCCGCGCCCGTCGGCCCGCCGCTGGGCATCGGCTGGCTCGGCCACCGCGTGGACGGCCTGGCCACGCTGCCCGAGGACAGCACGCTGCTGCTCTTCACCGACGGCCTGTTCGAGCGGCGGGGCGTGCCGCTGGACGACGGGCGCGCGCAGGTCCGCGAGATCCTCCGTCACGCGGCCGACCTTCCGCTGGACGCTCTCTGCGACCGGCTGCTCGCCGAGATGCTCGGTGAGGGTGTGGAGGACGACGTGGCGGTGCTCGCGGTCCGGGCCCACCCGGTGCACGCGGAGCGCGCGCTCGAGGCCGGGCCAGACATCCTGCCGTCCGCCGTCGCCCGTCCCGTCTGAGTTCCCCGGCCGCCCGGGGGTCAGGCGAGGCTGATCGCGAAGGCGGTCAGGAAGCCCACTGTCGTGATCAGCCCGGTCCACGCGTGGGTGTTCTCGAAGGCCTCCGGGATCATGGTGTCGGCGATCATCGTCAGGATCGCGCCGGCCGCCACGGCCGTGATCACCGCCTCGACCTCCGGGGGCGCACCGCCGAGGAGGACGTAGCCGAGCAGCGCGGCCAGCCCGCTGGCCACGGCGATGCCGCACCAGACGCCGAAGACGTACCGGGCGGAGCGGCCGCCGCGTTTCATGCCGGCGGCGCTCGACAGCCCTTCGGGGACGTTGGAGATGAAGACGGCGGCCAGCACCGACACGCTCACCGAGCCACCGCTCAGCAGGCCGAGGCCGAGCACCACCGACTCGGGGATGCCGTCGAGCAGCGCCCCGATCGCGATGGCGGCGCCGCTGCCCGCCTGGTCGGACTCCGACGGCTGCTGGTCCCCCGACCGCTTCCGGTGCCGGGCGCCCCGCCGGCCGAGGGCGAGGTTGGCGGCCAGGTAGACGGCCGCGCCGGCGAGGAAACCGCACGCCGTCGCGACCAGGCCACCGGTCCGCGTGGCCTCCTCCATGAGGTCGAAGGCCACGGCGGAGATGAGCACGCCGGAGCCGAAGGCCATCACCGAAGCGACGACCTTGGGTGGGACGGATACCGACCAGGCGATCAGCGCGCCGATGACCAGCGCACCGCCGCCGAGCAGCCCCCAGAGTCCGGCCTCCAGCCAGGTCGGCATGGGCGCTCCCTCGTTTCGGGGACTTTCGGCGCGGAAAGTCCGGGCAGACCCCCGGACTTTCGGCGCGGAAAGTCCGGAACGTGCTCAGTCGGGGTGGCGCAGCAGGTACCGGCCGAAGTGCGGGACGGTGAAGGCGATCGAGCCGCGCTCGGCCGAGTACACCAGGCCCTTCTTGATCAGCGAGTCCCGGGCGGGTGAGAGCGACGCGGGCTTGCGGCGCAGGGAGACGGCGACCTCCGACGTGGCGACGGCTGCCCCCGTGGGTCCGCCGAGATCGGCCATCGCGTGCATGTCCTCGCGCTCGGCCGGGGTGGCGCGGTCGTAGCGGGAGCCGAAGCACCCGACCGCGAGCTCGGCCTCGGCGACCGGGGCGGCCATGGCGACGTCCTCGGCAGTGATGGGCGAGGAGGCCGCGAGGTCCCAGGTGACCTTGCCGTAGGCCTGGACGAAGTACGGGTAGCCGTCGGCCGCCGCGTACAAGGCGTCCAGCGCGGCCGGCTCGAACGCGACGTCCTCACGGGCGGCCGGGGCCAGCAGCGCGTGGTCCGCGGCCTCCCGGTCGAGGCGGTCGATCCGGAGGTAGCGGAAGAGCCGCTCGGAGTAGCTCTTGGAGGCGCTGAGCACCGCGGGCAGGTGGGGGAGTCCTGCGCCGACGACGATCAGCGGGGCGCCCTGCTGGGACAGCTCGTGGCAGGCGGCGCAGATCGCCGAAACGTCGTCGGGCTGCACGTCCTGCATCTCGTCGATGAACAGCGCGATGCCGCTGCCGATGTCGGCAGCCACGCCGGCGGCGTCGCTGAGCAGTTCGACGAGGTCGATCTCCATGTCGCCGGAGTCGGCGCGGCCGGTCGCGGCGGGAACGTCGATGCCGGGCTGCCATCGGTCGCGGACCTTCGCGTCGGACGGCTGGACCCGCTGGGCGAACGCCTTGACGACGCCGAGAACCTCGTCCATCGACTCCTGGTCCTGGTGTCGCGGCCCGAGCTCGCGCAGCGCCATGTGCAGTGCGGAGGAGACCGGACGCCGCAGCGACTGCTCGGGCCGCGCCTCGATCTTGCCGGTGCCCCAGCCGCGGGAGATCGCCGCCGAGCGGAGCTGGTTGAGCAGCACCGTCTTCCCGACGCCGCGCAGCCCGGTGAGCACGAGCGACCGTTCCGGCCGGCCGTGCGCGATCCGCTCGAGGACGACGTCGAACGCCGACAGCTCGGCGTCCCGGCCGGCCAGCTCGGGGGGGCGCTGCCCCGCGCCCGGGGCGTACGGGTTCCGCACGGGATCCATGTCGAGCACCGTATGGGCTTGTCTAGTCGCCACCGTAGAGATCGGTAGAACGACCTAGCGCGTGTCGCGGGCCTGCGCCGTCCGCCGAGTGTGTGCGCCCACGCCCAGTACGCGCCTCTGGGACTGGGCGTCCGCGCATACGGTCGCGCCCGGATACCGGCCGAGATCCCCCCGCGGGTGATCATCCGCCGCTAGCGTGGCGGTGTGGTGAAGTTCGCACTGAAAGTGGTCATCCTCGGGGCGGCCTTCTATGTCCTCACGAAGTACGTACTGAACGGCCATCTGGACGTCGTACCCAACCCGAACGGTCCGCTGGGTGACGCTGGTACCTACCTCTGGATCGGTCTCCTCTTCGGCGTGGTGAACGCCATCGTGGGCCCGGTCCTCCGCCTGCTGTCACTGCCCTTCGTCGTGCTGACGCTGGGGCTGTTCCTGCTGGTCGTCAACGCGGCCCTGCTCGGTCTCACCGCCGCACTGAGCGACCGGCTGACCGTCGACGGCTTCGGCACCGCGCTCATCGGCGGGCTGATCCTGGCTGTCGTCGGCTGGGCGGCCGACCAGCTCCTCGACCGCTGACGGTGTCGCCGGCCGACCCGAGCTACGGGTGGGTAACGCTCGCCGCGTCGCCGTGACGAGCACCTTCTCCAGCAGTAGCGTCGGAGGCGTGGCGAGCACCATCGGTCTCGCGCCGGAGACCCCGGTGCGCGAGCCGGACGGCGGCACCGCGGCGGGCTCGATGACCGAGCTGGCCGCGCTCGAGGCGGCCCGGGACGAGAAGCGTCAGCTGCTCGAACGTGCTGCTGAGGAGGCCCGGTCGGGGCTCGGCGCCAAGACCCAGCTCCCAGCGGGCTGTCAGCCCGACGACCTCCCCGCCCTGCTGCAGCGCTACTTCTGGAGCGAGCCCGCGGCCGAGGTCCTGGGACACGAGCCGGCCGAACTCGCCGCCCTCGCGCTCGGACACCTCCGCCTCGCCGAGGTGCGCCCGCCCGGCTCGGCGACCGTCGACGTGCAGAGCCTGCCGGACGGCCGGTCCGGCGGGTCCGGTGGGGGACGGTCGGTCATCCGCCTGGTGACCGACGACATGCCGTACCTCGTCGACTCGGTCACCGCCGAGGTGGTGCGTCAGGGCGTCACCCTCGCCCACATCGTGCATCCGGTCGTCGTGGTCCGGCGTGACCTGCGCGGCAAGATCAAGGCCTTCTGCGACAGCGCGCTGGCGGCCGGCTGCGGTTCCGACGCCCTCACCGAGTCCTGGATGGCCGTCGTCGTCGACGGATCGCTGGACGACGAGGCCGCCGCCGACCTGGTCACCGGCCTGCGCACCGTGCTCGACGACGTGCGGGCGGTGGACGAGGACGCCGAGCGGCTGCGGACCCGGGTGCTGGAGCTGGCCGCGCGGCTGGACGAACTCGCCGGCCCCTCCCGCGACCCGGCCGCCGAGCCGGCCGACGACCCCGCGGAGGCCGCCGCGCTGCTGCGCTGGCTCGCCGAGGGCAACTTCGTCTTCCTCGGCGCCCGTGAGGTCGACCTCGTCCCGAGCCGGGGGAAGATCGCCGCCCGCCCCGTCCACGGCACGGGGCTCGGCGTCCTGCGCAGCGACACCGACATGACCGCGTCGGTGGCCGGTATGCCCGAAGCGACCCGCTCCCCCGCGCAGCACCTGCTGACCGTCACCAAGGCCGACGCCCGCTCCACCGTCCGCCGCCGGGCCTGGCTGGACCTGATCGCGGTGAGCCTGCCCGCGGCCGACGGTGGCGCTACCCGGCAGCTCCGTTTCGTGGGGCTGTTCCCCTCCGCGGCGTACACGACCAGCGTCGTCGACGTCCCCCTGGTGCGCCGCCGGGTCGCGGAGGTGGTGACCCGCTCCGGAGTGCCGGCCGACAGCCACACCGGCAAGGAACTGCTCGACGTCCTCGAGACCTATCCGCGCGACGAGCTGCTCCAGGTCGGCGCCGACGAGCTGCTGCCCGTGGCCCTGGCGGTCCTGCAACTGCAGGAGCGCAGGCAGACGCGGCTGTTCCTCCGGCAGGACCCGACCGGGCGGTTCTGGTCGGCACTGGTCTATCTGCCCCGCGACCGGTACACGACCGAGGTGCGGCTGGCGATGCAGCAGCTCCTGCTCGAGCGGCTGGGCGGCACGAACGTCGAATACACCGCGCGGTCCACCGAATCGGTGCTGGCCCGGCTGCACTTCGTCGTCCGCGTGCCGGTGGGCCGCCGCGGGAGTCCCAAGCCGATGGTCGTCGACGTCGAGGCGCTCCAGGCCGAGCTCGCTGCCGCCGCCCGCAGCTGGACCGACGACCTTGCCGACGCGCTGCACACCCGGTACGGCGCCGAGGCCGAGCGGCTGCTGTCCCGGGTGGCCGACGCCTTCCCGGCCTCCTACCAGGACCGTTTTTCCGCCGAGCAGGCCGTCGACGATCTCGCCCGGCTGGACGGGCTCGCCGAGGGGCAGCTGTCGCTGCGCCTCTGGACGCCCAAAGGCGCGGCGCCCGGTGACCGCCGGCTGACCATCTACCGGGTCGGCCAGCGGCTGCTGCTGTCTGAGGTGCTGCCGGTCCTGCAGAACATGGGCGTCTCCGTCGTCGACGAGCGGCCGTACGAGATCGACCGCATCGGTGCGCCGCCGACCCGGATCTACGACTTCGGGGTCACCGTCCCGCCGGCCGAGCTGCCGCTGCTGCGCTCCCTGCCGGAGCGCTTCACCGAGGGCGTGGCCGCTGTCTGGCGGGGCGAGGCCGAGGACGACGGCCTGGGCGCGCTGGTCATGCTGGCCGGCCTGAACTGGCGCCAGGTCACCGTCGTCCGTGCGTACGTGCAGTGGCTGCGGCAGGCCGGGCTGCCGTTCGGCCAGACCTACGTCGAGCAGACCTTGGCCGCCCATCCCGACGTCGTCGCCCGGCTGGTCGCGCTGTTCGAGGCGCGGTTCTCCCCGGAGCGCAGCCGGGGCCGCGAAGCGCGGCAACACGACCTGGTGGAGTCGCTCCGCAAGTCGATCGGCGAGGTCGAGTCGCTGGACGCCGACCGCGTGCTGACCTCGCTGTTGGCCGCCGTCACCGCCACCCAGCGCACCACCTACTACGCCATGACTGGACCCGATCCCACCCCGCTGGCGCTCAAGCTCGACCCGGCCGCAGTCCCGGACCTGCCCGAGCCGCGGCCGGCCCGCGAGGTCTGGGTCAGCTCGCCGCGAGTCATGGGCATCCACCTGCGCTTCGGCGCCGTCGCCCGGGGCGGGCTGCGCTGGTCGGACCGCCGGGAGGACCTGCGCACCGAGGTGCTGGGTCTGGTCAAGGCGCAGATGGTGAAGAACACCGTCATAGTGCCGACCGGCGCGAAGGGCGGCTTCGTCGTCAAGCAGCCCCCGCCCGACGGTGCGTCACGGGACGCGGTCCTCGCGGAGGGGCAGGCCTGCTACAAGCTGTTCATCGGCGCCCTGCTGTCGCTGACCGACAACCTGGTCGACGGCTCGGTCGTCCCGCCGGAGCGGGTGGTCCGGCACGACGGCGACGACACCTACCTCGTCGTCGCGGCCGACAAGGGGACGGCGACCTTCTCCGACCTGGCCAACTCCGTCGCGCTCGAGCGCGGCTTCTGGCTCGGGGACGCGTTCGCCTCCGGCGGGTCGGTCGGCTACGACCACAAGGCCATGGGCATCACCGCCCGCGGCGCGTGGGAGTCGGTGACCCGGCACTTCCGCGAACTCGACATCGACGTCCAGAAGCAGGACGTCACCGTTGTCGGCGTCGGCGACATGTCCGGCGACGTCTTCGGCAACGGGATGCTGCTGTCCGAGCACATCCGGCTGGTGGCTGCCTTCGACCACCGGCACGTGTTCGTCGACCCCACCCCGGACGCGGCGTCGTCCTTCAGCGAGCGCAAGCGGCTCTTCGGGCTGCAGCGCTCGTCCTGGGCCGACTACAACCGCTCCCGGATCAGCGCCGGGGGTGGCGTGTGGCCGCGGACGGCGAAGTCGATCCCAGTCTCCGGGCCGATGCGGACCGCCCTCGGACTGCCCGACGGCGTCGCCGGCCTCAGCCCGGTCGAGCTGATCCGGGCGATCCTGCTCGCGCCGGTCGACCTGCTGTTCAACGGCGGCATCGGCACCTATGTGAAGGCCTCGACCGAGAGCGCGCTCGACGTGGGGGACAAGGCCAACGACGCCGTGCGGGTCGACGGCGGGCAGGTGCGCGCCCGCGTCGTCGGCGAGGGTGGCAACCTGGGGCTGACCCAGCGCGGTCGCGTCGAGTACGCCCTGACCGGCGGGCGGGTGAACACCGACGCGATCGACAACTCCGCCGGGGTGGACACCTCCGACCACGAGGTCAACATCAAGATCGCGCTGAACCGGGTGGTCGACGCCGGGGAGCTCAGAGCCGCCGACCGCGCGGCGTTGCTCGGCTCGATGACCGACGACGTCGCGACCGCCGTCCTCCGCAACAATCACGCGCAGAACGCAACCCTGGCCGCGGAGGTGAGCTCGGCGCGCAGCCTGCTCGACGCGCACGAGCGGTTCATCCGGAGTCTGGAGCGCTCGGGCCGGCTGCTGCGCCATGTGGAGGCGCTGCCCGAGGACCGGCAGCTCGCCGAGCGTCGGCGCGACGGCCAGGCGCTGACCAGTCCCGAGCTGTCGGTCCTGCTGGCCTACGCCAAACTGCAGGCTGACACGGAGGTGCTCGCCTCCGGACTGCCCGACGACCCGGCGCTCGAGGGGCTGCTCGTCGACTACTTCCCGGCACCGCTGCAGAAGCGGTTCCCGGCGGCGATCACCGGCCACGCGCTGCGCCGGGAGATCATCGCGACGGTCCTGACCAACCGTGCCGTGAACATCGCCGGCGTCACCGGCCTCTTCCGGTTGACCCAGGAGACCGGTGCCCCGCTGGCCCGTGTCGTGCTCGCGCACACCGTCGCCCGTGCGGTCTTCGACGTGGACCGGCTGTGGGACGCCGTCCGGCCGCTCGACAACGTGGTCTCGGCGACGACCCAGGTCGAGCTGCGCACCGAGGCGACCCGGCTGGCCGAGCGGACCGCCCGGTGGATCCTCCGCCAGCCCGAGCTCGCCGAGGAGGCGGCCCCGGCGATCGCCGATGTGAGGGACCGGTTCATCGCGCCCGTGGCGGCCGTCCGGGGAGGCCTTCCGGGGTGGCTCCTCGGTGGCGAGGCGGAGGCGTACGCCGAGCGGGCGAGGAAGCTGCAGGAAGCCGGGGTGCCCGCCGAGCTGGCCGCGGAGATCGCTGCGGCGCCGCTGCTGCCGGCGGCGCTGGACCTGGCTGTGGTCAGCGAGCGAACCGGGGCGCCCGTGGCGCTGGCCGGGCAGGTCCTGCAGTGCCTCGCCGAGCGGCTGGGGTTGATGCCGCTGCGCGAGCTGGTGATCGCACTGCCGCGCGACCGACGGTGGCCGTCCATGGCCCGCGCGTCGCTGCGCGATGACCTGGCGATGGAGCAGGCGTCGCTCGTCGAGGACGTGCTGACCCTGCGGACGACCGACACGGACGACCCCGCGACGCTGGTCGCTGCGTGGGTCGAGAGCTGGGACACCACGCAGTCACGGTCGGCCGCGCAGCTCGCCGACATCTCCGCAGGGGACCGGCACGAGCTGGCCGAGCTGCTGGTCGCCGTCCGCACCCTGCGCGGCCTGCGCAAGCGACGCCAGGCCCGCCGCCTTGCCCGCCCGGAGTGACAGCCCCACCTTCGCGACGAGATCTGCACACTCGCCCCCATGAGCACCCTGATGAGGGCGAATGTGCAGATCTCGCCGAATATGGGCGTCTCTAGCGCGCCGGCTAGAGAGCTGTAGAACGCTTCAGAGGGCGGGGCGGCGCTGCCCGAACAGCGTCGCCTGCTCGAAGGCGTGGCCCACCTCGAGCACCGTCCGGTCGGCCCGGGGAGCGCCGATGATCTGCAGTCCCACGGGCAGGCCGCCGGGCGTGAACCCGCCCGGCACCGACAGCGCGGGGGAGCCGGTGGCGGAGATGACCGTGCAGGAGCGCATCCACTCCAGGTAGTTCTCCTGCGGCACCCCGCCGATCTCGGTGGGGTACTCGAGCTCGACCGGGAACGGCAGCACCTGGGTGGTGGGCGCCAGCAGGACGTCGTAGCGCTCGAAGAACGCCACCATGCGCTCGTACAGCTTCGTGTGCGCGATCTCGGCCCGTGCGATGTCGGTGCCGGAGAGCTTCGCGCCCATCTCGGCGTTCCAGCGGATGGACTCCTTGACCTTGTCGGGGTGCCGCCGTCCCAGGTCGCCGAAGGTCGCCTCGAACAGCCAGGCCCGCAGCGTCCCGAACACGTCGTCGGCGCCGGAGAGATCCGGGCAGTCGTCCTCGACGGATGCGCCGAGGTCGGCGAACACGGCGACGGACGACGCCAGCACCGAGGTGATCGCCGGGTCGACCGTCACCCGGCCGCCGAGGTCCGGTGCCCAGGCCACCCGGAGGCCGGCCAGCGAGTCCGGCAGGGGAGCGGCGAACCCGGCCGGGTCGTCGGACAGCGAGATCGGCACCCGCGGGTCCGGCCCGGCCAGCACCGACAACTGGAGCGCGACGTCCGCGACGGTGCGGCCCATGGGCCCCTGCACCGACAGTTGCGACCAGCCCATCGCGGCCGGCCACGTCGGCACCCGGCCCGGCGTGGGACGCAGGCCGACGACGTTGCAGAACGCGGCCGGATTGCGCAGCGACCCGCCCATGTCGCTGCCCTCGGCCAGCGGCACGAAGCCCGCGGCGAGCGCCGCCGCCGCCCCGCCCGACGAGCCACCCGCCGAGAGGCCGTGCCGGTAGGGGTTGTGGGTGGCCCCGAAGACGGTGTTGTAGGTGTGCGACCCGGCGGCGAACTCCGGCACGTTGGTCTTGCCGACGCGGATGGCCCCGGCGTCCTTCAGCCGGGCCACGACCAGCTCGTCGCGCAGCGGCACCGTGTCGGTGTGCAAGGGCGAGCCCCACGTCGTCCGCATGCCGCCGGTGACGTGGGTGTCCTTGTGCGCGACCGGCAGCCCGTGCAGCGGGCCGACGGGATCACCCGCGGCCAGGGCCGCGTCGGCGGCATCGGCGGCCGCGCGGGCGCCCTCGGCGTCCAGGGTCACGACGGCGTTGAGGGCGGGGTTCAGCCGGTCGATCCGGGCGAGGTGTGCGTCGAGC
Source organism: Blastococcus sp. (assembly GCA_025965695.1). Lineage (GTDB taxonomy): Bacteria > Actinomycetota > Actinomycetes > Mycobacteriales > Geodermatophilaceae > Blastococcus_B. Next base: position 14,285 of record JAOPWM010000036.1, read on the forward strand.
AGTTCACGCGCGGAGATCTCCCGTGCGCGGAGCATCCCGGCGAGCTCGGTCGCCGGCCGGAAGAGGAGGTCGTCGTTGGCCGCGGTCACCCTCCGAGCCTGCCACGCTTTCCCCCATCCGCCCGACCGACGCCCCCGCCTGCGCGCGGCAGGGGTGTCCGGGGAACGATGGAGTTGATGGACGGCGAACGAGACACGAGCACCGACGGCCCCACCTTCGACGCTCTCGGCCTGCGGCCGGAGCTGCTGCACGCATTGTCTGCCCTCGGGTACGAGGAGCCGACGCCCATCCAGCAGGAGGCGATCCCGCCGCTGGTGGCCGGCCGCGACCTGCTCGGACAGGCGGCCACCGGCACCGGGAAGACCGCCGCCTTCGCGTTGCCGATCCTCCAGTTGCTCCCCGCGCACCGCTCCGACCGCGCGCCGATCGGGTTGGTCCTCGTGCCCACCCGCGAGCTCGCCGTCCAGGTGTCGGAGGCGCTGCACCGTTACGGACGCGACCTCGGTGCCCGGGTGCTCCCGGTCTACGGCGGCGCTCCGATCGTCCGTCAGCTGCGCGCTCTGGAGTCCGGCGTCGACGTCGTCGTCGCGACGCCGGGGCGGGCCCTGGACCTGCTGAACCGGGGCAGCCTGCGGCTGGGCGAGATCGCCACCGTCGTCCTCGACGAGGCCGACGAGATGCTCGACATGGGCTTCGCCGAGGACCTCGAGGCGATCCTGGACGAGACGCCCGAGTCGCGGCAGACGGTTCTGTTCTCCGCCACCATGCCGCGGCGGCTGGACTCCCTCGCCCGCCGGCACCTCAACGACCCGGTCCGCATCTCCATCGGCCGCGAGAAGGCGGTCGCCGGGGAGGCGCCCCGGGTCCGGCAGACCGCGTACGTCGTCCCCCGAGGGGCCAAGCCCGCCGCGCTCGGCCGGATCCTGGACATCGAAGCGCCGACCGCGGCCATCGTGTTCTGCCGCACCCGCGAGGAGGTCGACTCGCTCGCCGAGACGCTCAACGGCCGTGGGTACCGCGCGGAGGCACTGCACGGCGGGATGAGCCAGGAGCAGCGGGACCGGGTGATGGGCCGCGTACGCGGCGGGACCGCGGACCTGCTGGTCGCCACCGACGTCGCCGCGCGCGGGCTGGACATCGAGCAGCTCACGCACGTCGTCAACTACGACGTCCCCTCGGCGCCCGAGTCCTACGTGCACCGCATCGGAAGGGTCGGCCGCGCGGGCCGTGAGGGTGTGGCAATCACCCTGGCCGAGCCGCGCGAGCACCGGATGCTCAAGACGATCGAGCGGGTGGCCGGTGCGCCGATCGCCGTCCAGACGGTGCCGACCGTGGCCGACCTGCGGAACCGACGGCTCCAGCTCACCCAGGCGGCGCTCCGCGAGAGCCTGCTGACCGATGACCTGGACAAGTTCCGCGTGGTCGTCGAGACCCTCACCGACGAGTTCGACCTCATGGAGGTCGCCCTCGCCGCGGTCAAGCTCGCCCACGAGGCCGGGGGAGGGACCGACGACGACGAGGAGATCCCGCAGGTCGCCTTCCGGCAGGACAAGGAGGGCGGCCGCGCACCGGCGGGCCGGGGCCCCGGTGGCCGGGACGACCGCCCAGCCCGGCGCGTCACCGGTGGATCGGCCGCCCGCCTGTTCGTCGGCGCGGGCCGGGACGCCGGGATCCGCCCCGGTGACCTCGTCGGGGCCATCACGGGGGAGACCGGCCTGAAGGGCCGCGACATCGGCTCGATCGAGATCCACCAGCGGTTCGCGCTGGTGGAGGTGCCGGAGTCCGCAGCGGACGAGGTGGTCCAGGCGCTGCGCGCCACCATGATCAAGGGGCGCAAGGCAACGGTCCGCCGCGACCGGACCTGAAAAGGGACCCCCTCCTGGGTCCCCTCGCACGCTCGGGAGCGAGACCTGGTGGCCGGTGCGCCGAGCAGTCGGGAGGCGAGCTCGGCGAGGCGGTCGAGGGCGAGCGTGCCGGCCCGGGGTCAGGGAGCAGGGGCGACGAGGCTGAGGGCGGTGCCGCCGTCATGTTCCACGTGCAACCCCGCCCGCCTCAGCAGGCTCCGGAGGCGCACCACGTCGGCCGGTTCGGCGGTCGTCAGTGCGAGCAGCCGGGCCACCCTGCCCTTGTGCGCCTTGTTGAAGTGGGTGACCACCGACCGGGTGCCGTCGGGCCGTTCGCTGAGCACCTCGACGGTGACCGCACCGGGAACGGGGGCGAGCGCGGCGTAGGAACCGCTGCGCAGGTCGACGACGAGCTCGTCGACGGCGGACAGCACGGGGGAGAGGGCCGGCTTCCACAGTGCGCGCAGTGTGGGCAGACCGGGCAGCGTGGAGCCGGCCGACAGCCGGTAGGCCGGGATCCGGTCCGCGCCGCGGACGAGCCCGAAGAGGGCAGAGCCGACGGCCAGCCGGCGGTCGGCCCGGGCACGCTGCGCCCTGGTCATCGAGGCGACGTCGAGGGCGTCGTAGAGGACGCCGGTGTAGCGCTCGAGAGCCGGCCGCGTGGGGCTAGTCCACAGCGTCGCGTTCCGCTCGATCTCGTCATCCTGCTTCGGCGAGAGGCCCAGGGCGGTACGCGACGCGGGGACGTCGTCGGCGAGCTTCACCAGCGCCTCGGCGAGCTCGGTGCGGACCGGCGTCAGCTCGGGGGCGGTCAGCGCGGCGAGGTCGAGCGGGGCGCCGTTCCCGCCCGGGGCCTTCGTCTCCGACGGGGGCAACAGCACGAGCACGAGAGGCCACGCTACGTCCTCACAGGCCGGGGCCGGCCGCCCGGTGGCTCCATGCATTGACGCGGCCCACCGCAGGGGGCTACGTGTTCCGGACCACGACGTTCCGAACCCGGGAGCACCGGTGGACGCCAGCCTTTCCCGCCGCCTCGTCACCGAGGTCGTCGCCACCGCCTTGCTGATCCTCTTCGGCCCCGGCAGCGTGGTGGCCGCACTGGCCGTGGGGAAGGGCACGCTCGACTACGCCGGCCTCGGGATGATCGCTCTGTCCTTCGGGCTGGTGGTCGCTTTGATCATCTACGCGTTCGGCAGCACGTCCGGATCCCACATCAACCCGGCCGTCACGCTGGCCCTGGCCGCGACCCGGCGCTTCCCCTGGCGCGAGGTCGCGCCCTACGTGGTGGCCCAGCTGGTCGGCGCCGTCCTCGGCGGACTGCTGATCGTCGCGGCCTTCGGCACGGCGTCGGTCGATGTCAGCAACGCCGGGTCGGTGTCCTTCGGCGCGGGCGTCGGCTATCCGCGGGCGATCCTCGCCGAAGCGCTGGCCACGTACCTGCTGATGCTGACGGTCATGGCCATGGCGGTCGACAAGCGCGCGCCCGCGGGCTGGGCCGGGCTGATGATCGGGTTGTCGGTGACCTGCCTGGTCCTCGTCTTCGGGCCCCTGACCGGGGCCGCGGTCAACCCCGCCCGCGCCTTCGGCCCGTTCGCCGCCTCCGCGCTGGTCGGCGGCGCCGTCCCCTGGAGCCAGTTGCCGGCCTACGTCGTGGGCAGCGTGCTCGGCGCTCTGGTGGCGGCCGTCAGCTACGACCTGCTCGCCCGGCCGCGTGCCGGGGAGGCCGTGGCCGGGACCGAGGCCGAGCCGGCGCAGGGGACCCAGGGCGACATCGTCGGCCACCGGTCCGGTGAACCGGACCGCGAGCCGTCGGCGGCCACCTCCGAGGCCGGGGGACGGCGCCGTCATGGAGGACGTCCGCGCTGACCGGCGCGGATGAGAGGTCGGGAGGACGCCCCGGACCGGGACGTCACGGACGAGAGGCAGGATGCGGTGGCCGGCAACAAGGGCGTCAGGTACATGGGACCGGGCAAGGTCGAGGTCGCCGATCTGGACTACCCGAAGCTGGAGCTGCAGGACGGCCCGGGGGTGAACCCCGCCAACGTGGGGCGCAAGACCCCGCACGGCGTGATCCTCAAGACCGTCGTCACCAACATCTGCGGCAGCGACCAGCACATGGTGCGGGGACGGACCACCGCGCCGGAGGGCCTCGTACTCGGGCACGAGATCACCGGGGAGGTCGCGGAGAAGGGGCCGGACGTCGAGTTCCTCGAGGTCGGCGACATCGTCAGCGTGCCGTTCAACATCGCATGCGGCCGGTGCCGCAACTGCAAGGAGGGCAAGACCGGCGTCTGCCTGAACGTGAACCCCGACCGTCCCGGCTCGGCGTACGGCTACGTCGACATGGGCGGGTGGACCGGTGGACAGGCGAACTACGTCATGGTCCCGTACGCAGACTGGAACTGCCTGAAGTTCCCCGACCGCGACCAGGCGATGGAGAAGATCCGCGACCTGACGATGCTGTCGGACATCTTCCCGACCGGCTACCACGGCTGCTACACCGCCGGGGTGTCGACCGGCTCGACCGTGTACATCGCCGGCGCCGGCCCGGTGGGCCTGGCTGCGGCCACCGCGGCGCAGCTGCTCGGCGCCGCGGTCGTCATCGTCGGGGACCTGGTCGAGGACCGGCTGGCGCAGGCGCGCAGCTTCGGCTGCGAGACCGTGGATGTCTCGAAGGGTGACCCGAAGGACCAGATCGAGCAGATCCTCGGTGAGCCGGAGGTCGACTGCGCCGTCGACGCGGTCGGCTTCGAGGCGCACGGGTACGGGGCGGATGCGCAGAAGGAACAGCCCGCCACCGTGCTGAACTCACTGATGGATCTCACCCGGGCCGGCGGCGCGCTGGGCATTCCCGGCCTCTACGTGACCGGGGACCCCGGTGCCGCCGACGAGGCGGCGAAGACCGGGTCGCTTTCCATCCGGTTGGGGCTGGGCTGGGCCAAGTCGCACGCCTTCTACACCGGTCAGTGCCCGGTGATGAAGTACAACCGCCAGCTGATGATGGCGATCCTGCACGATCGGGTGCAGATCGCGAAGAACGTCAACGCCACCGTGATCCCGCTGGACGAGGCACCGCGCGGCTACGCGGAGTTCGACCAGGGCGCGGCCCGCAAGTACGTCCTCGACCCGAACGGCATGGTGGGCGCCGCCTGATCGCAGGGGAGGGGCGTCAGTCCGCCAGGTCCACGATGACCGGGGCATGGTCGCTGGCGCCCTTGCCCTTGCGTTCCTCGCGGTCGATGACCGCACCGGTGACGCGGCCGGCGAGCGCGGGGGAGCCGAGCACGAAGTCGATCCGCATGCCCTCGCGGCGGGGGAACCGCAGCTTCGTGTAGTCCCAGTAGGTGTAGACGCCGGGGCCGGGCGTGTACGGCCGGACGACGTCGGCGAAGCCGGACTCGACGATGGCCCGGAAGGCTGCCCGCTCGGGCGGCGAGACGTGCGTCGAGTGCGAGAACACGGTCATGTCCCACACGTCGTCGTTCTCCGGCGCGATGTTCCAGTCGCCGACCAGCGCGACCTGCGCGGACGGGTCCTCGGTCAGCCAGTCGGCGGCCGTCGTCCGCAGGGCCTCGAGCCACTCGAGCTTGTAGGTGTAGTGCGGATCGCTCAGCGTGCGGCCGTTGGGCACGTAGAGGCTCCACACCCGGACGCCGCCGCACGTGGCACCGATCGCGCGGGCCTCGGCGTCAGGATCCCCGCCGTCACCCGCCCCGGCTGCGCCCCAGCCGGGCTGGCCGGGGAAGCCGACGGTGACGTCCTCCAGTCCGACACGGGACAGGAGGGCGACGCCGTTCCACTGCGAGTAGCCGACGTGGGCGACCTCGTAGCCGAGGGCGCTGAACATCATCTCCGGGAACTGGTCGTCCCGGCACTTGGTCTCCTGCAGCGCCAGGACGTCGACGTCGTGCCGCTGCAGGAAGGCCGCCACCCGGTCGGCACGGCTGCGGATGGAGTTCACGTTCCAGGTCGCGATCCGCACGGGAGGCCAGAGTACGGACGCCCGCTCGGACGGCCGCCCTGCAGGGGCCCGGCCCGAGCCTGCGAGGGCTGGGGAGCAGGGTGGTCCTCTTTCAGACCTGGACGGCGACCTCGCCCCGCGCAGCCATCCGTGCCCGCATCCGCTCCCGGCTCTCCACGAACTTCGTCGCCTGGGCGTCGAGTCCGACCAGGAACTGGGCCAGTTCCTCGCGGGCCTTCTCACCTTCGGGGCCGAAGTCGGTGCGCTCGAAGACCTTCCAGGTACGCAGGATCGGGCTGACGACCTCGTCGTGATGCAGGCGAAGGTCGTAGATCCCGGCCTTGGCGATGATCGTCGAGTTCTTCCGGAAGTTGGCCATGTTGGCGCCGGGCATCTCGAAGTTGATCACCTCGTTGGCCACGGCCTTCATCATCTCGTCCGGGCTGATGTCGAACGCCGCGGTGACGATGTTCCGGTAGAAGATCATGTGCAGGTTCTCGTCGGTGGCGATGCGGGCCAGCAGCTTGTCCGCGATCGGGTCGCCGCTCGCCTTGCCGGTGTTGCGGTGCGAGACGCGGGTCGCGAGCTCCTGGAACGAGACGTAGGCGACCGCTTCCAGCGGCGTCTTGTCGCCGGAGTCGTAGCCGGTGGTCATGTAGTCCACACGAGCCCGCTCGAGCTCGACCGGGTCGACCCCGCGGGTGACCACCAGGTAGTCCCGCAGCGCGACCCCGTGCCGGCCTTCCTCCGCCGTCCAGCGGCCCACCCAGGTGCCCCACGCGCCGTCGCGGCCGAACCGGGTGGCGATCTCCCGGTGGTAGCTGGGCAGGTTGTCTTCGGTGAGCAGGTTCACGAACATCGCGGCCTTCGCCGTATCGTCCAGCCGCGACTGCTCCGGCGACCAGTCCTCCCCGCCCAGGAAGGCGAAGTTCCGCCCCTCGTCCCACGGGACGTAGTCGTGCGGATGCCATTCCTTGGCGATCGCGAGGTGGCGGTCCAGATTCTGGGCGACCACCGGCTCCAGCTCGGTGAGGACCGCCGCGTACGGGGATGTCTGGGGCATGGGGACCTCCGAGGGGTCGACGCGACCTACGCCTGCGTAACCTACGCTGCCGTAACCAACGGTCGGTGTCCATAGGGGTTCCCCGAAAGGCGCCCCTTCACCCGTCCCGCCGCCCCCGGATCGCGGTCGGCCCCGGCGCAGCGTGCGAGCCCCAGGCGCCTGGGAGCAGGCGTCCAGGCAACGCCCAGGCGGCCGTTCGGTGCGATCATGGCCGGATGACTTGGCGGCGCCGAGCGACGGACGGCCTGTGAGCGAGCCTGCTGACGCACCTTCTTCGGGGAGGGCCACGGTGTCTGCGCCCGTCCGCGGACGGCGGCGGGCTGAGCGGAGCTTCGGTTCCGCGCTCGGCTGGACCGTCCTCGGCGCCGTCGTCCCCGGGACGGGTTTCCTTGCCGCCGGGCGCCGCATCCTCGGTGCGATCACCCTCCTGCTCTTCCTGGTCCTCGTCGGCGGCGGGGTCTGGCTGGCCACGGGCGGACGGCGCATGGCCGTCCGGACCGCTGTCGACACCGGCGCCCTGCTCTGGGTCGTCGGCGGGATCGCGCTGGTCGCCCTGCTCTGGATCGTGGTCGTCGTCGCCGGCTACCGAATGCTGCTGCCGAGCCGGGTCGGACGCGGGCGGCATGTGTTCGGCGCCGTCGTCGTCCTCCTGCTGGTCGCGGTCGTCGCCGCGCCGGCGGTCCTGGCGAGCCGGCTCGCCTTCACCCAGCGTGACTTCATCGCCGGCGTCTTCCACGACAACGGGAAGTCCGCGACCGTCGTCGACACCCCCAACCCGTTCGGGGACAAGGCGCGGGTCAATGTCCTGCTGCTCGGCGGTGACGGCGGCGCTGGCCGCGACGGCGTGCGTACCGACACGGTCATCGTCGCCAGCGTCGACACCAAGACCGGCGACACGACGCTGTTCAGCCTCCCCCGCAACCTGGAGAACCTGCCGTTCCCGGCGGACAGTCCGCTGCACGCGGCCTACCCGGACGGCTTCGAGGACGGCAGCGAGAGCGAAAGCCTGCTCAACGCCGTCTACCGCAACGGCCCGGCGCAGCACCCCGACATCCTCGGGCCCACCGACTATCCCGGCGCCGACTTCCTCAAGCTGGGCGTGGGGGAGGCGCTCGGCTTGACGATCGACTACTTCGTACTGGTCAACCTCGACGGCTTCAGCCGACTGGTCGACGCCCTCGGCGGCATCACCGTCAACGTCAACTACTACGTGCCCGTCGGGGGTGAGCCCTCGATCGGCATCCTGCCCGACGCCTACATCGCCCCGGGGCCGAACCAGCACATGGACGGCGCCACGGCACTGGCCTTCGCCCGCGGCCGGTTCGGGCTCACCGACTACGACCGCATGGCCCGGCAGCGCTGCACGATCGACGCGATCATCCATGCCGCGGACCCGGTCACCCTGCTCCAGCAGTACCAGGAACTCGCCGCGACCACCCAGGACATCGTCAGCACCGACATCCCCCGGTCCGCGCTGGGCGGCTTCGTGGATCTCGCGTTCCGCGTCAAGGACGCGACCACCCGCAGCGTCGTCTTCGACCCGAGCCTGATCGACCCGGCCTACCCCGACTACGACCGGATGCGCCAGATCGTGCACGCCGCGCTGGCCCCGGCGTCCGACACCGCCGCAAGCAGTGGCCCGGCCGCAAGCAGTGGCCCGGCCGCCCCGACCACGGGCGTGGCGGCCCCGACGACTGCGGCGGGCCCGGCGGCCGACGTCGGCAATGCCTGTGCCTACGACGCGGCCACGGCACAGAAGGCCCTCGCCGCCGGTCAGCCGCCGACCAGGAGAGGGTGAACCGGCCCGCTCAGGCGGTGCTGAGGTCACGGGTCCGCAACGCGCCGAAGCCGACGGCCAGCAGTGCGACGATCACCGCTCCGAGTCCCACGCCGGACGCGGGTCGTCCACGACTCGAAATCGGCACCCGGGGCGTCCTCGCTGATGTGCTCCTGGAACACCGCCTCCATGGACGGGTCGAGGCCCGACGTCGGCTCGTCGAGGATCAGCAGTTCGGCGTCGGAGGCCAGGGCTGCGACCAGCGCGACCTTCTGCCGGTTGCCCTTCGAGTAGGTGCGTGCCCACTTCGTCGGATCGATGCACCTCGCCGGTGGCGACCTCCAGGTCGAGGCCGTCGAGCGCGCGCGTCCCACCGAACACCGTGACCAGGCCGGCGACCGAGACCGCAGCGTTGATGGTTGCAGAACCTGGGACCGGAGCGACGACCGGAACCTACGATCGCCCCGTTCACATGCTGGTGATCTGGATGAGGTTCCCGCAGGTGTCGTCGAGCACGGCCGTGGTCACGGGACCCATGGCGACCGGCTCCTGCGTGAAGATGACCCCCAGGCCCGTGAGCCGGTCGAACTCGGCATGCACGTCGTCCACCGCGAACGAGGTGAACGGGATCCCGTCGGCGACCAGCGCCTCCTTGAACGGACCGACGGCGGGGTGGTCGCTGGGCTCGAGCACGAGCTCGACGCCGTCGGGAGCCTCCGGCGACACCACGGTCAGCCACCGGTGCTCGCCCAGGGGAATCTCGGTCTTCTTCACGAAGCCGAGCACCTCGGTGTAGAAGCGCAGTGCCCTCTCCTGGTCGTCGACGAGGACGCTGGCCAGGTTGATCCGCATGGGTCCTCCTCGGGAACCGACGTGCCACCGGTCGACGATGGCTCGGAGGGGAGACGTGTCCAGGTCGTGGAACTTGTAGCGGCCCGCACGCCGGGTCCGGACCAGGCCCGCTGCCTCGAGGACGTCCAGGTGCTGGGAGACGGCCTGCCGTGACGAGCTGAGGCCGTGCCGGCTGATCAGCCGGCTGCACAGCTCGAACAGGGTCTGACCGCTCCGCTCCTGCAGTTCGTCGAGAATGGCGCGCCGGGTCGGATCGGCGAGGGCTTTGAACACGTCCCCCACAGTGGGGAACAATAGGCAAGTTGTCACTTGCCTGACAAGAGGATCACGCGTCGAGGCGCACGTCCTCCAGGGAGCCCAGCTCGACCCAGTTCGCGGTCGCCCGGCCGGGGGGTGGCGGCTCCTCGCCGGTCACCGGTGCCCCGAGGCGGTCGACCAGGGCCAACTGGTCCAGGTCCAGGCCGGCCAGGACGGCGATGTCGGCGATCGGCACCTGGAACGTGCGGAAGGCGCCAAGCGGCGGGAGCGTGCCCGCCGCCGCGGCCTCGGCGAACGCCGCCTCGAGATCGTGGACCAGTGGCGTCTGGTCGAGGATGTAGCCGGTGGCGGCCAGCGCCCCGTCCTGCACGAAGGCCACGACCTTCCAGAACCGCAGCGGTATCTGGATCCCCCGGTAGGGCGGGTCCGCGGGATCGAGGACGGGACCAGCGAAGACGGCCAGCTTCCGGTCGAAGGTCGCCGCGTGCTCCTGCAGGTACTCCTCGAGTCCCAGCCACAGCTCCCGGCCCTGGTTGAACATCGAGGCCTGGGGTGCGGCGTTGGTGAAGTAGAAGGTCTCGGCCTCGGCCTGACGGGCCTCCTCCTCCGTATCGCCCCATGTCGAGGACGCACGCATCACCAGATGGCCGCGGTCGAGGTCGTTGTGGGCGTACACCGGCGGCCCCGCCTGGAGTTCTGCGGCCAGCCGGGGATCGAGCAGCCAGTTGTCGGTGCGTTCGAGGCTCTGCAGACGTCCGCCGTCGAGGTCGAGGGCGGTCAGCGCCGCGAATCTCCGGTCGGGTCGGAACAGGACGGAGTAGTGCAGGTAGGGCAGCAGCACGGTCGCCGCGTCGGTGGTGACCGTGGGGATCGGCACGCCGGGTCCGAGGAACAGCGGGTCGTAGCCCGTCCGACCCTCCAGGTCCTGTGCCGTGGGGCTGCCGGCAAGGTCTGTCATGGAAGGACGCTAGGACCGGCCGACTGCGGCGCGCCAGGAGGTCGTGCGCGGTGCGGCGCCGGGGGCCCCGATCGCGCCCGCGGGCCGCGCGGGACCATGGTCGGCGTGCCAGATGTCGAGGTCCGAGCCGTGTCCGCCGTCGACGACGCCCTGCGCGGTGAACTGCTGGCCTGCTGGACCGACGTGTCCAACGCCGGAGGTGCCGTCGGGTTCGTTCCCCCGGTCACCCAGGACGACGTCGCCCCAGTGCTGGGCCGCCTGCTGGAGGGCGTGCACTCCGGGCGCGATGTCCTGGCGGTGCTGACCGTCGACGGTGCCACCGCCGGCTGGGCGGCTCTCGTGCGATCGCTGAGCCCGCTGCGGCGGCACTGGGCGACGGTGCTGCGCGTGCAGGTCCACCCCTCGTGGCAAGGGCAGGGCCTGGGCCGCGCGCTCATGACCGGCGTCCACGGCATTGCACAGCAGCAAGGCTGTGAGTTCCTCTCCCTCACCGCCCGTGGGGGCACCGGGGTGGACGCCTTCTACCGCGGCCTCGGCTACCGCGAGGTCGGCCGGCTGCCCGGCGCGATCCGGGTCGCGCCCGGGGACGACCGCGACGAGATCCTGCTGCACTGCCGGCTCTGACTGACTGGCAAGGTGGTGGCATGGACGGATCAGCGCCGGGCTCGCGCGACGCCAAGCGGGAGCGGCTGATCGGCCTGCTCGTCCTGGGTGTCGCCCTCGTGCTCCTCGTGTCGTCGGTGACCTGGTTCGGCACCGGGCAGACGCTCGTCGGTGTCGGCCAGCTCGTGCTCGGCGGCGTGCTGGCCCTCGTCGGCGGCTTCCTGCTCCGACGCGCCGGCCGGGGCTGACCGGCGGGGGGCGCGGGCCGTACCCGGGGAGCGGTCGCGGGTGAGCAGGACGTCGGTCCGGAGCAGGTCACCGGACCGCGCGGCGACCAACGCCTCGAAGGCGTCCGCGTTCTGTGGTCCCACGGGGTCTTCCCCCGTCGTCACCCCTATGACGCCGAGGCCGCCCGGCAACGAACGCCGCCGTGATCAGATCGTGATCGAAGCGGTTTGTTCGATCGCCGTTGCGGGAGCGGGTGAGCCGCCCCACACTCGCCGACGACGCCGATCGTGCGGGAAGGACGGAGGAACCGGTGAAGCTCGACAAGCAGGAACTGGTGCGAATGCTGCGCACCCAGGGCGACAACGACACCGCGGACAAGGTCGAGGCCGGACTGCCCGACGAGATCGACACCGACCGGGACGCCGGTGCCCTCGAGGGCGTGGGGCTCGACCGCACCCAGCTCATGGCCAAGCTGGCCGGCGGCGGGTTCGGCAGCACCCTCACGCCCTGAGCCGCGGGTCGTCGCCGCTTCCTCAGCCGCTGTAGGGGCGCTCCCGGGCCAGTTCCTCCTTAGCGACCCCGCGGATGTGCACCGCGTCGGGGCCGTCGACGATGCGCAGCGTCCGGGCGCTCGCGTAGAAGCGGGCCAGGACCGTGTCGTTGCTGACGCCGGCGCCGCCGTGCAGCTGGATGGCGCGGTCGATGACGTCGAGGGCCACCCGGGGAGCAGCGACCTTGATCGCGGAGATCTCGGTGCGGGCGCCCTTGGCGCCGAACTTGTCGATCAGATCGGCCGTCTGCAGCACGTACAGGCGGGCCTGGTCGATCTCGATCCGGGAGAGCGCGATGCTCTCGCGCACGGTGCCCTGCTCGGCCAGCGGCCGACCGAAGGCCACCCGCGACGTGGCCCGTTCCACCATGAGCGCCAGCGCGCGCTCGGCCATGCCGATGGCACGCATGCAGTGGTGGATCCGGCCGGGTCCGAGGCGCGCCTGGGCGATCATGATGCCGTCGCCCTCGCCGGCCAGGATGTTGCTCACCGGCACGCGGACGTCGGTGAACCGCAGCTCGGAGTGGCCGTGCTGGTCCTGGTACCCGAAGACCGGGAGGTGCCGGACGATCTCCAGCCCCGGGGTGTTCCGGGGCACGAGCACCATCGACTGCTGGCGGTGCGGCGGGCCGTCCGGGTCGGTCTTGCCCATGACGATGAAGATCTGGCAGCGCTCGTCGGCGGCCCCGCTGGTCCACCACTTGCGGCCGTTGATCACGTAGTCGTCGCCGTCGCGCACGATCGATGTCTGGATGTTGCGCGCGTCCGACGACGCGACGTCGGGCTCGGTCATCGCGAACCCGGAACGGATCTCGCCCTCGAGCAGCGGCTGCAGCCACCGCTGCTTCTGCTCGTCGGTGCCGAACAACATGAGCGTCTCCATGTTGCCGGTGTCCGGCGCCCCGCAGTTGATCGCCTCCGGCGCGATCGTGGGTGACCAGCCGGTGATCTCGGCGACCGACGCGTACTCGAGGTTGGACAGTCCGGCCAGCTCGTGGTGGAAGAGATTCCACAGTCCGCGCTTGCGCGCCTCCGTCTTGAGTTCCTCGAGCACCGGCGGATGCTCGTGGTTGTCGTGGCCGCGCGCAGCGCGCCACTCCTCGTAGACGGGCTCGGCGGGGAAGACATGCTCACGCATGAAGTCCCACATCCGGCCGGTGACGTCCTCGGCTTTGGCGGAGAGCGCGAAGTCCATGTCGGGAAGGTAACGGCGGACGGGTCCGGCGTCGCGTCGGGGGTGGGCGGTCGCCCACCGGACATGGCGGTGGTCAGGTGTGCCAGGCGGCCGGGTCCTCCGGCGTGGCGCACAGCCAGCAGACGAGCACGGGCGAGGCGAGGATCAGCAGCACCGCGATCAGGCCGAGCGTCACCCTGCCCGGCAGCAGGAGTGCCGGCAGCAGCAGTGGGAGCGCCAGCAGCACCCATGCCGCCGAGCGCCGATGCGGGGTGGGGGACCGGCCGCTCAGGAGCGCCGCCAGGGCGGGGTCGTCGCGTTCGAGGTCGGCACCCAGGGAGAGGAGGACCGGGTCGTCGTCCATCGGGCACCCCTCGGGGTCCTGGCGGACGGACCGTTGCTCGGCTCTCTTCCGCCGTTGTTGCGCAGTCTGCTCCGACCCGGCGCGCAGCGGAAGACGGTGAGAGCCGGGTCCCGCCGTCCCCGTGAGGGACGACGGCACCCGGCTCCTCCGACCGGTCGGCTATCGGTGTGCGGTCAGGCGCGCGTGCGGCTGGAGACGGCGGTACGGACGGGAGCCAGCGCGATCACCAGGCCGATGAGGGCCGTGGCGATGTGCAGGACGTTGTCCGCCGCGTTGATGTTGAGGAAGTCCCAGTCCTTGCCGACGGCGATCAGGCCGTAGATGAACACCGCCGCATAACCCACCGCGAGCAGCCAGCCGTAGGTCCGGGCACCGGCGAGGGTGCGGGCCAGGACCAGTCCGGCCACACCGATGAGGATGTGGACGATGTTGTGCAGCGGATTGATCATGAAGAAGAGCAGCATCTCGTGCTGCGAGTTGTCGGCGAAGTGGTCGAATCCGGTGACGAAGAAGCCGACGATCCCGACCAGCAGGTAGACCGCGCCGAAGACCAGCGCGAGAAGCTGCGGCCAGGGACGGGTCCCGGCGCCGGTGTTGTCCGCAGATGCGGCCATGGTTCCTCCTGAGAGCTGCGCCCGCGGTGTGCCGGCGGTTCGGTGGCTGGGATACCCCACCCGCTATCCATCAACCGTCTCTTGCCCTATCGGGCGGGGTGCAATCTTTCTGCTGCCCAGGCGGCCGGCCGGTGCGCGGGGAGGGTCGGGAGGTCTTCGGCAGCACTCTGCCGTCCGGTTCAGCGCACGGTCGGACGGGAACGGCGGACGACGAACGGTCCGATGGCCAGCAGGTCGACCGGCGCCGAGCCGAAGCACTCCAGGGCGTCCCGCGGGTCGTCGACCATCGGCCGGCCGGCGGTGTTCAGGCTCGTGTTCACGACGACCGGCAGCCCGGTGCGGCGTTCGAAGCACTCGAGCATCCTGGCGACCAGCGGCTCATCGGCGCGGTCGACGGTCTGGATCCGCGCCGTCCCGTCGACGTGCGTGACCGTCGGGATGCGGTCGCGCCACACGGGCGCCACGTCGTGGACGAACAGCATGTAGGGCGATGGGATGGGGCCGCGGCCGAAGATCTCGGGGGCCCGCTCGGCCAGCACCATCGGCGCGACGGGCCGGAACTGCTCGCGGCCCTTCACGTTGTTCATCCGCTCCAGGTTCGCCACGTGGCCGGGGTGGGCCAGCAGCGAGCGATGGCCCAGTGCGCGCGGGCCGAACTCGCTGCGGCCCTGGAACCAAGCGACGATCCCGTTGTCCGCCAGCACCTGGGCGACCGCGTCGGCCACGTCGTGGGGGCGCTCGTAGGCGATCGCCGCCGTCGTCAACCAGGCCTCGATCTCCTCGTCGGTCCAGCCGCGCCCGAGGTCCGCGCCGGGCATGGGTTCGGGAACGTCCCCCAGGTCGCGGGCCACGGCCATCGCGCCCCCCAGCGCGGTGCCGGAGTCACCCGCGGCCGGCTGCACCCAGACGTGCTCGAACGGCCCTTCGGCGGAGATGCGGCTGTTGGCCACACAGTTGAGCGCGACGCCGCCCGCCAGGGTGAGCGCCGTGTCGCCGGTCCGCCCGTGCAGCCAGCGGACGAGATCGAGCAGCGTCTCCTCCAGCCGCAGCTGGACGCTCGCGGCCAGGTCGGCGTGCGCCTCGGTCCACTCGTCACCCGTGCCCAGCCGTGGGGCGAACTCGGCGAAGTCGATGCGCGCCGTCCGGAAGCCGCCGTCCCCGGTGGCGCAGATCGACCCGGCGAGCTCAGCGGCGAACCGCGGCTTCCCGTAGGACGCCATCGCCATGATCTTGTACTCGTCGCTGCTGCGGAGGAAACCGAGGTGCTCGGTCAGGTCCTCGTAGAGCAGGCCCAGGGAATGCGGCAGTGCCTGGCTGGCCAGCACCTCCAGCTGCCCGTCGGTGTAGCGGCCGGCGAGATGGCTGACCGCCTCTCCGCGGCCGTCGAGGACCAGCACGGAGTTGGTCGGGTACGGCGCGGCCAGTCCGGCCGACGCGGCGTGCGCCACGTGGTGCGGGACGTAGGCGACCTTCTCCTCGGCCAGCCCAGGCAGATGGTGCGCGAGGAAGGACGGCGCCTGCTCGGCGTACAGCTTCCGCATGACGTCGCCGTCGTCGTGCAGGCCGGTCTGGGCCGGCGACGGCATCAGCCGCGGGTCGAAGGAGTAGGCGACAGCGTCGAGGTCGGCCGGTGTCAGGCCGGCCTCCGCCAGGCACCACGCGGCCGACAGCTCGGGCAACTCCCAGGCACTCCACGGCAGCGGGCGCTTGCCGTGCTTGCGCCGGCTGAACCGCTCCTCCTCCGCCGCGGCCACGACCTTCCCGTCGACCAGGAGCGCGGCCGCCGGGTCGTGGTAGAGCGCATTGATGCCGAGAACCTTCACGCGTCGTCTCCTTGCACCGCGGACAGTGCCGCGCCCTTACCCAGGTCAGGCGGGGGTACGTGCCTTCAGCAGGTTGTTCTCGGTGACGGCGGCGATGCCGAGCGTCTTGTAGCCGACCTCGTCGAAGAGCACGACCAGCCGGTCGTCCTCGACCCGCATGACGACGCCGGGCCCCCACTCGCTGTGCTCGACCGGCGTCTCGACCGGGAAGGGCGTGTCGTGTTCTGCCGGCGCCGGGCGCTCCTGGGCGGTGCCGGCCGAGCAGTTGTCACAGTTCCCGCACGGTTCGTCGAGCTGTTCGCCGAAGTAGCCCAGCAGGAACTGCCGCCGGCACTCGGTCGTCTCGGCGTAGCCGCGCATCATCTCGACCCGGCTCTGGTCCACCCGCTCGTGGTGCTCGGCCAGCTCGCGCGCCGCTGCCGCTGCCTCCTCCGGCGGCGGGGCGTCCTTGGCCGGGTATGCGGCGCCGTCCTCGTCCAGGACGACTGCCGACACCTGCTCGAGCAGGTTGAGATCGCGGGCCAGCGGGGTGGCCGCGCGCCCGGTCTCCTCCCGCAGGTCCTTGACGTCGACGCCGTCCTCGATGCCCGCCGCCGCTGCAGCCTGCACCAGCCCGGCCACCTGCTGGAGCACCTCCTCCGCCGGGCTGCCGGCGGCGAAGAACCGGCGGAGGCCGAGGTCCTCCTGCCGGTAGACCAGCACGGCGAGCGCCGGCTGCCCGTCGCGTCCCGCCCGGCCAATCTCCTGGTAGTAGCTGTCGACGGAATCCGCGGGCTCGGCGTGGACGACGAACCGGGTGCCGGGCTTGTCGATGCCCATGCCGAACGCGGTGGTCGCGACGACGACGTCCAGCTCGTCGTCCATCCAGGCACGCTGGGTGTCCTCGCGCTCGGTCTTGTTCCGGCCCGCGTGGTATGGCCGGACCCGCAGCCCACGGTCGGCCAGCTGCTCGGCGATCTCCTCGGTGCCCTTCCGGGTGGCGCTGTAGACGATGCCGGGCCCGCGGCCGTCCCCGATCTCGGCGAGAACGCGGTCGAGCACCCCCTGCTGCTTGCCGTAGGCGTCGGCGTACTGGTCGACCTCCAGGCGGATCTCGGGCCGGTCGAAACCAGCGACGACGACCCGTGCCTCGCGCATCTCCAGCCGCTCGACGATCTCGGCCCGAACCGGCGGGGCGGCCGTCGCGGTGAGTGCGAGGACCGTCGGGTGCCCCAGCTGTTCGATGACACCGCCCAGCCGCAGGTAGTCCGGGCGGAAGTCGTGACCCCACGCCGAGACGCAGTGGGCCTCGTCGACCACGAACAACGCCGGCCGGGCCTCGCGGACGGCGTCCACGACCTCGGGCTTGGTGAGCTGCTCGGGGGCGAGGAAGACGAAGCGGACCGTTCCCTCACCGAGCGCATCCAGGACCTCCCGCTGGTCGCCGGCCGACATGCTGGAGTTCAGCTGGGCCGCCCGCCCGGCGCGGTCCTCGATCTCGGCCAGCCGCTCGACCTGGTCACGCTGCAGGGCGATCAGCGGTGACACGACCACGACCGGCCCGTCGAGCAACTGGCCCGCGACCTGGTAGATCGCCGTCTTGCCGGCTCCGGACGGAAGGACGGCGAGCGTGTCGGTGCCGGCCACGACCGACTGCATGGCCGCCTCCTGGCCGGGGCGGAACTCCGGAAAGCCGAGGACGTCGCGGGCGAACTCGCGGATGCGCCGCGTGCGGACCGACGCCGAATTCCCTGCCGGGTTGCCGGCCGGCACGTGGGTCAGGTCCTCAGGGTCGTTGTCGCGGCGTGCTCCCACCGACCGAGGCTGCCCGGCGTCTCCGATCGGCAAACCGGACGCGCACAGCGGAACTGCTCACCATGGGTATCTCGGTGATTCTGCCGACGTGGCAGCGCGCGCCGATGCGGGCCGCCGCACCACGCGGGTGAGTGGGGAGTGGTGGACCGCACGTTATTCCGCACCCGCGGAGCCAGCAAGCTGTTGATCTTCCGCACCTGCGGATCTATGGTCCGCCCGTGCCGACCACATACCGGATCGCTGAAGCCGCCTCGCTGCTCGGCGTCAGCGACGACACCGTCCGCCGCTGGATCGACAGCGACCGTCTGCCCGCGCACCGGGAGGGCACCGGCCCGGCGGTGGTCGACGGCGCGGATCTCGCGCTCGTCGCCACTCGCCTCCGGGAGGCGCCGGAGCCGGGCACGACGCCGTCGTCGGCCCGCAACCGGCTGACCGGCATCGTCACGCGGGTCCTGCGGGACACCGTCATGGCGCAGGTGGAGATCCAGGCCGGACCCTTCCGGCTGGTCTCCCTCATGTCCCGGGAGGCGGCAGACGAACTGGGCCTCGAGGCCGGCGTCCGCGCCGTCGCGACGGTGAAGGCGACGCAGGTCAGCGTGGACGTCCCGTGAAGGGGCGCGCGGCCGCTGTCGCGGCGGTGGCGCTCCTCGCGCTCGCCGGCTGCGCCGGTCCCGCCGCCTCCTCCTCGGACACCGCCACAGGCTCATCGTCGGCCGAGAGCTCTGGGAGCGGGAAGCTCACCGGCACCGTGACCGTCTTCGCGGCCGCATCCCTGACCGACGTCTTCACCGCGCTCGGCGACCAGCTGATGGCCGACAACCCGGATCTTGAGGTGCGGTTCAACTTCGCGGGCAGTTCGGCGCTGGCCACGCAGCTCACCCAGGGCGCCCCCGCCGATGTCTTTGCCTCGGCGGACGAGGCCCAGATGGCGAAGGAAAAGGATGCCGGGCTGGCCGTGGATCCGACGGTCTTCGCCCAGAACTCGCTGATGCTCGCCGTCCCGCCGGGCAACCCGGCCCGCATCGCCCCACCGCAAGCAGCCGGCATCCCCGGCCTCGCCGACCTCGTCCCCGCAGACCTCACCCTCGCCGTCTGCGCGCCGGAGGTGCCGTGCGGGGCGGCCGCGGCGAAGGTGCTCGACTCCGCGGGTCTCAACGGTGCGCCGGACACGTACGAGGACGACGTCCGGGCGGTACTGACGAAGGTGGAGCTCGGCGAGGTCGACGCCGGGCTGGTCTACGTCTCCGACGTCCACGCGGCCGGCGACAAAGTTCTCGCCTTCGCCTTCCGCGAGTCCTCCCTCGCGGTCAACCGGTACCCGCTCTCCGTGCTGACCGATGCCCCGAACCCGGCGGCCGCACGGGCGTTCGTCGACCTGGTGCTGTCCGACGCCGGGCAGCAGGTCCTCCGGCACGCCGGTTTCCAGGAACCGTGACCCGGCCCCGCGAGGGCACCGGCATCCCCACGCCACTGCTGGTCCCCGCCGGCCTGGGCATCGCCTTCCTGGTGCTGCCGGTCGTCGGCCTCCTGGTGCGGGCCCCGTGGTCGGACCTGGCGCCACAGCTCACCGCACCCGGCGTGGGCGATGCGCTGCGGCTGTCCCTCCTCTCGGCGACGGTTGCCACGCTGCTCTCGCTGCTGATGGGCGTGCCGCTGGCCTGGGTGCTCGCCCGTTCGCGGATCCGCGGCCGCAGCGTCCTGCGTGCGCTGGTGACGGTGCCGCTGGTGCTGCCGCCGGTGGTCGGCGGGGTCGCGCTGTTCCTGGTGCTGGGCAGGCAGGGGCTGCTGGGGCGCTGGCTGTTCGAGCAGTTCGACATCACGATCCCGTTCACGACCACTGCCGTCGTCATCGCCGAGACGTTCGTGGCCATGCCGTTCCTGGTGATCAGCGTCGAGGGCGCCCTGCGGGCCGCCGACGCACGGTTCGAGGACGTCGCCGCCACGCTCGGCGCCGACCGGTGGACCACCTTCCGGCGGGTCACGCTGCCGCTGGTCGCCCCGGGCGTCGCCGCGGGGGCGGTGCTCTGCTGGGCGCGTGCCCTGGGTGAGTTCGGGGCGACCATCACCTTCGCCGGCAACTTCCCAGGGACGACGCAGACGATGCCGCTGGCCGTCTACCTGGCGTTGCAGCGGGACCCCGAGGCGGCCCTCGTGCTGTCCCTCGTGCTGCTGGCCGTCTCGCTGGCCACGCTGCTCCTGCTGCGCGACCGCTGGCTGGGGCGATCAGGGGCTCCGGTCGCGTGAGCCTGTCGGCACGGGTCCTGGTCCGGCGCGGATCACTGGCGCTCGACGTCGAGATGGACGTCGCCGATGGCGAGGTGCTCGCCGTCCTCGGTCCCAACGGGGCGGGCAAGTCCACGCTCTTGCGAGTTCTCGCCGGGCTGCTGCCCGCCGACGGCGGCCGTGTCACCGTCGACGGCCACCCCTGGGACGACGTCCGGACGCGGACGCACCTGCCCGCGCACCGGCGGTCGCAAGGTGTCGTCTTCCAGGACGCGCTGCTCTTCCCGCACCTGACCGTGGGGGAGAACGTCGCATTCGGGCTCCGGACACGGGGGATGCGGAAGGCGGCTCGGGTCGAGGCGGCGGCCGGCTGGCTCGCCCGTGTCGGCCTGGCGGGCCTGGCCGATCAGCGCCCGGGACAGCTGTCCGGGGGACAGGCCCAGCGGGCGGCGCTGGCCCGGGCCCTCGTCGGCGATCCGGCGCTGCTGCTGCTCGACGAGCCGCTGTCGGCGCTGGACGCCCGCACCCGGCTCACCGTGCGGGCCGAGCTGCGACGGCACCTGGCCGAGTTCGCCGGCAGCACGGTGCTGGTGACCCATGACCCGGTGGACGCGATGGCCCTGGCCGACCGGGTCGTCGTCGTCGAGAACGGCCGCGTCGTCCAGGCCGGGACACCCGCCGAGGTGAACCGCCGCCCGCGCACCGACTACGTCGCCCGCCTCGTCGGGCTCTCGCTGCTGCCCGGCACGGGGACCGGGCGAATAGTCCGGCTCGACAGCGGGGGTGAGGTGGCAGTGGCCGAGGAGGCGGCCGGGCGGGTGTTCGCCGCCGTCCGCCCGGAGTCGGTCGCGCTCTACCTGGCCCGGCCCGACGGCAGCCCGCGCAACGTCTGGCCGGCGACCCTGGTCGGCGCGACCCCGCACGGCGCGACGGTGCGCTGCGAACTGGCCGGCGAGGTGCCGCTGGTCGCCGACGTCACCGCGACCGCTTTCGCCGAGCTGGGACTCGTCCCCGGCGCGCCGGTCTGGGCGACCGTGAAGGCGTCCGAGGTCGCCGTCTACGCCCGCTGACGAGCGGCCGAAATGGCCATTGTGGCCGCTCTGGGAGGGTAGGAGGGTGAGCTCTCCGATCGTCGCCGCCGTCGTCCTCGCCGCCGGTGGAGGACGCCGCTACGGGATGCCGAAGGCGCTGGTCGAGTACGAGGGCAGCCTGCTGGTCGAACGGGCGGTCCGGACGGCGACGGCGGTCTGCGACCCCGTGCTCGTCGTGCTCGGCGCCCAGGCGGTGGACGTCTGGCGGGCCGCCGACCTCGGCGGGGCCACCGTGCTGGCCAACAAGGACTGGGCGACCGGGATGGCCTCCTCGCTGCGCACCGGCCTCGACGGGTTGCGCGGGTGGCCGGGTCAGGTCGACGCCGTCCTCCTGCTGCTCGTGGACACGCCGGGCATGACCCCGGAAGCGCTGGCCCGACTGGCCGGGCACGCCTCCCCGTCCGCGCTCGCGGTCGCGACCTACGACGGGGTCCGCGGCCATCCCGTGCTGATCGGCCGGGAACACTGGGCCGGGGTGGCCGAGACCGCGACCGGTGACGAGGGCGCCCGCCGGTACCTGGCTTCGCACGACGTCACGGAGATCGACTGCACCGGCCTGGCAGATCCGACCGACCTCGACGTCCCGCCGTCCGGGGTACCTTCGGCGCCGTGATCGCCCGGGTCGTCGACGAGCCGCTGTCCGTGCCCGAGCACGAGGACGCCGTGGCCGACAAGGCCGCCGGCGCCGTCGTCTCCTTCGCCGGTGTGGTCCGCGACCACGACGGCGGCCGGTCGGTGACCGAACTCGAGTACGTCGGCCACCCCTCCGCGCCCGACGTGATCCGCGAGCTGGCGGAGGAGTTCGCCGCGCGCCCCGACGTGCACGCCGTCGCCGTCTCGCACCGGATCGGTCTGCTCGGCATCGGGGACGTCGCGCTGGCGTGTGCCGTGAGCGCGTCGCACCGCGGTCAGGCGTTCGCGACCTGCGCCGAACTCGTCGATGAGGTGAAGAAGCGGCTGCCGATCTGGAAGCGGCAGGTCTTCGCCGACGGCGAGGAGGAATGGGTGGCCTGCCCCTAGGGCAGGGAGCGCGTCAGTGCCGCTGCTCCAACCGGGCCTCGACGAGCTTGGTGGCCCCGGCGGCGCGCGCCTCCACGTCGTCACAGCGTTGGCGGACCCGGTCGAGCATCTCGGTGTCTCCGAGCGGCATCGTCGCCAGCAGGCGTTCGGCCTGATCCACCTCTGGGGAATCGAGCACGGCATCGACCAGACGCGTGCGCGTGCCGCCAGGCAGGTGCCCGGACTCCACGTGCAGGTCGGAGTGCACGACTCCCGGCTCGTCGGTGGCATGGACTTCGGCGCTCGCCAGGGTGCGCCCGTCCGCCTTGATCAGGATCGTCTGGTCGTCGTCGGATTGCGTCACGGTTCGTCTCCGCGTGTTCGGTCGGATGGCCGAGGTACTGGAAAGGCCGGTCCCCCCAGGGGGACGCGACCGTGCGGCACTGCACGGTCGCTCACCAGCTTGGCCCCCCGAGGGCTCGGCTTTCCGTGCCGAGGGTGCCGCCGGTCACGATTCAGTGCGCCACGCCGCGCCGGCGAGCAGTACTCGCCGGTCACGTAGCGCGGCGCGATGACGGGAAGGATGGGCCTGCTCAGGAAGACACCGGGGCCTCCGGTAGCGGCGGTGCCTCGAGGCCCGCGGCGAGCAGCGTGCTCAGCATCCGCGCGACCATCTCCACGAGCGGCAGTTCACGGGCGGCGCTGCGTGGCTTCGCCCGGAAGGCGACGCCGCAGAGGGTGCCGAACAGCTGCCGGTCCGGACCCACGAGCGGGACGCCGATGTAGGCCGCGATCTCGTGGCCGAGCCCCTTCGTGCACGCGGCGTATGCGGGAACGGCCGCCGTCACCGTGGCGACCCGCGGCGCCCGGCCCTCGATCATCTGACGGCAGAAGCTCTCCGCCCACGGAAGACGGGCGCCGGACCGGACCAGGCCGTCGGGGTAGGAGCACAGGACGATCTGACAGTCGTCGACGACCCGGGTGACCATCCAGACGTCCCAGCCCATGTGCTCGTGCAGGAAATCCAGCGCTCCCCTGGCCGCGGCGCCCCAGTCCGGCCAGGGCGCGACGTCACCGATCCCGCCCGGAACCACGGGGTGTCTGTTCCCTGATACGGGACGGGTCAACCCCGTTCCGGTTCAGCCGGCGAACTCACGTACCGGGAGTCCCGCGATCGCGACCTCGGCACGGAACAGTGATCCAGCCAGCGGGTCATCCCCTGGTGCGAGGCCCTCCCGCGAGGTCGTGACGAACAGCTCGTCCAGGTGCGGGCCGCCGAACGCGCAGGCGGTCACCAGCGCGGTCGGCACCTCGACCACGGCGTCGAGCACGCCGTCCCGGGTGTAGCGGTGCACCGCCCCGCTCCCGTACAGGGCCACCCAGACCCCGCCCTCGGCGTCGACGGTGAGTCCGTCGGGATTGCCGTCGTCGGGCAGCTGCACGAAGGGACGGCGTGCGGTCAGGCCGGCGTGCGGGTCGTAGTCGAAGACGTCGACACGGTGGGTCGCGGTGTCGTCGTAGTAGGCGAGCGAGCCGTCGGGGCTCCAGTCGAGGCCGTTGGACACCGTGACCCCCTCCAGGGCGGCGTGGACGCTTCCGTCGGGGTCGAGCCGGTAGAGCGCGGCGGCGCCCGGCCGCTGGTCATAGGCCATGGAGCCGCACCAGAAACGGCCGTCGGGATCGCAGCCGCCCTCGTTCATCCGCACCCCGGCGTCGGTCCACACCGGCTCCATCGGCGTGAGGGTGCCGTCGGCGTCCTCGAGGGTGAAGCCCCGCTCGACCGCGATGACCGCCCCGCCGCCCCGGCGCGGTCGCAGCGCGGCGGCGACGCCCCCGACGTGCCGGCGTCGGACCGTTCCGTCCCCCGCCAGGGAGAGGATGTCGCCCGCGAGCATGTCGACCCAGCGCAGCCCGCCCCAGCGGTCGGACCAGACCG
The DNA here is from genome assembly GCA_025965695.1 of Blastococcus sp. GTDB lineage: Bacteria > Actinomycetota > Actinomycetes > Mycobacteriales > Geodermatophilaceae > Blastococcus_B. The sequence goes on from JAOPWM010000036.1 coordinate 38,397, forward strand.
GGCCCTCGGCGTGGTACGCAACCGGACCGGTCAGCTGCTCGGCGCGCACGACCGGCTCACCGTCCGGTCGTCAGCGGGCGCCGGTGAGCCCGCCGTCGTCGTGGCCGTGCGCGTCACGGTCGAGCTGCTCCTCCTCGGCCTCGGCCTCCATCACGTGGGCCTCCCCCGCGACCGTGGCCGCTGCGTCGCCGTGGGACTCGCCGTAGACCTGCTCGGCCCGGCCGAGCAGTTCCTCGGCCTTCGCCTTCACCTTGTCGAAGATGCTCATGGGTCCATCCTTCCGCAGGTCAGTGACCGGTCAGCCACCCTGGCACTGATCGGCTTCCGCGGCCCGGTCCGCTCCTCGCTCGTTCCTCGCTGCGATGCTCCCGGGCCTGTCAGCCTCCCGCGAACGGGGGCAGGACGTCGACGACGGCCCCGGGTGAGAGCACCAACGCCCGGTCGCGGGCCGAGGTTCCGTCCACGAGGAACGAGCATGCGGTGAGCACGCGCTCCAGCTTCTCGCCGTGCGCGGCGACGATCTGCCCGACCAACTCGTCGAGCGTTGCGGCGATGCGGCTCTCGGTGTCGACACCGGAGGCAGCCCGGGCGCCCGCGAAGTACCGGACGGTGACGGCCATCGTGGGGGTGGGCGGGCCGGCGGACAACTCAGCCGCCGATCGCCGACATCGGCCGGGTCGGCTGCAGGAAGCTCGGGTCGTCGATGCCGTGGCCGGGCAGCTTGCTCAGCGTCGCGATCCGCCAGCGGTCGGCCAGTTCCTCGTCGGTGGCACCCGCGCGCATCGCCGTCCGGAGATCGGACTCCTCGCGGGCGAACAGGCAGTTGCGGATCTGCCCGTCCGCGGTCAGCCGCGTGCGGTCGCAGGCGCCGCAGAAATTGCGGGTGACCGACGCGATGACGCCGACGGTGGCCGGTCCGCCGTCCACGAGCCAGCGCTCGGCCGGCGCCGAACCGCGCTCTTCGACGTCCGGGGTGAGCGTGTGCGCGGCCGACAGGCGTTCGAGGATGTCCTCGGCCGTCACCATCTCGCCGCGGGTCCAGGCGTGATGGGCGTCCAGCGGCATCTGCTCGATGAAGCGCAGCTGGTAGTCGTGCTCGAGGCAGAAGTCCAGCAGCGGGAGGGCGTCTGCCTCGTTGATCCCGCGCAGCAGGACGGCGTTGACCTTTACGGGGGTCAGACCCGCTGCGTGGGCGGCCGCCAGCCCTGCGACGACGTCGTCGAGGCGGTCGCGGTGCGTCAGCTGCTTGAAGCGGTCGCGGTCGACCGTGTCCAGGCTGCAGTTGATCCGGTCCAGGCCGGCGGCGGCCAGGGCGGGCGCGACGCGTGCGAGCCCGATGGCGTTCGTGGTGAGGCTGACCTCGGGGCGCGGGCTCAGTGCTGTCGCGGCGGCGACGATCCCCACCAGGCCCGGGCGCAGTAGCGGCTCCCCACCGGTGAACCGGACCTCGTCGATGCCGAGCTGTTCCACGCCGATCCGCACCAGCCGCGAGATCTCGTCGTCGGTGAGCACCTCGACCTTGGGCAGCCAGTCCAGGCCCTCGGGCGGCATGCAGTAGCTGCAGCGCAGATTGCACCGGTCGGTCAGCGAGACCCGCAGGTCGGTGGCCACGCGGCCGTGCCGGTCGACCAGCCCACCGCGCCCGGGCAACGCGTCCTGGGCGGGGCGCACCCAGGGGTCGGGCAAGGGGCTGCTGCTCACAGGCCGAATGTAGTGCCGAAACCGGCGAAATGCGGTCGGGGTCGTCGGCTTCCACAGCTAGGCTCGGCCAGCCACCCGAGAGACCGGCGGAGAACTGCCCCGCACTCGCTTGTGGCCAGAGAGCGCGAGAGAACCCGTGTCGCCCCGCACAGTCTTCAGCCCGTACGCCCGTCTCTTCACCGTTCCGGGGTCGGCGGCGTTCTCCTTCGCCGGCTGGGTCGCCCGGCTGCCCATCCCCATGCTCGGCCTCGGTGCGGTGCTGCTGGTCGCGGGGGAAACCGGCAGCTACGCGCTCGCCGGGGCGGTCTCCGGCACGCTCGCGCTGAGTTTCTCGGTGGTCAGTCCGCAGTGGGCCCGGGCGATGGACCGCCGCGGCCAGGGCGCGATCCTGCGCTGGGCGATGGCGGCCTATTTCGTCTCCGGCGTCGCCTTCGTCAGCGTGGTCGTCGCCGGCGGGCCGCGGTGGAGCTGGTTCGTGCTCGCCGCGCTCACCGGCGCGAGCGGTCCCAACATCGGGTCGCTGGTGCGCGCCCGCTGGGCCGAGGCGCTCGACGACCCGGCGCGGCGGCAGACCGCGTTCGCGCTGGAGGCCGTCGTCGACGAGGTGGTGTTCGTCGTCGGGCCACCCCTGGTGACGCTGCTGGCCACGCTCGTCGCCCCGCCCGTGGGTTTCCTGACCGGGATCGTCCTGGGTTCGGTCGGGGGCTTGTGGCTGGCCGGACAGCGGGGCACCGAACCGGCGGTGCAGGCGGTCGACCCGGCTGCGCCGGCCCGCCGATGGGACGCCCTCAACGCCACCGTCCTCGTCGTCGCGGGAAGCTACCTGGCGATCGGCGTCGTCTTCGGGGCCATGGACGTCGTGGTCGTGGGGTTCACCGACGCCGAGGGCGTTCCGACCTTCGCCGGTCTCGCGCTGGCGATCTACGCCGCCGGCAGCCTGGTGGCCGGGCTCGCCTACGGGGTGGCCCGCATCCCCGGCACGCTGACCAACCGGTTCCTCGGTACCGCCGTGCTGTTCGGGCTGGCGGCGCAGCTGCTGTGGGGCGTCGGCTCGCTGACGGTGCTGGTCGCGGCGGGATTCGCGGCCGGGCTGACGATCGCGCCGGTACTGGTCTCCGGCCTCTCGCTGGTGGAGTCGCGGGTGCCCCGCTGGGCCCTCACCGAGGCGCTGTCCTGGACGACGACGGGGCTGACGCTCGGCGTCACCGCCGGCTCGGTGCTGGCGGGCTGGGCGGTGGACCACCGGGGGGCCGAGTCGGCGTTCGCCGTCCCCGCGCTGGCCGCAGCGCTGGCTGCGGTCCTGGCGCTCTCCTTCTCACCGCTGCTGCGCCGGCCGGCCCCCGTCCCGGCCGAGATCTCACCGGACGGAAGTATGGGCGTGGAGCGGCCGGCTGCGGGGTAGCCGGTCAGCTCGGAAGGCCGCGCCCCCCGTCCCGCGGCGCCCCTCGATCGGAAGGACCGCCCTGTGGCACCCGTGCCCACGATCACCCTGAACAACGGCGTCGAGATCCCCCAGCTGGGCTTCGGCGTCTTCCAGATCCCGCCCAGCGAGACGGTGGAAGCCACCGCCTCGGCCTTGGAGATCGGCTACCGGCACATCGACACGGCGCAGATGTACGGCAACGAGCGCGAGGTCGGCCTCGCCGTCCGCGAGTCCGGCATCCCGCGGAACGAGGTGTTCGTGACCAGCAAGCTGAACAACAATCGCCTCGAGCGCGACGACATCCTGCGCTCGTTCGACGCGAGCCTCTCCGATCTGGGCTTCGACGAGCTCGACCTCTTCCTGATCCACTGGCCGCTGCCGGCGGTGGCCGACTACGTCGCGCGGTGGAAGGTGATGGAGGAGATCTACGCCAGTGGCCGGGTGAAGGCCATCGGGGTCTCGAACTTCCAGCCCCAGCACCTGCGCAACATCTTCGCCGCCTCCGAGGTGCGGCCGGCGGTGAACCAGGTCGAGGCGAGCCCCTTCCTGACCCAGGACGAGGTGCGCGCCTTCGACGCCGAGCACGAGATCGTCACCGAGGCGTGGGCCCCGATCGCGCGTGGCAAGGTGAACGACGACCCGGTCATCGCCGAGATCGCCGGCCAGGTCGGCAAGACCCCCGCGCAGGTCACGCTCCGCTGGCACATCCAGCGCGGCGACGTCGTCTTCCCGAAGTCGGTGACCCGCAGCCGGGTCGAGGAGAACTTCGACATCTTCGACTTCGAGCTCGACCAGTCGGCGATGGCGGCCATCTCCGCGCTGAACCGGGACGAGCGCACTGGCCCGAACCCCGACGAGTTCAACTATGTCCCTGGGTGATGCTCCGCATCACACCGCGGCCAGGTGCCGCCCCGGCCTGAACTGAGCCGCTTCGTGTTCCGCGGCGGGAGACCTCCGGCCTCCGCGCCGCGGAACACCGAGCATTCCGTCGTCCTAGTCCGTCGTGACGAAGTCGATGAGCTCCTCGACGCGGCCCAGCAGCGTCGGCTCGAGGTCGGTGAAGTTCTTCACCCGGGCGAGGATCCGCTGCGCCCAGACGTAGCCGGTGTCGTCCTCCCAGCCCAGCGCCTTGCAGACGCCTTCCTTCCAGGGCTGGCCCTTCGGGATCACCGGCCAGGCCGTGATGCCGACGACGTGAGGCTTGACCGCCTGCCAGATGTCGATGAACGGGTGGCCCACGACGAGGGCGTGCTCGCCGGTGATCTGCTCGGCGATCCGGGACTCCTTCGAGCCTCTCACCAGGTGGTCGACCAGCACGCCGAGTCGCCGTCCCTGGGTCGGCCGGAACTCCTTCACGATCGCGGGCAGATCGTCCACCCCGTGCAGCGGTTCGACGACGACGCCCTCGACGCGCAGGTCGTGACCCCACACCTTCTCGACCAGCTCGGCGTCGTGCTTGCCCTCGACGTAGATCCGCCCCGCACGCGCCACCCGCGCCCGGGCGCCGGCCACATAGGTCGAACCGGAGGCGCTGCGCATCGGGCCCGACGGCCCGGCCTGTTTCGGCCGCACCAGCACGACGGGCCGGCCGTCCACCCAGAAGCCAGGGCCGAGCGGGTATCCGCGGACCTTGCCGAAGCGGTCCTCGAGGTGGACGACGTCCTTCTCGCAGCGGACCACGGCTCCCACGAACCCGGAGCTCGGGTCCTCCACGACGAGGTCGATCTCGGCCTCGACGGACGGAGGCTGCTTCTTCACGGTGCGGGGATGGACGAGGTTGTCGTACGGCGAACGGGGAGGCACCCGTTGACGCTAAGCACGGCTCCCCGCTCGTCCCTGGAGGACGCGCCGTGGACGACGCGCCGGGACACGCCCGGCCGGAGCCCTATTGCGCAGAGTGATCGGCGCCACTCATGAGCAAATCGGTCGTGGACAGGCGGGTTGCGCGGCATTCATTGCTCCGTGACCAGGGAAAACATGGTCCCGGCGACGCGACGACGCGTAGCGGGGGGCCGCGGAGCGCGACCGCCCCGGATGAGCGCCGCCCGAGTCGATCAAGCCGGGCTCGTTTCCCCTCTCCTGTCGCGGTCACCCAGATCAGTGACCGAACACCCCATGTCACGACAGGAGCACCTCGACGATGATCGGTACCGACACCATCAGCCGCGTGATTGGCCATGACGTCTACGACGAGTCCGGCGAGAAGATCGGGTCCGCCGCCGAGGTGTACCTCGATGACGAGACCGGGCAGCCGGAGTGGGTCACCGTCCGCACCGGCTTGTTCGGGACCAAGGAGTCCTTCGTCCCGATCCGGAACGCCGACCTGACCGACGACGGTGTCCGCGTACCCGTGAGCAAGACGCAGGTGAAGGACGCCCCGAAGATCGACGCCGACGGCCACCTGTCGCCGGAGGAGGAGCAGGAGCTCTACCGCTACTACGGCATGGGCACCGGCATGGGCGCGGGCATGCAGACACCCGTGATGCAGACGACCGGCAGGGAGACGACCGGCACAGAGGGGACTGGCACAGGGAGGACCGGCACAGAGAGGACCGGCATGCAGACCGGCACCGACGCCCGCGGCACGGTCGGCCACGACACCTCCGGCCCGACGACGGACGACGCCATGACCGTCTCCGAGGAGCGACTGAACGTCGACACCCGCTCCGAGGAGGTGGGCCGGGCCCGCCTGCGCAAGTACGTCGTCACGGAGAACGTGACCGAGACCGTGCCCGTCTCGCGCGAGGAGGTCCGCGTCGAGCGGGAACCCATCACCGACGCCAACATCGGCAACGCGATGGACGGGCCCGCGATCAGTGAGGAGGAGCACGAGGTCACGCTGCACGCCGAGCGTCCGGTCGTGGACAAGGAGGCCGTGCCGGTCGAGCGCGTCCGCCTGGACAAGACCACCGTCGCTGACGAGGTCCAGGTCAGCGAGAGCGTCCGCAAGGAGGGGATCGAGGTCGACGGCGCCGACACCGACCGGCGCGGCTGACACCCGTCCCGGTGCGGGGGCGCCGGGGCGAGGTGCGAAGGGTCGCAACCGGGACGACGGCGGCCGGACGAGGACCGGACTCGTCCGGCCGCCGTTCTGCGGCCGGGTGGGATGCTCGGGGGTGTGAGCGAGCCGACCGTGCAGCCGATCGTCGCCGAACCCCCGGGTTTCGCGGACCCCGACGAGTTGGCGGCCGCGCTCCAAGCCACCGGCTACCTGCCCGACGAGGGGCTGGCCACGGCCGCGTATCTGGCGCTCGTGATGCACCGCCCACTGTTCCTGGAGGGTGAGGCGGGGGTCGGCAAGACCGCGCTGGCACACGCCCTGGCCGAGGTCACCGGCCGGCCGATCTACCGGCTCCAGTGCTACGAGGGGCTCGAGGCCAGCCAGGCGCTCTACGACTGGGACTTCGGCCGGCAGTTGCTGCACCTGCGCGCGGCCGAGGCCGCGCACGCCACGGAGGACACCGAGGAGCTCGAGGCCTCGCTCTACGACCGCCGCTTCCTGCTGGCGCGTCCCCTGCTGCAGGCGCTCGAGGACTCTCCCAGCGTCCTGCTGGTCGACGAGGTGGACCGTGCGGACGACGAGTTCGAGGCGTTCCTCCTGGAGGTGCTCTCGGACTTCACGATCTCCATACCGGAGCTCGGCACGGTCCGGGCCACGACGCCGCCGCTGGTGATCCTGACCTCCAACCGCACGCGCGAGGTGCACGACGCCCTCAAGCGCCGCTGCCTCTACCACTGGCTGCAGCACCCCGACTTCGACCGTGAGGTCGCGATCCTGCGCCGCCGGCTGCCGCAGGTCACCGAGCAGCTGGCCCGCGAGGTGGCCAGGGCCACCGCGAAGCTGCGCACCCTCGATCTGCTCAAGCCCCCGGGGATCGCCGAGTCGATGGACTGGGCCACCGCGCTGCACACCCTGGGTGCTCGCGACCTCGACCCGGACATCGCCGCCCGCACCCTGGGCGCCGTCCTCAAGTACCGCGAGGACACCGACCGGGTGCACGCGCTGGCCCGGGGGGCGCTCTTCGGTGGGTGACAGTCGCTCGGGAGGCATCGCCGCCCCCAGGCTCGCGCGCGACGTCGTCGACACCGTCCTCGGGTTCGCACGCACGTTGCGCCATGCCGGTGTCACCGCCTCCCCTGACCGTGTCGAGGCGATGCTCGCTGCGCTCGGTTCGCTGGACGTGCTCGATCCGACCGACGTCTACTGGGCCGGGCGGCTGACCCTCTGCGGCAGCCCGGACGACCTCGACCGGTACGACGCCGCCTTCGCCGCCTACTTCGCCGGCGAGGCACCCCGCGCCCCGCGTCCGTCGGCCCGGACCCAGCCGCAGCCGGCGATCACCGCGCCCCTCGAACCCGGCTCGGGGCAGGACGACGACACCGACACCTCCGACCTGGCGACGCAGGCCAGTGCGGACGAGGTGCTGCGCCACCGGGACGTCGCAGAGATGAGCCTCGCCGAGCGCGACCACCTGCGGCGGCTGTTCGCCCTGCTGCGGCCGGCGACCCCGATGCGCCCGGCCCGGCGCCGGAGGCCCAGCCCGCGGGGGGCGGTGCACCCGGGG
>JAOPWM010000041.1 GCA_025965695.1 Blastococcus sp.
CGCCGGGGCCACCGTGGCGATCACCGGCCGCGACGAGGGCAGGGCCGAGGCGGCGGCCCGCGAACTGGGCAACGGGTGCGTCGGTGTCGGCATGGACGTCCGGGACGACCACGACGTCGAGCGGGGGGTCGACCGCGTGTTCGGCCGGTTCGGCGGGCTCGACGTCCTGGTCAACAACGCCGGGATCGGCATGCGGACGGTCAACCCGCGGTTCCTCACCGACCCGCAGCCGTTCTGGGTGCTGTCTCCCGATGGGTTCCGAGACGTGGTGGCGACCAACCTGACCGGCTACTTCCTGGTGGCACGCGCCGTGGTCCCGCGGCTGCTGTCGGCCGGAGGCGGCAGGGTGGTGAACGTGTCCATGAATCATTCGACGATGAACCGGAAGGGCTTCGTGCCCTACGGTCCGGCGCGCGCCGGCGCCGAGGCGCTGGCCCGGATCATGGCCGCCGACCTGGCCGGCAGCGGCGTCACGTCCAATATCCTGCTGCCCGGCGGGGCTACCGCGACCGGGATGATCCCGGACGACTTCCCGCCCGAGCAGCGCGCGCAACTGCTGGGCGCGGACGTCATGGGGCCGCCGATCCGCTGGCTGTGCTCGCCGCAGGCCGCCGGGGTGCACGATGAGCGGATCGTCGCGAGCGAGTTCGCCGAATGGCTGTCCGCCCGGGAGTCATGATGGGCCGGTCCGCGCGGGGGCAGGGGCGGCCACGCAGCCCATCACACCGGCACGGTCAGGGTCCCTGCTCTGAGTCAGCCGGCCAGGCGTGAGGCCCGGCTGACGGCGCGGCCTGCGCGCACCACCCCCCGGGGCGAGACCGGCGGTGCGCCGGCGGCCAGGGCGAGTCGGCGGTAGGAGTCGTACGACAGGTCCCGGTAGATCACGGCGAGCTCCTCGACGACGTCCCGGCGGGACGGGGCCGCCGTCGACCGCAGGTGCTGGGCCGTGCGGCGGGCGTGCTTGGTGAAGGTGACCTGCAGGGCCTGATGGGACAGCCGCCCGCCGACGTGCGAGTCCAGTCCGGGCCCGCGGCGCAGGGCGGGGAGCACCCACGGACTGTCCGCGAGTGCCGGGAAGTGGGCGCGGATGCTCTCCCAGGCATGCCAGGCGGTCAGGGCTCCAGGGACCGACCACTCGCCGTCGTCGGTGGCGACGAGCAGGCGGCGGGCGGTGGCGTGCACCTGGTCGCGGCGCAGCGACCGGAAGGCGCCGACCGGAGCCGGCCACGCCAGCGCGACGGCGCACCAGGCGACGGCCCGCAGGTGCTCCGGGTCCTCACTACGGACCTGAGCGAGGGGCCGTAGGTCGAGCTCGGGCGGATCGGGCTCTGGCGTCGCCACACGGGGCAGCGCGATGCCGCCGTACCGGGCGACCTTGCTGTACAGGGCGATCGTGGCCGGCTTCCAGCCGCGGGCGGCGGCGAGAGGTTCCAGCCCGGTCTCGCCCAGCTGCTCCGGGCCCAGGCCCAGCTCGAGGGCGGCCTCGGCGAGGCGCCGCCACTGGGCGTCGTAGCCGGGTGGAGCGTCCAGCCGGCGCCAGGCGCGGGCCGGGGGAGGGACCGGCATGTCGGGCAGCGGCTGCTGCCACCCACCTCGCATGACGGAACACTACCGTTATCCCCAACAAAAATAGGGATCAAGCTTGTGGTCACTTGCCGACGTCGGACCCCGCCGCCCTCCGGGCGGCATCTCGGCAATCGTGAGATCCGGCGGGGTTGTCGGAAGGTGACCAGGGGGAGGAGCGGGACCGTAGGTCCCGCTGAACCTTCATATCAATGTTGGGGATAACGGTCGAGTAACTGTGATGATCCGATGGGGTGGGCCGACCTGATCCACCCAGCGGGGCATGCCGGGGCTGGCGATCATGGTCGGGTGCGGACCGTGGGCGTCGAAGAAGAACTGCTGGTGGTCGACCCCTCGGGACGACCGGTCCCGCTGGGACCCGATGCACTCGAGATCGCCGCCCGACGCGGCGAGGGCGAGACGGCCGGGGAGCACGACCGTGAGGACGGTTCCCACGGCGACGGGACCGGCGACGAGGACTCCGCCGCCCACCTCATGCCCGAGCTCAAGGCCCAGCAGCTCGAGCTCGGCACGCCGGTCTGCCGGACGCTGGCCGAGGTCGACGCGGAGCTTCGGTTCTGGCGCCGCCGCGCCGACGCGGCGGCATCGGCGGTCGGCGGCCGCGTCGCCGCCTTGGCTACCTCGCCCGTCGCCGTCGAGCCGATCCCGACCGAGGGGGAGCGTTACGGCCGGATGCTCGGCGCCTTCGGCCTGACCGCGCAGGAGATGCTCACCTGCGGCTGCCATGTGCACGTCAGCATCGAGGACGACGAGGAGGGCGTCGCCGTCCTCAACCGGATCCGGGTGTGGCTCCCCGTGCTCACCGCGCTCACCGCCAACTCGCCGTTCTGGCAGGGCGCCGACACCGGCTACGCCAGCTACCGGTCCCAGGCCTGGCACCGCTGGCCCTCCGCCGGGCCGAACGGGCTCTTCGCCGACGCCGCCGACTACCACCGCCTGATCGACGCGGTCCTCGCCACGGACACCGTTCTCGACTCCGGGATGGTCTATTTCGACGCACGCCTGTCGGAGAAGTGGCCGACCGTCGAGGTCCGGACCGCCGACGTCGTCCTCCGGGTCGAGGACGCCGTCACGCTCGCCGGGCTGGTCCGCGGCCTGGTCGAGACGGCTGCCCGCGACGCACGGGGCGGCACACCTCCGCCTGCGGTGCGTGCCGAGGTCCTGCGGGTCGCCGCCTGGCGGGCCGGGCGCTCGGGACTGACCGGGGACCTCGTCCATCCGCGCACCGGCACCCCGGCGCCCGCCGCCGAGGTCCTGGCTGCCCTGCTCGACCACGTCCGGCCGGCGCTGGCCGACGCCGGCGACGAGCGGCGGGTGGCCGACGGGCTGCAGGCGCTGGTGCGCCGTGGCACGGGGGCCGATCTGCAACGCCGGGTCCACCGGGAGACCGGCGGCGACCTCGCTGCCGTCGTGCGGGCGGCGGTCGCCGTCACCACCGGGCAACCGGAAGCTACCGCCCAGGCGTTCCCTGGCCGCACGGGCTAGATTTCGCCCCATGTACACCGCGAGCTGGCGAGACGTCGTCCGCCGCGACCTGTTCGGATCCGCCCCCGACCGCCGGGACCGGCCCTACCGGTTCATCATCCGGCTGGCCCTCGTCGTGTTCCGGCTGTTCCGGTTCCGCTTCGATGTGCGCGGCTCGGAGAACGTGCCCGCCACCGGCGGCGCCATCATCTGCAGCAACCACGTCAGCTTCTTCGACTTCACCTTTCTGGGCCTCGGCGCGCTGCCGCAGCACCGGCTGGTGCGGTTCATGGCCAAGTCGTCGGTGTTCGACCACTGGTTCGCCGGGCGCTTCATGCGCGCCATGCAGCACATTCCCGTCGACCGGCGGGCCGGCGCGGCTGCGTTCGAGGCCGCCGTCCGGGCGCTGAAGGACGGCGAGGTCGTCGGTGTCTTCCCTGAGGCGACCATCAGCACCAGCTTCACCGTCAAGGACCTCAAGGCCGGCGCCGCCCGGATGGCGGTCCAGTCCGGGGTCCCGATCATCCCGGCGGCCGTGTGGGGCGGTCACCGGGTGGCCACCAAGGGGCACGTCCACCTGCGCCGCGGCGTGCCGGTCACCGTCATCCTCGGCCAGCCGATCGTCGCGGAGCCGGGGGAGAAGGCCCAGTCGCTGCTCCGCCGCACCCGGGTTGCCATGGAGACACTCCTGGACGAGGCCCAGCGCAGCTACCCGCAGCAGCCCGCGGGGCCCGGGGACCGCTGGTGGCTGCCGGCGCACCTCGGCGGCACCGCGCCGACGCCCGAGACCGCGGCGGCCGACGACGCAGTCCGTGCCGCGGGCAAGGGAGCCAAGGCGCCCAAGCCGACGCCCATGGCCCGGCTGAAGGCCCTGGTCAGCCGGGGCCGCTGAGCCCGGCCGCAGCCCTCATTCCACGACAGCCGGCGCCATCAGCCGGAGCGCCTCCAGTTCGACGTCGTACCACCGGCGGAAGCGCCCCAGCGGCGCCATCCCGAGCCGCCGGCAGACGGCGAGGGAGGCCTCGTTGCCCGGCCGGACGACCGCGTAGACCTCCGGCAGCCCCGCTTGGAATCCCTGCTCGATCACCGCGGTGGCGGCCTCGGTCGCGTAGCCGTGGCCCCAGGAGTCGGGGTGCAGGTGCCAGCCGACCTCGACCTCACCGACGCCGTTCGGCAGCGGCTTGAACAGCACGGTTCCGGCCAGGGAGCCGTCCGGCAGCTCGATCGCCCAGCAGCCGAAGCGCCGGTCGAGATCGTGGACGGCGGCCCAACGGGCGACGAGTTCCTCGGGCGGCACCGACGGCGGGCCGCCCAGCCAGCGGCTGACCTCCTCGCGGCTGTAGATGTCGGTCAACCGGGCGAGGTCGGCGGCGGACGTCGTCCACGCCCGCAGCCGTAGTCGCGCAGTACGCAGCTCCTCCACCGCCCTTGCCTACCCGGAGTGCCCAGGGAAGGGCCACCCGAGGCGACGCCACCCGGGTGAGGCAGGCCGGTCAGCCCACCGGGTCGGCGGCCGAGGCCTCCCGCGAGGACACGGCGCGCAGCTCGGCGGCCACCGGGTCGTGCTCCCGCTCGGCCCACCACGCCTGCCCGCTCCCGGGCAGCGTCGCGATCGGGTCGTAGTAGGTGTACCGGCGGTCCAACGCGGCCTCATCGGTCCGCTCGATGCCGGTGCGGTAGTTCTTCGTCCAGTAGCTGATGCCGCGCTCGCGGTCGTACTCGGCGACCTGGTGCACCCAGCGCTTGCCGACGTAGGGCACGTCGCAGACGATCCGCGGCGTCGCAAAACCCGGCAGGTACCCCATGATGTCGTGCTGCAGCGTCTGGGCCTGGGCGAGGGAGACCCGCCAGTGCTCGGCGCTGGGGATCATGTCGCACATGTAGAAGTAGTACGGCGTGATCAAGGCGCCGTCCTGCAGCGCGAAGCACAGGTCCAGCAGCCGGCCGGCCGTCGCGTTGACGC
>JAOPWM010000043.1 GCA_025965695.1 Blastococcus sp.
CTCCGCTCCAGGAGCCGCCGGTGCCCCGGTCACAGAGGCGACCGGGGCACCGACTCCGTGACTGTCAGACGAGGCGTCGTGCCCCGTCGAACGAGCCCATGTAGGCGATGTCGGAGACCTTCACGACGTCACCAGCGGTGGGCGCGTGCACGATCTGACCGTTGCCGATGTAGATCCCGACATGGCCCAGGCCGTAGAAGAACACCAGGTCTCCGGGCTGCAGGTCCGCCTGCGCCACGGGGGTGCCCATGGTCGCCTGGCTGCCGGTGAAGTGCGGCAGGTTGATCCCGGCAGCCTTGGCGGCGTACTGGGTCAGACCCGAGCAGTCGAAGGAACCGGGGCCTGCGGCGGCCCAGACGTAGGGCTTACCGAGCTGAGCCATCGCGGTATCGACGATGGCCTGCGCGGCCTGGCTGTTGGCAGCGGCCGGAGCGGCCACGGCGGCGGTCGGGGCCGCTCCGGCGGCCATGGCGGACACCGGAGTGAGCACCACGCCGGCGCCGACGAGAAGGGCGACCAGCGAGCGCCGGCCGGGGCGGAAGGAACGACGAGCAGTGAGCGAGTGGGCGGTCGTCATTACGACGGGTCTCCTGTTCTCCATGACCGCCTACCGAGTTAGCTGACGGGTTCGGACGGGGAACTCGCCCGGCGCGCATGCGCGCTTCACCCCAGTGCTGCGGTGGGTCCCCGGTCCCGGCACCAGCTCTGCGGCTGATGTCCGGATTCGGCGGTGCCCGGCGGGTGTCACCTCGGAGCGGTGACGAAAGGCCCTGGCCGGACACCGACGACGGTAGGTGTGTTTCCGGGCCTCCTGCAGAGGTGCCGAAGCCGTCGGGAAGCCCCGACGAGAGGGGTGCGCCCGACCGCACCCCGGCCGTGACCACCGAAAACGCTGACGCTGTGGTGGCCATCAGACACAGTGAGTGTTTGAAAAAGAAATAAGGCTAGGGTGCGCGCCAACGGCGTGGCATCACAATTTGTTATAGCCACGCCCGGAATCGTCACCATCCAGTGACCGTGAGTTGGGAGACGCATCAGGTCAGTGACAGGACTCCGGCCCAGCCGACTCCCGAGCAGTGCGCCCGTGGGGACGGCGGTCCGTGCGGCGTCGTCGTCCGGGATCGGCCCCGTGCGGTCAGACGGTCAGCAGGCCCGACGGCTGTTCGGTGAGCCGGCCGCGGTGCAGCGCCCACTTCAGCGCGGACTCGAATGCCGGCGTCACGTTCGGCGTCCGGCGCCTGTATCCGAACACCGCAGCCGCCTGCGTGAGCAGCTCCTCGCGCCGCATCCCGGCCGAGGCCCGGCACAGCGCCGCCATCGCGTTCGCGATCTCCTCCGGCGCCACGTGCTCGATCGGCCGGTCGGTGCTCGACACCTGCCGGCGGAACCCGGTCCACGACGAAGGGTCGACGCCCTCGGGCCACAGGTAGCCGTGGACCACGGCCGACGGCGGAAGCGTCGACAGCAGCGCCGTCTTCCGCGCCTCGCTCGACCGGTTCAGCCCGAACGCGCCGACCGTCAGCTTGGTGAGCCGGTCGACGTGGATCGGCCCCTCGGCCTTGACGCCCGCGGTGAGGACCCGGCGCACGGCACGCGCGGCCTTCGCCGTCGGCAGCTCGTCGAGCACCGACTTCTCTCCGGCGACCTTCGGGATCCACGGCACGAACGGCGTCTCGCCGTCCAGCGCCACCGGCCCGGCGGGCTTCTTCGGTGACGCAGCCTTGGCAGGGGCCCGGGACGCGGGGGGAGCGGTGACCGCCACCGACGACGTCACCGCGGACCGCAGCGCCGCCACTCCCTTGAACGACTCGACCGCCGCCGTCGGGAACGCGATCGGCGCCGGAACGGCGACCGGCACCGTGTCCACCGACGCGACCAGGTGGTCGAGCACCGCGGAGGAGTCGGCCAGCCACGACGGCAGCCACACCCGCTCCACCGCCGGCCAGCGCAGCATCTCGCCCAGCACCTCGACCGGCAGCCCGTCACGGTCGCCCACGGTGCGGCGGCGTGCCCACGACGTCCCGTCCAGCAGCACGGCCATCACCGGTGTCTCCGGGTCGACGAGTCGAGAAATCGACAGGTCGACACGGAACTCCGACAGTCCGACGTCGGTCCGGACGACCAGCCCTCGGTCCCGCAGCGCAGCGGCGATCTCCTCGCGGTGCCGGTCGACCACCGACGCCGAGCGCGCGTCACGCGGCAGCACGTCGGTGCCCTGCGCCGCCAGGTCGAGGTAGGCCCGAAGGTGCTTGATCCCGATCGACGACGTCTCCTCGGCCCGCAGCTGCTCCGGGTCGAACGACGAGAAGACGACGACCTGGCGCCGGGCCCGGGTGATCGCGACGTTCAGCCGCCGCTCGCCGCCGACCCGGTTCAGCGGGCCGAAGTTCAGCGGCAGGTCGCCGGCGGCGTTGGGGGAGAAGCCGGTCGAGAAGAAGACGACGTCGCGCTCGTCGCCCTGCACGTTCTCCAGGTTCTTGACGAACAGGCCCTCGCCGTCGGCGCGGTCCAGGGCAGCAGCCAGCCGGTCGTCGTCCGCGTCGCGGAGCAGCGCCTCGATGTAGGCCCGCTGCTGCGCGTTGAAGGTGACGACGCCGATCGACGGGACGACGTCGGAGCCGTCCCCGTACTTCGGCACGAGATCGAACCGCCGGCGGATCTCCGCGACGATCGCCTTCGCCTCGATCGGGTTGGTGCGCAGCAGCCGCCCGGCGTTGGTCCGGTGGAACGTCCCCGGCACCCGCACCAGCGAGACCCCGCGGCCGTCCGGCTCGGCCGACGCCCGCCCGTGGGTCGGCGCCGGGAACGACGACAGCCGGTTCTCGTAGTACTGGTTGTTGCTGAACGCGATCAGCGACTCGTCCTGGCTGCGGTAATGCCACGACAGCCACTGCCGCGGCACCCGCGCCTGCACGCACTCGCTGAGGATCGACTCCTCGTCCTCCACCGTGGTCTCGGGGAAGTCGGTGGACTCGTCCCCGCCGGACGACGGCTCCGCGAACGACGTCGGCGGCATCTGCTTCGAGTCCCCGACGACCACCGCGGCCCGCGCCCGGCCCAGCGCACCCACCGCGTCGGCCACCCGGATCTGCGACGCCTCGTCGAAGACCACCAGGTCGAACTGGCCGGCCGCCGCCGGGAAGAACCGGGCGACGGAGTCCGGCGACACCAGCACGCACGGCATCACGGAGGTGATCAGCTCGCCGTACTGCGCCAGCAGCTGACGGACGCCGAGCCCGCGGCGCTGCTTGGCCAGCTCCCGCTGCAACGCACCGACCTGACCCGATCCCGACGCCGCGTCGAACGGCCGCGACCCGAGCACCCGCGCCGGCAGCGCCACCGTCAGGTGCTCGCGCACCGCCCGTGACGCCGTCGTGAACCGGCGGATCGCCTTCTCGTGCGCCTGCGCGTCGAACATGTCCAGGCCGGTCGCGTCCAGCCGCTCCATCACCGACGACGCGGCGAGCCCGCGGTCGAACGCGCGGACGGCGTCGTCAGCCCGCACCGCACCGGTCACCAGCAGCCGGCGCGCGTCGAACAGGCCCGCGTAGCGCAGCGGCTCGAGGGTGTCGAGGAACGTGATCCAGCGGCGCAGCGACATCAGCACCGGGCCGGCCCCGCTGAACTCGTGCGGAGTCATGGAGCCGCGCTCCGGCCGGGTCATCGACCAGCGCAGCACGAACCCGTCGTCCCCGGCCCAGGTGGCGAGCTGGCCCGGGCTGCTCCTGCAGACGTCCAGCAGTGCGATGACGCCGTCCCGGAGGCGGGCCACCGCGTCATGCGCCGCGGGCCCGGCCGGAAGTCCGGCGACGATCAGCTTGCGCAACGCCACGTGGAAGGGGGAGGAGCCGTCGACGGCCGCACCGGCCCGCCGCAGCCACTGCACCTGCGTGTCGAGCAGGTCGACGTCGACGAACGGGTTCCACCCGGCCGGCACCGTGAGGCCCGGGATCGAGTCGGCCCGCACCGCGATCGCCTGCACCGCGGTCTGCACCCGCCACAGGTTCTCCACCAGCGCGGGGACCTCGGCCGGCTTCACCTTCGCCTCGGGGCGGAGGTAGGGCGCGAGCTGGTCGCGAACGCCGATCAGCCGCCTGCGGCGACCCCACCAGGACGACGCCGCGGCGGTCTGCGCCGCCACATAGATCTCGGCCAACGGGAGGCCGAGCGCCTGCGGGGTGCACACGTCGAGGCCGGGGTGGCGGAAGGCGGTGAATGCCGCGATCTCACCCAGCACCGCCGACGTCGCCGCCGTCCAGAGCTCGGTGAACGTCTCATCGATGACGTCGAGGCCCACCGTCGAGCCATCGCCCGGGCCGCTGAGGACGTGGGCGAGGGCGTCCAGCTCGTCGGTCGTCCGCGCCCGGCGCAGCACCCCCGACAGCTCGGGGATCGCCGACGCGGCGCGCACCGCCGCGTCCACCGCGGCTGCGGCGGCCTGGGTGGCGGGCAGGTCGATGTCCGGGGAGTCGACGAATGCCCACGGGTGCCGCAGCGACGGGCGGGTCAGGTCGGCGATGTCGGGCAGCAGCGCGAGCTCGACCCGCACCGCGCGCAGCACGTCGGCGGGAGCGTTCGCCACGAACGGCTCGGGCACCGGCAGCGGCTCGACGTCGGTTCCCGCAGCCAGCTGCGACGTGCGCGCCGAGTAGAGCGACAGTCCGGCGGCGTTCTCCTCGTGCAGCCGGTCGGGATAGCGGGCGAGCATCCGGCGGGCGGAGCGCAGCGTCTCCTCGTCGGCGGCCAGGCCCTGCTCGTCGACGGCGACCGCGTGCTCCAGTGGCAGCCGGATCTGTGCCCGCACCATCGAGGCGCGCGAGCCCTTGTCGTGCAGGTCGAGGGCGAACATGCCCATGCCGACGGCGTCCAGCCGGCGCGCGACGACGTCGAGCGCCGCCCGCTTCTCGGCGACG
>JAOPWM010000045.1 GCA_025965695.1 Blastococcus sp.
AAGGCCGCCGGTCGCAACGGCGTCCGCACGTTCAGCAACGAGCTGCGGTCCGCGGCCCAGCGCGGCCTGCTGGTCGCCGCCGAGCTGGCGGAGGCCATCGAGACCGACCAGTTGGTGCTGCACTACCAGCCGGTGCTCTTCCTGTCCTCCGGTGAGATCGGCGGGGTCGAGGCGCTGGTGCGCTGGCGGCATCCGGAGCGAGGCCTGGTCCCGCCGCTGGAGTTCATCCCGGTCGCGGAGCAGCACGGGCTCATCGCGCCGCTCACCCGGTGGGTGCTCGAGACGGCGGCCCGGCAGACCGCGGAGTGGGCCCGTGCCGGGCTGACCCTGGTCACCGGCGTCAACATCAGCGCCAGCCACTTCACCACCGGCACGCTGGTGGACGATGTCGCCGCGGCCCTGGCTGCGGCCGGTCTGCCGCCTGAGCAGCTGATCCTGGAACTGACCGAGACCAGCGTGGCCGAGGACCCGCAGCAGGCAGCTGCGCAGTTCGCCGCGCTGCGGATCTCGGGCGTCGAGGTGGCGATCGACGACTTCGGCAGCGGGTACTCCACGCTGAGCCAGCTGGTGTCCCTCCCGGCCGGCGTGCTCAAGATCGACCGCAGCCTGGTCAGTGGCCTCGACGCCCGCTCGGGTCAGGCCGCGGCCGCGGTCGCAGCCGTCGTCGGCCTCGGCAAGGCCTGCGGCATGCGGACCCTCGCCGAGGGCGTCGAGACCGCGCGGCAGCTCGAGATGGCCGTCGAGCTCGGCTGCACGTTCGCGCAGGGCTACCTCATCGCCCGGCCGATGCCGGCAGAGGACTTCTTCGCGTGGATGGCCACGAAGCCGACGGCAGGGCCGCAGCGACCGCGCGTGCAGAGCGGCCCACTTCTCCACGCCGGACGCTGACCCCGGCGCGGAGCGCACTACCCTGGGTAGCCGTGGCCGCTGACTTCTCCGTCGTACTGGATGAACTGAACACGACCCTGAAGTCGATCGAGGCCGTGCTGCGGGTCGACGACATGCGCAACGAGATCGCCGACCTCGAGCAGCAGGCGGCCGCGCCCGACCTCTGGAACGACGTCGAGGCGGCGCAGGCCCTCACCTCGCGACTGTCCTACCTGCAGGGCGACCTCCGCCGGGTCGAGGAACTGCGCAGCCGTCTCGACGACGTCGGCCTGATGCACGAGATGGCCGCGGAGGAGGGCGACGAGGCAACCACCGCCGAGACCGAGCGCGAGCTGGCCAGCATCCGCACCGTGATCGACGAGCTCGAGGTCCGCACCCTGCTGTCGGGGGAGTACGACTCCCGCGAGGCGCTGGTCACCATCCGCTCGGAGGCCGGGGGAGTGGACGCCGCCGACTGGGCGGAGATGCTCATGCGCATGTACCTGCGCTGGGCCGAACGGCACAAGTACCCGACCGAGGTCTACGACGTGAGCTACGCGGAGGAGGCCGGCATCAAGTCGGCGACCTTCGCCGTCAAGCACCCCTACGCCTACGGCACCCTCTCGGTCGAGCAGGGCACCCACCGGCTCGTCCGCATCTCACCCTTCGACAACCAGGGCCGCCGGCAGACCTCCTTCGCCGGCGTCGAGGTGCTCCCGGTGGTCGAGCAGACCGACCACGTGGAGATCCCCGAGAACGAGATCCGGGTCGACGTCTTCCGGTCCTCCGGGCCCGGTGGTCAGAGCGTGAACACCACCGACTCCGCCGTCCGGATGACGCACATCCCGACCGGCATCGTGGTGTCCTGCCAGAACGAGAAGAGCCAGATCCAGAACCGTGCGGCGGCGCTCCGGGTGCTGCAGGCACGGTTGCTCGTCGTCCGGCAAGCCGAGCAGCGGGCCGAGATGGACGCGCTCAAGGGTGAGGGCAGCAGCTGGGGCAACCAGATGCGCTCCTACGTCCTGCACCCGTACCAGATGGTCAAGGACCTGCGCACCGAGCAGGAGACCGGCAACACCGCCGCCGTGCTCGACGGCGACATCGACTCCTTCATCGAGGCCGGCATCCGGTGGCGCCGTCAGCAGGAGACCGTCGACGCGAGCTGACAGCCCCGGGAGCATCGCAGCGGGGAGCGGACCGGGGCGCGGAACCCGCCTGAGTCACCGGGAGCTCACCGTCAGCGAGGTCACATTTCGGGCCGCCAAAGAGCCGGACGCCACGGTCCGTAACGGCTCACCCGGCCGATGCCCGGCGACGGTCACCGTGCGCGCATGCGACTCCCGGCGGTTCCTCCGCGAATGACTCCCCGTGAGGCCGGCGGCAGGTAGCGTGACACCTCGTGATCGAATTGCAACACGTCACCAAGCTCTATCCGGCCAGCGGCCGGCCGGCTCTCGACGACGTGTCCACCGAGATCGACAAGGGCGAGTTCGTCTTCCTCATCGGGTCCTCGGGTTCCGGGAAGTCGACGTTCCTCCGGCTGCTGCTGAAGGAGGACACCCCTACCACGGGCAACGTCGTCGTCAACGGCAAGACGCTGAACACGATGAGCAAGTGGCAGGTGCCCAAGCTGCGCCGAACCATGGGCTGCGTCTTCCAGGACTTCCGTCTGCTGCGTGACCGCACGGTGGCCCAGAACGTCGCCTTCGCTCTCGAGGTGATCAACAAGCCGACCCGGACGATCAAGCGGGTCGTGCCCGAGGTGCTGGAGATGGTCGGCCTGGAGGGCAAGGCCCACCGGCTGCCCAACGAGCTCTCCGGTGGTGAGCAGCAGCGGGTGGCCATCGCCCGCGCGTTCGTCAACCGGCCGCTCGTTCTCCTCGCCGATGAGCCCACCGGCAACCTCGACCCCGAGACCAGCGAGGGCATCATGCTGCTGCTCGAGCGGATCAACCGCACGGGCACCACGGTGATCATGGCGACGCACGACTACCACATCGTCGACTCCATGCGCCGTCGCGTGATCGAGCTCAACGGCGGCCAGATCACCCGCGACCAGTCGCGCGGCGTCTACGGCGTCGGCCGCTAGTCGTCACGGCCACCGAGTCAGCACGAACTCCACGACAGGGAATCCATGCGCGTCAACTTCGTCCTCTCCGAGGTGGCCACCGGGCTGCGTCGCAACCTGACCATGACGGTCGCGATGATCCTGACGACCGCCATCTCGCTCGGTCTCATGGGCACCGGCCTGCTGATCGCCGGAATGATCTCCGACATGAAGGCGATCTACTACGACAAGGTGCAGGTCTCGATCTTTCTCGCCGACGGCGTCACCGACGAGCAGCGGTCGGCGATCGAGACGCAGCTCAAGGACTCGCCCGAGGTCAAGAACTACATCTACGAGTCCAAGGACGAGGCCTACCAGCGCTTCCAGCAGCAGTTCAGCCAGCAGCCCGAGCTGGTCCAGAACACACCTGCCGACGCGCTGCCGGAGAGCTTCCGCGTCGAGCTGGTCAACCCTGAGCGCTACCCGGTCATCGCCGAGCAGTTCCCGAACGGGGCGAACGGCGTCGACCAGGTCCGCGACGAGGGCGACTTCCTCGACCGATTGTTCAGCCTGCTCAACGGGGCCCGGAACGCGACGATCGCCGTGGCGGTGGTCCAGGCGTTGGCGGCGCTGCTGCTGATCTCGAACACCATCCAATTGGCGGCGTTCAACCGGCGCAACGAAACGAACATCATGCGGCTGGTCGGCGCCTCGCGCTGGTACACGCAACTGCCGTTCATCCTCGAGGCCGCGGTCGCGGGCCTCATCGGTGCGCTGCTCGCCATCGCCGGGCTGATCCTGACCAAGGTGCTCTTCGTCGACCGCACCCTGGCCGGACCGATCAAGGCAGGCATCATCCCGCCGGTCGACTGGGGCGCGATCGCCGTCATCAGCCCGATCATCGCCGCGGCCGGGGTGGGGCTCGCCGGCTTCGCCGCCTACGTGACCCTGCGGCTCTACGTGCGGCTGTAGTTCCCCACCCTTTCCCGACGAGATCTGCACACTCGCCCTCATCAGCCCGTTGATAGGGGCGAGTGTGCAGATCTCGTCGCGTTGACGGGCAAGATCGGCCAGCGCAGTAACCTGGGGTCATGCCGCGTGAGACAGGGCGAAAGCTCATCGCCCAGAACAAGAAGGCGCGGCACGACTACTCGATCCTCGACACGTACGAGGTCGGTCTCGCGCTGACCGGCACCGAGGTGAAGAGCCTGCGGGCCGGCCGTGCCTCGCTCGTCGACGGGTTCGCCTCGATCGACGACGGCGAGGTCTGGCTGCAGCACGTGCACATCCCCGAGTACACGCAGGGCACCTGGACCAACCACGCGCCGCGCCGCAAGCGCAAGGTGCTCATGCACCGCAGCGAGATCGACAAGCTGATCGGCAAGATCAAGGAGGGCGGGCTGACGCTCGTCCCGCTGGATCTGTACTTCAAGGACGGCAAGGTCAAGGCCACGCTCGCCCTGGCGAAGGGCAAGAAGTCCTACGACAAGCGGCACGACCTCGCCGAGCGGGACTCCCGCCGCGAGATCCAGAAGGCCTTCGGGCGCTATGTGAAGGGCCGCCGGTGAGAGCCGCCGTCTACGACCGGTTCGGCGACGAGTCGGTCCTGCAGATCGTGGACGACCACCCAGAGCCACCGGTCGGGCCGGACGTCGTCCTGGTCCGCGCCCACGCCGCGGGCGTCAACCCGGTCGACCTCTCCGTCCGCGCCGGCCACCTCGTCGGCGCCTACCCGCACCACTTCCCGATCACCCCGGGCTGGGACCTCGCCGGCGTCGTCGAGCAGGTGGGGCCGGCCGTCGTCGACTTCGCCCCGGGTGACGAGGTGTTCGGCTACGTCCGCCGGGACGACGTCCAGTGGGGCACGGCGGCCGAACTCGTGCCGGTGCCGCAGCGCTGCCTCGCGCACAAGCCGGAGTCGCTGTCCTTCGCCGAGGCCGGGGCGCTGCCGCTGGCCGGTCTGACCGCCTACCAGGCGCTCACCGAGGTGCTGGACGTCGGGGAGGGCGACCGGGTCCTGGTGCACCGCGCCGCCGGTGGTGTCGGTTTCTTCGCCGTGCAGATCGCGGTCGCGCTCGGCGCGCACGTCATCGGGACGGCGAGCCCGAAGAACCACGGCTTCCTCCGCGACGCCGGCGCCGCCGAGGTGCTCGACTACTCCGCCGGGCCGGCCAGCGAGCAGTTGAGTGAACCCGTCGACGCCGTCCTCGACCTGGTCGGCGGTCCGGCGCTGGCCGACGCCCCGGACCAGGTGCGCGATCGGGCCCGCCTCGTCTCCATCGTCGACCCGGCGGTCCGCGACCTCGGTGGGCGGTACGTGTTCGTGCGGCCCGACCACCACGACCTGGAGGAGCTCGGCCGGATGGCCGACGCCGGCCAGTTACGGGTGCCGATCGCCAAGGCGTTCCCGCTGGAGCAGATCGCCGACGCGCACCGGCTCGTCGCCGGCGGACACGTGCGCGGCAAGGTCGTCGTCACGCTGCGATGAGCGGGGTGGGCGGGGTCGAACCCCCGGTGGATGACGCCGACGTCCCGCGGTACTGGCGCGACCTCGGTCTCCCCGGGCTGATCGACGCGCACGTGCACTTCCTCCCCGAGCGGGTGCAGGCCAAGGTCTGGAAGTTCTTCGAGGACGCCGAGGCGCACTACGGCGCGCACTGGCCGATCGCCTACGCGCTCCCGGACGACGACGAGCGGCTGGCGGTCCTCGAGCGGTTGGGGGTCCGGGCCTTCCCGACGCTGCCCTACCCGCACAAGGCCGGCATGGGGGCCTGGCTCAACGACTGGTCGGCGGAGTTCGCGGCCGCGCACCCCCAGATCATCCAATCGGCAACGTTCTTTCCCGAGCCGGAAGCGCCCTTCTACGTGGCCGAGGCCCTCGACCGCGGCGCCCGGATCTTCAAGGTGCACGTGCAGGTCGGCAACTTCGACCCGCGGCACCGTCTGCTCGACCCGGTGTGGGGCCGCCTCGAGGAGACCGGCACCCCGATCGTCATCCACTGCGGCTCGGGTCCGCTGGCCGGCGAGCACACCGGGCCGCAGCCGGTCACCGGGCTGCTGGAGCGCTACCCGCGCCTGCAGTTGGTGATCGCCCACCTCGGCATGCCCGAGTACCGGGAGTTCCTCGACCTGGCCGAGCGCTACGACCGGGTGCACCTGGACACGACGATGTTCGCCACGGACTTCACCCAGCGGCTGATGCCCTTCGACGCGGCCGACCTGCCGCGGCTGGCCGCGCTGCAGGACAGGGTGCTGCTCGGCAGCGACTTCCCCTCGATCCCGTACCCCTACGCCCACCAGCTCGCCGCGCTGCACCGGCTGGGTCTGGGGGAGGACTGGCTGCGCGCCGTCCTCTGGGGGAACGGGGCCCGCCTGTTCGGGTTGGAGGCGGCATGACCCCGCGCTTCATCTTGACCGCCGCGGTGCTGGACACCCCCGACCCGCAGGGGCTGGCCCGCTTCTACCAGCGGCTGCTCGGCTGGCCCCTCGGCACCGACGACCGCGAGTGGGCCACGCTGCGCCCCGAGGACGGCGGCGCCGGGTTGTCCTTCCAGCGCGAGGAGGACCACGTCCGCCCCGTCTGGCCGGCCGGCCCCGGTGATCCGCGGATGCAGTTGCACATCGACATCGAGGTCGACGACCTCGCCGCCGCGGTCGAGGCGGCGGTCGCCGCCGGCGCGGAGCTGGCGGAGTTCCAGCCGCAGGACGACGTCCGTGTCTGCCTCGACCCGGACGGCCACCCGTTCTGCCTGTATGTGCGTGGGTAGCCCCGACGTTCCCCGCCGGCGGCGCTGATCAGCTGGTCTGCCCCGGCGGGGTGTAGTCGGGGTGGAGCTGGGACGCCCGGTCGATCTGCTCGGGGGTGAGCAGAACCACCGTGCGCACGTGGGCCACACCGCTCGAGCTCACGGTCAGAGCCAGGGCGGCAGCGGCCTCGTTGTCGGGGAGATCGACGATCGTGTACGCGTCGTCACCGCCGAACGAGAAGTCGAAGGTCTCGAGCCGCCCGCCAAGACCGGCGGCGGTCTTCTCCACGACGGTCTGCCGGGCCGAACCGCCCGAGGCCATGAGGGCCCGGGCCCCTTCCGGGGCGTAGTTGACGATGTAGAGGAATCGCGGCATGTCGGGCTCCTTCGCGGCGGCCCCCGTGCGCCGGGGATGTTGTCCGTCCGCGGTGGCCTGTGGCAACGGCCCCGCTTCTGCCTGCGCTCCCGCCTCCGCGACCGGCGGCGCGGCGGCGACCCGACGTCCGCGTGCGAATTCGTTCGCGAAGGACGGTCTCTACTCCCTGCGCCGACGAGGGGCTCGACCTCACCGGTGACGGACCCAGTGTTCTGGGACCCTCGCACTGCCTCCGGTGGTCCCTCAGTAGGGTGCGGCGCATGGTCAGCGTCGATCAATCCGCGTCCGCCCTCGAGCCCGGTGCGGTCGCCCGCGCCCACCGCGCGATCGAGCCCCTGCACGCGCACATGTACTTCGCGCCCGAGCACGACGAGCGGTTCAGCGACCTCGGCCTGCGCCCGGGCCGGATGTCCTACTTCGCCGGCCGGGCCGCGCCCATGGGGGCCGTCGGCGCCGGCGTCGTGACGGCGACCTTCTACAACTTCTCGCCGTCGCTCGTCGCCCACATGATCCCCCGGGCCTGGACCCTGGCCTCCCCGGAGCAGGTCGTCGCCACCCGGTGGGACGTCGCCCGCGCCTCGCTCACCCGCCTCCTGGGTGAGGACGCAGCCGGCTCGCCCGAGATGACCGAGTTGGCGGGTCTCCTGCGCGAGGCGTGCACGGTGCTGAGTCCCGAGGGACGGCCGCTCTACGCCGGACACGCCGACCTGGCCTGGCCCGACGAGCCGCTGCTGCAGGTGTGGCACGGCGCGACGCTGCTGCGCGAGCACCGCGGCGACGGCCACATCGCAGCCCTGCTGCACGCCGACCTCAACGGCCTGGAAGCGCTGATCACCCACACCGCCACCGGTCGCGGTTTCACCCTGCCCGGGGCCAAGGCGACCCGTGGCTGGAGCGACGAGGAGTGGGCCGCCGAGTCCGCCGCCCTGATCGAGCGGGGCCTGCTCGACGACGCCGGGCTGACAACCGAGGGCAAGGACCTGCGCGCCCGGATCGAGGCCGAGACCGACGTGCTGTCGGCGGACCCGTGGCTCTTCCTCGGCCCGGAGCGCACAGCCCGGGTGACCGAGTTGGGGAAGGGGTTTGCGCGGCTGCTGGTCGCCGGTGGCGCGTTCTCGCCCGAGGTCTTCGCCACCGGCCGGTGAGTCCGGTTCACCCATGCGGGGGACTGGACAGCACATGACACGATGGACGGCGGCCTCCGGAAGGGATGGTGGCCCCGTGCGAGAGGGAGGTGAGCCGATGCGCAGCGATTCGCGTACCGAGCCCCCCAGTACCGGGCCCGAGGTCCTCCCCAGCTGATCGCAGCGATGATGCGCGGCGCGACGGCGTGCGCGAGGACCTCCCGGTGCCCTCCGCCCTCCGCCTGTCCGGGAGCCCGTCATGACCGACCGTCGCCTTGCGCCGCTGACCGCCCTCACCACGCTCACCCGCCGACCCCCGCGGGTCGGGGTGAGTGCCACGCTCGCCGGGGTGCCGCCGCCCGCTGCCCCCACCGGACGCTCCCGGGTGGTCGACAACGCCGTCTACTCCGAGGGGCGTCGGGTGGCCACGCCCGCCACGGCGGAGGAGAGCCGCGTTGAGCTGGCCGCGGGCGAGGACCGCCTCGCGTGGCTCGGTCTCTACCGCCCGGAGCCGCAAGAACTGGGTGCCCTCGCCGAACTCTTCCACCTGCCCGAGCTCGCCGTCGAGGATGCGATCAAGGCCCACCAGCGGCCGAAGTTCGAGCGGTACGGGGACACGCTGTTCGTCGTCCTCAAGGCGGCCCGGTACCTGGACGACGCCGAGGAGGTCGAGTTCGGGGAGCTGCACCTGTTCCTCGGTGTCGACTTCGCCATCACCGTCCGGCACAGCGAGTCTCCGGACCTCTCGCGCGTGCGCCGTCGGCTGGAGAGCGAGCCCGCGCTGCTGGCGAAGGGCAGCGAGGCGGTGCTCTACGCGACCCTCGACGCCGTCGTCGACGGGTACTCCCCGGTGGTTGCCGGCCTGGCCAACGACATCGACGAGATCGAGACCGAGGTCTTCCGTGGGGACCCGGGC
>JAOPWM010000089.1 GCA_025965695.1 Blastococcus sp.
CTCCGCGGTCCGCTGCGCGCCGGGCCGGCCGGGATGAACGCCGCGGTCGTCACCCGCGCGGCCGCCGGTCTCGCCCGCCACCTCGCCGAAGACGGGCATGCCGGTGGCGGCGTGGTCATCGGCTTCGACGCCCGCCGACGGTCCGACGAGTTCGCGCACATCACCGCGGCCGTGCTCGCCGGCGCGGGATTCGCGGTGCAGGTGCTGCCGCTGGCGCTCCCCACGCCGGTGCTGTCCTTCGCCGTCCGGCACCTCGGCTGCGTGGCCGGCGTGATGGTCACCGCCAGCCACAACCCGCCCGACGACAACGGCTACAAGGTCTACCTCGGCGACGGCGCCCAGCTCGTGCCGCCGGCCGACCGGCTGATCGAGTCCGCGATCGCCGCCGTCGGACCGGCCCGCGAGGTGCAGCTCAGCGACGAGTGGCTGACCTTGGGGCACGACGTCGAAGCCGACTACGTGGCCGCTGTGGTGCATGCCGTGGAGCCCTCCCAGGTCCCGGCTGAGGCACGCGCCGCGCTGACCGTCGCCTACACGGCGATGCACGGCGTCGGTGCGGACACGACCCGGGCCGTGTTCGCCGCCGCCGGGTTGCCCGAGCCGGTGAGCGTGCCGGAGCAGGACCGTCCCGACCCGCGGTTCCCGACAGTGGCCTTCCCGAACCCGGAGGAGCCCGGCGCGGTCGACCTGCTCATGGCGCTGGCCGCCCGGGTGGGTGCCGATGTCGCGATCGCGGAGGACCCGGACGCCGACCGCTGCTCGGTCGTGTGCGGCGGCCGTCAGCTCACCGGCGACGAGGTCGGGGCGCTGCTCGCCGACTGGCTGCTGCGCCGCGGCGAGCGGGGGACATACGCGTCGTCGCTGGTCAGCGGCTCGCTGATGCACGTGATCGCAGCGGCGGCTGGGCAGCCGTCGGCGGAGACGCCGACCGGGTTCAAGTGGATCATCCGGGCCGGTTCGCCCGAGGCGCCGCTGGTGTTCGGCTACGAAGAGGCGCTCGGGTACGCGGTCTCACCGACGGTGGCGCGGGACAAGGACGGGATCTCGGCCGCGCTGGCCGTGGCCCTGCTGGCGGCCGAGCTGAAGACGACCGGGCGGACGCTGCTCGACCGGCTCGACGAGCTGGCGACCGAGCACGGGCTGTTCGCGACCGGGCAGCTGTCGGTGCGGGTGGAGGACCTCTCGATCATCTCCGGGGCGATGACGCGGCTGCGTGCCCGGCCTCCGTCGCGGCTGCTGGGTCGCGAGGTCGCATACGCCGACCTGGCGCTGGAGGACCCGCCGGTGGACGCGGTGCGGCTGCTCGGCGACGGCGTGCGGGTGATCGTCCGGCCGAGCGGGACCGAGCCGAAGCTGAAGGCGTACCTGGAGACGGTCGTGCCGGTGCACGAGGACGCCGGCCTGATCGCCGCGCGCGGCAGGGGTGAGGACGAGCTCGACCAGCTCCGCGCGGAGATGTCTGCCGCGCTCGGGCTGTAGGACCGGGCTCCCGGTGATCTCCCGGGTTGTCAGGCGTCGGCCCCGCAGGCGCGGACGGCGCTGAGCACGAGTGCCCGCGTCACCCGGACGACCTCGTCGACGTCCACCGCTTCGTTGGGCCCGTGCGCGAGCCGGACGTCGCCGGGCCCGTAGTGCAGCGTGGGAATGCCGGCACCCTGGTACAGGCGAAGGTCGCTGCCGTACGGCGCCCCCCGCTCGCGGGGCTGCCGCCCGCCGGTGACATCAGCGGCCGCCGTCGCGACCAGGTCGCGGAGACCATGGCCCGCCGGTAGCCGCCCGCCGGCGAACTGTCCGCCGGACCACGTGACGACAGGAGGGTGGTCGCGCAGGAAGGGATCCCGCTCGCTGACCGCCGCGATGACGTGCTCGAGCTCCAGTCGGGCCGCCGCGGGGGACTCGTCGATGCGCAGCCCCATGCGCCCTTCGGCGACGAGCAGATCGGGAACGCTGCTCGACCAGTCCCCCGCCTGGATCCTGCCGACCCCGATGGGATAGGGAATCGGGTACTCCCGCATCAGTGGCTCGACCGTGCGGTTCCGCTGGGCCTGGAGATCGTGCAGTCCACGGTGGATCGGCAGGTACGCGTCGATGGCGCTCACGCCGGCGTACGGCGTGCTGGCGTGGGTGGCGACTCCCGGCACCTCGACGGTGAATGTCAGGGCGCCGGCCGCCCCCGTGACGAGCGTGCCGCTGGTGGGCTCGGTGATGATGCAGGCCCGGCCGGTGTGGCCGCGCTGCAGCGTGCCGAAGGCGCCGAGACCGCCGTCCTCCTCACCGATCACGAAGTGGACGGCGAGGCTGCCGCGAAGCACGATTCCCGAGCGCTTGACGGCCCGGAGAGCGGCCAGATTCGCGACCACCCCGGCCTTCATGTCGCACGCACCCCGCGCGTGGACCCGGTTGCCGATCAGCGTCGGCTCGAACGGATCCGAGCTCCACTTCGCCATGTCGCCGGGAGGTACGACGTCGACGTGGCCTTGCAGGATCAGCTCGGGTTCCGGGGTGCTTCCCCAGTGAGTGCCGACCAGGCCCCAAGCCTCCTGCCGGACGGTCTCGACGCCAGGGAAGCCGGGTGAGTCGCTCAGTGCACCGAGGTCCAGGGGCCACAGGTCGACGTCGAGCCCCCACGCGTGCAACTGCTTGCCGATCACGTGCTGGATGTCGGACTCCGCATCCGAGCCCGTGACGCTCGGAATGGCCAGCAGATCGACCAGCAGGGCGGCGACCGATTCGTGGTCGACCGCCTCCAGCGCACGCGCTTCGGTCCGCGAAACATCAGGCACACAGGTCTCCAGCGCAGGTCGGCAGGGTGTCCGGGCGAGCGTAGGGACAGCGACTGGGGACTGTCGATTGCTGATACCGGCGTTTTGGCGCAGCGTTTTTGCGTTGTCTTCGGTGACGCGCAATGACTTACAGTTTGTGCATGGATCCTGTGGACCATCGCATCGTCGAGCTGCTCCGGCAGGACGGGCGCGCCTCCTACACCGAACTGGCTCCTGCCGTCGGACTGTCCGTCTCGGCGACCAAACGTCGGGTGGACCGCCTCATCCGCGACCAGGTCATCCGGGGCTTCGTCGCGGTGGTCGATCCCCAGGTCCTCGGCTGGAACACGCACGCGGTGGTCCAGCTGTTCACCAACGGCACAGTGCCCTTTCCCCGCATGCGCGATGATCTGGCCGCGCTGCCCGAGATCGTCGAGGCATTCACCGTCTCCGGCGCCGCCGACGCCATGTTGCGCGTCGTCGCCGAAGACGTCGTCCACCTGGAACGGGTCATCAGCAGGCTGCGTGGCCTGCCCTACGTCCAGCAGACCGACACCACGATGCTGCTGTCGAGCCTGGTGAGGAATCCGGTCGTCGCGCGCTGAGGGGCGGGCCCGGCAGGAGTGCGGGAGCGTGCGCGTCACCCCCGCTCGTGGCTCAACGCCCGACGGGCTCCCGGCAGCCCGACGACAGCGCCCGCGACGCCGCCGCCAGCACGGCGACGACGTCCCGCCCGAAGGCCACGTCGCACGGGTGCGCGCCACCGGTCAACGCCGCGACGGTCAGCTCGTCCACGGCGACCTGGAAGGCGTCGACCGCGCTCTCGGTCTCGGGCAGCAGCACCAGCCGGCCGGCGTCCCCGTGCACGAAGAACTCGACCCCCGTCGAGAGCGGCGCCACCGTGTGCGACAGCGTCACCGTCGAGGCCACTCCTGACTCGTGGGTGAGCACCAGGTGCACGGTGTCGCGCAACCCCGCGCCGGCCTGCACCGCGGTCACCGGGCCCAGCGCGGGCATGAGCAACGACAGTGCGTGCGGTCCGATGTCCCACAGCGCACCCTGCTCCTGCCGCCAGGGCGAGGACGCGAACGGCGTCCCGGCCAGCGACGACAGCCACGATCCGGCACCGCCGGCCAGCCGCGTCCGCGCAGCCTGGGTCAGCCAGGTCGACGTGGCTGCCTGGAACCGGAAGGTGAAGAACACGACCGACGCCACGCCGGCGTCGCGCACGGCGTCGACCACCCGGTCGGCACCCGCGACGTCGAGCGCGATCGGCTTCTCCAGCAGCAGGTGCTTCCCGGCCACCGCGGCCCGTTCCGCGAGCGGCGCCTGCACGTCCGGCGGCAGGGCGATCGTCACGGCGTCCACCTGGGACAGCAGCTCGTCGACGTCGGCGAACCCGGCGACGTCGAACTCTGCGCCGAGGGCCTTCGCCTTCGCCACGTCCCGACCCCAGACGCCGACCAGTTCGGCCGTGGGGTGGGCAGAGAGCGCCGCGGCGTGCACCTCCCTCGCCCAGAAGCCGGTGCCGAGCACGCCGAAGCGCATGGTCAGACCGCGCCGAACTGGCGGTCGCCCGCGTCCCCGAGCCCAGGGACGATGTAGGCCTGGTCGTTGAGGCCCTCGTCGATGCTGGCGGTGAACACTCGCAGCGGGAGTCCGCTGTGCTCCAGCCGCTCGATGCCCTCCGGGGCGGCCAGCGCGCACAACACGGTGATCGACGTGGCCCCGCGGGCGGTCAGCAGGCCGCAGCAGTGCACCAGTGAGCCGCCGGTGGCCAGCATCGGGTCGAGCACGAACACCTCGCGGTCGACCAGCGTCTCCGGCAGCGACGCCATGTAGGCCTCCGGCTGGAACGTCAGCTCGTTGCGGGCCAGGCCGACGAAGCCCATCTGTGACTCGGGCAACATCCCGTGCGCGGTGTCGGCCATGCCGAGGCCGGCGCGGAGGACCGGGACGATCAGCGGCGGGGCGGCCAGGCGGTAGCCGGTGGTCGCGGTGACCGGCGTCCGGATCGGCTCCTCGGCGACGACGAGGTCGCGCGTGGCCTCGTAGACCAGCATCTGGGTGAGCTCCCGCAGTGCGGCGCGGAAGGCGGCGTTGTCGGTTCGTTCGTCCCGCATGCGGGAGAGTCGGGCACGGGCGAGCGGGTGGTCGACGACGGTCAGCTGCACGGGCTGCACGGTAGCGGGCGCCC
>JAOPWM010000066.1 GCA_025965695.1 Blastococcus sp.
ACCGCCCCGCCCGCCTGGTGCGACGTCCACCACGTCATTCACTGGGTCCACGGCGGCCCCACCTCGTGTGAGAACGGGGCACTGCTGTGCGAACGCCAGCACACCGCCGTCCACGAAGGCGGCTTCATCGTCGCCCGCGATCCCGGCACCGCGGTCTGGCACACCCACCGGCCCGACGGCAGCGAGATCCAGATCCGCGGACCCAGCCCTTAGGACGGCATACAGCGGTACCGGCCGGTGGAGCCGACCGGTACCGCTGGGAGTCACGGGTTGTAGGTGACCTGCTCGGCCATCTCGATGATCCTGCGCCTGCGTAAACGCCTCAGGAACCTGGAGTTCGTAGATGGTCCCGTCGGCGAACTGGGCCTGCAGGAACGGTCGGTGGAGTCGCCAGGGTCGGCTCCGTGCACGACCGGCTCAGCAGCGACGCGGGCCAGCGCCCGGTACCACCGCTGCTCGGTACGCACGTGTCCGTGGACGAGTTTGGTGGCCATGCCGATCAGCCACGCCCGGACCTCGAGGCGCTCGGGCCGATACGCGGCCCGCCGGCGGAACGCGATCAGGAACGTGTCGCTCAGCAGGTCGTCGGCACGCTCACCGACGCGGCGGCCCAGATAGCGGTGCACGCCGGTCCCGTGCCAGTCGAAGAGCGACGCGAACACCTCGGGTCGTCCACCGACCGGGCGATCAATTGCGCGTCGGTGGGCAGAGCGTTCGGCACAGCCCGCAGCCTGGGTGGGAGCGGTGGGCCCACCGACACGTGGAGGGCCGTCGTGCTCACGAGAGGTGATGATCGGGAGCGGAAGGTGATCTCGTCACACCCCTGAATGTCCGGAGAGCCGGATCGGGTTCACGGGAGGCCTCAGCCGGGGTCCAGGATCCGCTCGAAGAACAGGGATTCCTCGGTATCCGGCGCGTCGACGTACGCCCCGAACGCCTCGATCGGCCAGTACCCGGCGCGGGTGTACAGCGCGATCGCCTCGGGCTGCTTCGTCCCGGTCTCCAGCCGTAGCGTCGTCCAGCCCCGGTCGCGGGCGGCGTCCTCCAGCCCGGCGAGCACCGCCTTCGCCACCCCCCGTCCCCGCGCTGCCGGAGCGACGTACATCCGCTTCACCTCGGCGATGCCGTCCCGGAGCGCGCGGAGCGCCCCCGAGCCCAGCGCCGTCCCGTCGTCGTCGCGGGCCACGAGCACGACGCTGATGTCCACCCCCGACGGGGGTGTCCCCGGCTCCCCCTTGCCGTCATAGCGTGCGCGGATCTCGGTCTGCTGATCGGCCGCCAGCCGCTGCACGTCGACGTCGTCCCACTCGGCTGGAACGACCTTCACAGCGTGATCCCGTGCAGCAGCAGCGCCGCGAGCTCGCGGTAGGCGGTGGCGTCGTCGAGGCCCGTGGCCCGGGCGGTGTCCCCCCGCCCTATGCGGAACATCAGCGTCGTGACGGTGTCGGCGACCAGCGCGGGGTGCACCTCCCGGAACCGACCCTGGGCGACCCCGTCGCTGATGAGCTCCCGCACCCGGTCGGCGGCCAGCGCGGTGTTCCGTTCGTAGATCTCCCGGCCGGGGCCGAAGGAGTCCAGGTCGCGGTGGAAGGCCGGGCCGGCCGGCGCCAGCGCCGCCGCGACGGCGGTGAGATAGGCGGCCACCCGACGCGCCGGGTTCCGCACGGTGACCGTCGACGCCTCGACGGCCTCGGTGGCCTTGCGGAAGAAGTGCTTGATGACCCGCTGGGCCAACTGCTCCTTGCTGCCGGCGAGCGCGTACAACGTGCTCTTGGAGCAGTGCAGCCGGAGTGCCAGGTCGTCGAGGGTGAACCGGGCGAACCCCTCGGCGAGGAAGAGTTCCTCGAGTTGGTCGAGCAGTTCCGCCTGCCGACGTGTCATCCCGGCCTCGGCGGAGGTCGCAGCGGTGGTCACGGGCCCCTCCTTCCGGCGGGTCAGCATGACCCTGAACCAGCAACAGTACTGAGGTACCGTCTTCCGTACTGTTTCCATCGAAGGAGAGCCGTGCCGGTCGACCGCGAACTGCCCACCCGCGAGGCCCACGACCTCCTCGCGCTCACCCGCGAGCTGGCCGACGCCGAACTGGCGCCGCACGCTGCACAGTTCGAGCGCGAGGAGCGGTTCCCACGTGAGGCCTTCCGCATCCTCGGGGATGCCGGGCTGCTCGGGCTGCCGTTCGGTGAGGACGTCGGCGGCGGCGGTCAGCCCTACGAGGTCTACCTCCAGGTCGTGGAGGAGCTCGCCGCCCGGTGGGCCAGCGTCGCCCTCGGGATCAGCGTGCACACGCTCGCCTGCTTCCCGATCGACCGGTTCGGCAGCGAGGCGCAGCGTCGCGACCTGCTGCCCGACATGGTGGGCGGACAGCTCCTCGGCGCCTACTGCCTCTCCGAGGCACATGCCGGCTCAGACCCGGGCGCCATGCGGGCGAGTGCGAAGGCCGGTGACGGCGGGTGGCTGGCCAGCGGGGAGAAGGCGTGGGTGACCCACGGGGGGCAGGCCGACTTCTACTCGACGTTCCTCCGCACACCCGACGACGGCGAGCGGGGCATTTCGTGCTTCCATCTGACCCCCGATCTACCTGGCTTCGGCGCCGCGCGCCCGGAGGAGAAGATGGGCCTGACCGGCTCGACGACCGCCGCGATCCGGCTGGACGACGTCCCGGTTCCCGCCGACCGACTGGTCGGTGAGCGCGGCCGCGGCCTGTCCATCGCGCTGGCGGCACTGGACTCCGGGCGCCTCGGCGTGAGCGCCGTAGCCGTTGGCCTCGCACAATCCGCCCTCGACGTCGCCGTCCGCTACGCCGGTGAGCGCGAGGCGTTCGGCCGCCCGATCGCCGAGCACCAGGGCGTCGCCTTCCTGCTGGCCGACATGGCCGCAGCCGTCGAGTCGGCCCGCGCCATGTACCTGGTCGCGGCCCGCCGCAAGGACGCCGGCAAGCCCTACTCGCGACAGGCGAGCATCGCCAAGCTCGTCGCCACCGATGCGGCCATGAAGGTGACCACCGACGCGGTCCAGGTGCTGGGCGGTGCCGGTTACACGCGTGAGTTCCCCGTGGAGCGGTACATGCGCGAGGCGAAGGTCATGCAGATCTTCGAGGGCACCAATCAGATCCAGCGCATGGTGATCGGCAAGGACCTCGCCCGCGAGGCTGCCCGCACCGCCGGCTGAGCCGAGGCGCCCGGAGGGCGCTTCTGTCGGTGATCGGGGGCAGAGTGCCCGCATGGCTTCCTTCACCGAGGTGGAATCCGGGGAACCTGCGTTCGCTGCGCGGGTGCGTGCGGCCTTCGACGCGCACGGGCACAAGTTCCTCGCCACGCTGCGCCCCGACGGCTCGCCGCGGGTCAGCGGCATCGAGATGCACTTCGTGGCCGGTGAGCCGTGGCTCGCCGGCATGCCGGGATCGGTGAAGTTCACCGACCTCAGGCGCGATCCGCGCTTCGCCCTGCACAGCGGCAGCTCCGAACCAGACGCGTTCGACTTCGACGCGAAGTTCAGCGGGCGCGCCATGCCGGTCACCGATGCCGACCAGCGCAGCAGTTACGCGGCCGCGGCCGGGGTCCCGCCGGAACACCTGGGCTTCGAGCTCTTCCGCATCGACCTCGAGCAGGTCGTCCTCACGGCGCTCAACGACGAGAAGAACGCCCTGGTGATCTCCTCGTGGCGACCCGGCCGCGGGTTGACCACGACGTCCCGCTGACCGCCGTGAGGCAGGCCCGCGTGGTTCCACGTGGAACTGGTGACGTCCGTCAGTGGACCCGCAGCCTCGGCACGAACAAGACTGGATCTCCCCCACCAGGAGAACCGCGATGCCCGAGCCCCACCTCCGCGCAGGCGACACCGACCGCGCCGCCGTCGCCGCCGTCCTCGGCCGGCACATGGCCGCCGGACGGCTGACCGTCGACGAGTACGACGAGCGACTGGCCCGCGCCTACACGGCCCGGACGTACGGCGAACTCGACCAGCTGACGACCGACCTTCCGTCGAGCGACCGGACGCGCGCAGCCGAGCCGGTCCGGCACGGGAACCCCTACCCCGTGCGTGCGTGCGGGCCGGTCTTCGGTCCCTGGGGATGGGGCGGGCGCACCGAGTCCCCCTGGCGATCCTGGCTGGGCACGGCGCTCATCGTCATCGCGGTCTGGGCCGTGATCTCCATCGCCACCCGCGAGTTCCTTCCCTTCTGGCCGATCTGGGTCATCGGGCCCTGGGGCGCGATCCTCCTCGCCCGCACGCTGACCGGCGGCCGCGACGACCGGCACGAGCAGCGGTGGGAGCGCTACCCGTCGCGCCGCTAGGCAGCCGCACGGGCGCACGGGCCGCTAGGCAGCCGCACGGGCGCACGGAACGAGGAAGGACCCCAGCACCGTCAGGTGCTGGGGTCCTTCCTCGGTGGGTGGGTGGGCAAGGGGGGAGTTGAACCCCCACGTCCTTTCGGACACACGGACCTGAACCGTGCGCGTCTGCCATACCGCCACTTGCCCTGGCGAGCGACGACATTAGCAGCCGTAGGCCGTGACCCGGCCGGGGGGTCGGTCGTTGCCCGGTCGACGGAGTGCCGGCGGAGTGGGGGCAAGTGTCGTGCGGGGCGTCGCGGGGTTCCTGGA
>JAOPWM010000113.1 GCA_025965695.1 Blastococcus sp.
GAGAGTGCCGAAGCGCGGGCTGCACTCCACCGTCGCGAAGAGTTCGCCGGCGTCCACGGCCTTGAGGCCGTCCTTTTCCCCGTCGATCGAGACGACCATGATGTCCTTCCCGGGCACCTTGCCGATCGCCTTGACGGCCGCGATCGCGCCGAGCGCCATCTCGTCGTTGTGCGCGTAGATGGCGGTGGCGTCCGGGTGCGACTGCAGCAGGGTCTCGGCGACCGACTGGCCCTTCGCTCGCGTGAAGTCGCCGTCCTGCGACACCACGACCTGCATGCCGGAGCACTCCTTGATGGCCTCGTCGAAGCCCTTCTTGCGGTCGATCGCGGGCGACGCGCCGGTCGTGCCCTCGAGCTCGATGATCGTGGCATTGCCGCCGGTGGCCTTGGCCATCTGCACTGCGGCCCGCTTGCCCTCCTGAACGAAGTCGGACTGGATGACGGTGACGAAGTCCTCGCCGGGCTTCGCGACGTTGTGGTCGACGTCGCGGTCGAGGAGGAAGACCGGAATGTTGGCGGCGGCGGCTTCCTTGACCACGTTGCCGATCTGCTCAGTGATCGGGGCGATGAAGAGGGCGTCCGGCTTCTGGGCGATGAGGCCCTTGATGTCGGCGATCTGCTTGGACTGCTCGTTGTTGGCGTCGGTGACGGTCAATTGGATGCCGTGTGCCGCCGCCTCCTGCTTCATGCTCGCGGTCTCAGCGAGGCGCCAGGGGTTGTTGCTCGCGTTCTGGCTGAAGGCGACCGTGTAGCTCGATTTCCCGGCCAGCTTGGGTGCCTTGTCGGCGGTTGGCACCCCGGAAGGGGCCTCGGAGTTGCCCGGGTCGGGCGCGTCCACGAGCGAACACGCGCCGCCGGACCCACCGTTCGCCGTGGCATTGCTACCGCCACCTCCACCGCCGCAGCCGGCGAGCAGGCTCACGGACATCAGGGCTATGCCGGCGACTGGCGCGATCTTCCTAAGGTGCACGGAACCCTCCATTGGGTGCGTCCCAGCGCGCAGGGCTGGGTCCTGAACAGGTGCATGAGTATGGCGCCAACTGTGAGCACGGTCACAGAGTTGGGAACTTCCGTGATCTGGGTGTGATGACGACCCACGCTCGTCCAAGGTCGGCGGCGAACGGCAGGTCGGCCGTCACGTGCCGGACGGGTGGCCGCTGCTCTCTCGAACGACCAAGCGGTGCGGGACGAGGATGTCCCGCGCGGAGTTGGACCGGTCGCCGTCGAGACGTTCGGCGAGGCACTCCAGCGCACGGACGGCGATCGCCCACTTGTCGGGGGAGATGGTGGTGAGGGACGGGCAGGAGTAGCGCCCGTCCTCGATGTCGTCGAATCCGACGACGGCGAGGTCACGGGGGACGTCGAGGCCGGCGTCGCGCGCGGCGCGGATGGCCCCCAGCGCCAATTGGTCGTTGAAGCAGAAAACCGCATCGGGCGGTTCGGGGAGCGCCAGCAGGGTCCGCATGGCCGCGGCCCCGTCGCCGCGGTGCAGCGCGGCGACCTCGACCTCGAACGGCTCGCGCCGGGGGTGCCCGGCCGCCCGCAGGGAGGCGCGGTAGCCGTCCAGGCGCAGCCGGGCGGTCTCGTTCGTCAGGTGCGACTGCACGCCGATGGCCGCGATCCGGCGGCGGCCCAGGGCGATGAGGTGCTCGGTCGCCTGAACGGCCGCGGCGACGTTGTCGATGGCGATGTGGTCGGCCACGCCCTCGCCGGTGCGCTCGCCGAGCAGCACCAGCGGGATGTCCTCCGCACTGCGGCTCAGGTCGGCTGCGCCCAGCCCCCACGGGCTGAACACCAGGCCGTCGACGAAGGCAGCGGCCGCTCCCTCCAGGAAGGCGCGCTCGCGGGCGGGCTCGCCGCCGGTCTGGTCGACGAGCACGGTCCAGGACCGTTCCTCGGCGGCCAGGACCAGGTGCGCGGCCAGTTCGCTGAAGTAGGGGGAGTCGATCTCGGGCACCACCAGCCCGATGAGCCCCGAGCGGCCGCGGCGCAGGTTCCTGGCGGCGAGGTTGGGGCGGTAGTTCAGTTCTTCGAGCGCCTTCTCGACCCGGGCTCGGGTGTCGGGCGCGACGTGGGGAAACCTGTTCACGACGTTCGACACGGTGCGCACGGACACACCGGCCACCGCGGCGACATCCTTCAGGCGCACGCCGCCCACCGCCCTTCCCGCCGCACTGTGCTGGGCCAGGCCTCGGACCCGAGCGCCATTCTGGCGGCGCTTGCGCGCGCTTTGCAACGTTGCAACACTCTGCTGGCGGGCCCCCGACGGGCAACGGCGACTCAGGAAGGCAGAGCCATGGGGACCACCACGGACACCCGCCCGAACCTCGACGAGGTCACCGGCGAGCAGTTGGAGGCGCTGCGGCGGGACGGGATCACGGCGCAGAAGGGGGCCTTCACGCGCGAGTGGGCCCAGCGCATGCGCGCGGACATCGACGCGGCCTTCGCCGACGCCCGCCAGCGGGAGGGCGGCGCGGTGGGACGTGGTCCCAACCGGTACTACGTCGAACTGCACCCGGAGCAGTTCAGCGGCTTCCTCGACCTCGCCACCCACCCTTGGGTGACGTCGGTGTGTGAGTCGGTCCTCGGGCCCGAGTACGAGATCGTCGAGATCGGCTTCGACATCCCCTTCGCCGGTGCGATGAACCAGCCCTGGCACCGCGACTTCCCTGCGCCGCAGGAGACGCTCGACGGGCACCGTTACACCTCCCTGGCGTTCAACCTGACCGCGGTCGACACGGAGGAGGACATGGGGCCCCTCGAGATCGCGCCGGGAACCCAGTTCGACGCACCGGACGAGAACTGGAACCACGAGATGTTCCCGCCGAAGGAGATCTACGGCCGCTACGAGGAGCGGGCGGTCCGCAAGTACCCGAAGATGGGTGACATCTCGGCGCGCTCCGCACTCACGCTCCATCGGGGCACGATCAACCACTCCAGCAAGCCCCGACCTGTACTGGTGCTGGGCATCGACGCGCCGGGCGCCGGCAACGCGGACCACCATGACATGGCGGTCACGAAGCGGTACTGGGAGACCCTGCCGGAGCAGGTGCGCGCGCACCTGCGCTGCCCCGTGGTCGATGAGCTCACCCCGATCGTGCAGAAGCATCAGATCGAGGGCCTGGTCATGGGGGAGGCCTGAGCGCCCCAGCCGGACGGGCCGATCCTTGAGGGGCGGTTGTGCCGAGATCTGAGTTGAGCGTCGGAGATGCGGTCCGACGGGGCCGGCCGGCCGATGGTGTGAC
This sequence comes from Blastococcus sp., assembly GCA_025965695.1. Classification (GTDB taxonomy): domain Bacteria; phylum Actinomycetota; class Actinomycetes; order Mycobacteriales; family Geodermatophilaceae; genus Blastococcus_B. The sequence goes on from JAOPWM010000113.1 coordinate 3,245, forward strand.
TGTCTGGCTGCTCGGCAATGCGGGGGTGCTCGTGGTCGATTCGAGGGGACGTCGGATCGCGATCGACCCCTGGACGTCGGACTGGCTGGAGATCCGCAGCGCGGCCAATCCCGAGCCCGTGGTCCGGCAACGCCCGGCGCGTCTGGCATCGGAAGAACTGGCCGATCTCGTCGACGCCGTCCTCGTCACCCACGAACATCCCGATCACCTGGACCCGGGTCTGGTGCACGCCCTGACCGCAGCCGGCGTCCCGGTGTTCCTGCCCAGGGGGTGTGTGCCCGCGGCCGAGGCCTGCGGTTATCCGTCGTCGGCGCTACGCCCGATCGATGTGGGGGAGCAGGTCGACGTCTGTGGCTTCGACCTGGAGGCGGTGCCCGCGGCGCACGCGTTCGCGGGCGACGGGTACGGCCGGTACACGAACTGGCTGGACGAGGCGGGTGCTCACCGGGCGGTCGGGTTCATCGTTCGCTGCGGAGGACGCGTGCTCTTCCACGGGGGCGACACCGTCATGTGGCGCGGGCTGCAGGAACGGCTTCGCACCGCGGAAGTCGACACCTGCCTCCTGCCCATCAACGGCCGGGACTGGCTGCGCGAGGAGCGTGGCCTGGTGGGAAACCTGACCGCCCGCGAGAGTGCCGACCTGGCCGCGGCGTGCGGCGCGGACGTCCTCATTCCCGTCCACTTCGACGGGGTGGTCGGCAACACCGGGTCACCGGGCGAGGTCGTCGACTACGCCTCGGCCACCTATCCCCAGCTGTCGGTCCTGCTGCCGGGGCGCTCCGGCGTCCACCTGCCCCCGCTCGACCCCCGGTAGGACGACGAACCCGCGACGGTCACCACTCGGCGAACTCGGCGTTGTAGTGGATGCCGAGGCTCTGTTCCTGGATGAGCAGATCGGGATTGGTGAGGCCCACCTGCAGGCTCGCTGCGAGGGCGACGTCGAAGGCCCCGGCCATCGTGGCGATCTTGCGGATCTCGGCGATCCCGCCGGCGTGTGACACGTCGGGCTGGATGACCGCGACCCCTGAGCGGAGGACGCGACGGAAGTCCCACCGGCTGTAGAGCCGCTCGCCCAGAGCGATCGGGATGGGGGCGGCGGCCAGCTGCCCCACGAGCTCGCTCACCTCCGGCACGACCGGTTCTTCGAGGAACAGCGGCGCGGCGGGCTCGAGCAGCGGCAGCGTGCGCCGGGCCATGACGAGGCTCATGCGGCCGTGGAAGTCGACGGCGAGGTCATGGTCGGGACCCAGGACCTCGCGGCCGGCGTGTCCAGGGGACGCAGCGGGCCGGATCGTCGCCGCCGATCCACGCGTAGACCCGCACGCGATCGCGGACGGCGCCGCCGAACAGTCGGGAAACGGGGACGCCGAGCGACGTGCCCGCGATGTCCCACAGCGCCCGGTCGATGCCCGCCAGGGCGCTGGAGCGGATGGGGCCACCGCGGTAGAAGCCCCCTTGGCCAGGATGTTCCAGTGCCTTCTCGATGCGGAGCGGGTCCCGTCAGATGAGATAGTCGGCCATTTCCTGGGCGGCGGCGACCGTGGCGGCCCGGCCCTCGACGGGTCCCTGCCTATCTGACGACGTCGTCGTGGTGCTCGAGCAGCGCCAGGTCGGCCCGGCGGGGCAGGCCCTCCCAGTCGCCACGGGTGCCGACGGCGAAGGCTCCGAGCGTGGTACCCAACCGGAGCCGGGCGTGCTGATCGAGGCCGTCGAGCCACGCAGCGAGATATCCGGCGACGAACGCATCCCCGGCGCCGACGACGTCCACGGTGGTCACGCGGTGGGCCGCGACGGTGGCGAACTCGCCGCCGCAGAGGCCGGCCGCGCCCTCGGCACCGAGGCTGACGACGACGTCGCGGGGTCCATGGGCGGCGACCTGCGCGAGGAGGTGCTCGGTCGGGGTGTCGGGGGCGGCCTCGAGGAGCAGCGCGAGCTCGTGTCGTCCACCGAAGACGATGTCGGCTCGGGCGGCCAGGGGGAGCAGTGCCG
>JAOPWM010000068.1 GCA_025965695.1 Blastococcus sp.
ACCGCCCCGCCCGCCTGGTGCGACGTCCACCACGTCATTCACTGGGTCCACGGCGGCCCCACCTCGTGTGAGAACGGGGCACTGCTGTGCGAACGCCAGCACACCGCCGTCCACGAAGGCGGCTTCACCGTCGCCCGCGATCCCGGCACCGCGGTCTGGCACACCCACCGGCCCGACGGCAGCGAGATCCAGATCCGCGGGCCCAGCCCCTGACCCGGCCGGACGCCCAGTCCGGCCGACGCGGTCAGGTGGAGGCGATCCGGTCGAGGATCGCGGCTGCCAGCTGGTCGGGGGCTTGCTCGGGGATCCAGTGCGTGATGCCGGGCAGCTCGACGAACCGGTAGTCGCCGGTCACGTAGTTGGCGCACGCCTCGGCGGCGGTCCGGCCGATCGCGACGTCACCGTCGCTCCACACGTATGTCGTCGGCACCCCGACCGGGTCCACCCGCTCGCTCGAGCTCATCGCCCGGTACCAGTTCAGGGCGGCGGTCAGGGCTCCGGGCGCCGACAGCACGGCGACGTACTCGTCGATCGCCTCGGCCGGCACCCCGGAGTCGCCCTCACCGCCGGACAGCATCCGCCGCAGCCGGCGGGCGTGGTCGGCGAGCAGCACCTCCTCGGCCTTGCCTTCCTGCCAGAACAGCCGGATGTAGGCCGACCGTTCCTTCTGCTCGGGGTCCGTCCGGTAGGCCACCGTGTACGCCGCCGGATGCGGCACCGAGATGGCGGTCAGGGACCGCACGCGATCGGAGTGCCAGGCCGCCAGCGCCCACGCCACGTTGGCGCCCCAGTCGTGCCCCACCACATCGGCGCGCGGGATCCCCAACGCGGTCATCAGGTCCGCGGTCACCTGGGTGAGGTTCGGCGTGGAGTAGGCGCCCACCTCGTCGGGTCGGGCTCCGGGCGAGTAGCCGAGCTGGTCGGGGGCGTAGGTGCGCAGCCCGGCCTGGGTGAGCAGCGGAGTCACCGCGGCCCACGATGCCGAGGTCTCGGGGAAGCCGTGCAGCAGCAGCACCGGTCGGCCGTCCCCGGGGCCGTCGGCCCGCACATCGAAGGTCAGGTCACCGACGTCGACATGCAGCAGTTCCTCGGACATGCCCCGGACGCTAGCCGGGCGACGGAACGGCCGCTCCCGTCGCTACCGTCGGCCCTCGTGACCAGCAGTCCGGAACGCGACTTCGTCCTCGCCCACATCGACGACCTGCATGCCGCCCTCGACGCCTGGCTGCGCATCCCGTCGATCTCCGCGGACCCCGCGCACGCCCCTGACGTCGCCGACAGCGCCGCCTGGCTGGCCGAGGCGCTCCGCCGCGCCGGCTTCCCCACCGTGGAGATCTGGCCGACCCCCGGCGCCCCCGCGGTCTTCGCCGAGTGGCCCTCGTCCGACGCCGGCGCCCCGGTCGCGCTCGTCTACGGGCACCACGACGTCCAGCCGGTCGACCCCCCGGAGCTGTGGGAGCACCCGCCGTTCGAACCGACCGTGGTCGAGGGGCCCGACGGGCCCGAGTTGCACGCGCGCGGCGCCATCGACGACAAGGGCAACGTCGCCTTCCACCTGCTGGGCATGCGGGCCCACCTGGCCGCCTCCGGTCGGGACAACCCCGCGGTGACCGTCAAGCTGCTCATCGAGGGCGAGGAGGAGTCGGGCTCACCGCACTTCGCCGCGCTGCTCCGGGAGCGGGCCGACCGGCTCGCGTGCGACGTCGTCGTCGTCAGCGACACGGGCATGGCCGCCCCCGACGTGCCCAGTGCGGTCGTCGCCATGCGCGGTCTCGCCGACGCCGAGATCACTCTCCGCGGGCCCGCCGTCGATCTGCACTCTGGCTCCTTCGGCGGCGCCGTCCCCAACCCGCTGCACGCGATGGCGCAGTTGCTCGCCGCTCTGCACGACGAGCACGGGCGCGTCACCCTGCCCGGGTTCTACGACAAGGTCCGGCCGCTGTCCGACCGGGAGCGCGAGCTCATGGCCCGGGTGCCCTTCGACGAGCAGGAGTGGCTCGCCGGCCCCGCCGCATCCCGTGTCGCCACCGGCGAGGAGGGCTTCAGCACCCTCGAGCGGGTCGGCGCCCGGCCGACCGCCGAGGTCAACGGCATGTGGGGCGGCTACACCGGCCCGGGCCACAAGACGATCATCCCGGCGGAGGCGCACGCCAAGCTCACCTTCCGGCTGGTCTCCGAGCAGCGACCGGAGGACGTCGGTCCGCAGCTGCGCGCCTGGGTGGAGGCCAACCTCCCGGCGGGCATCGAGGCCGAGGTGCACACCCCGCCCGGTGGCGTCGCCCCCTGCTCCAGCGACCTGGACTCGCCGGCGATGGACGCCCTCCTCGCCGCCATCGCACAGGCCTTCGACACCGAGCCCGGCGCGGTCCTGTTCACCCGTGAGGGCGGCAGTGGGCCCGAAGCAGACCTCGTGGAGGCCCTGGGCGCGCCGCTGCTGTTCCTGGGTGCCGGCCTGCCCACCGACCGCATCCACTCGCCGAACGAGCGGGTCCTGATGCCGATGCTCCACCGCGGCGCCGAGGCGGCGGCCCATCTGTGGCGTGAGCTCGGCCAGATGCGCCTGCGCTAGCTCCTCGTGCCGACGACGACGGTCGCTCCTCGTTCGTCGTCGGCCACGACCCGGGCCTGCAGGCCCGCCGCGGTCACGGTCCCGACGGCCGCGGGCGCCTGGTCCTCGCTGGTCTCGAACAGCAGCGACCCGCCCGTGGCCAGCCATTGCGGAGCGGCCGCGATCACCCGCCGTGCGACGTCGAGGCCGTCCCTGCCGCCGTCGAGCGCAACCCGCGCTTCGTGCAGCCGCGCCTCCGGCGGCATCAGGGCGATCGCGTCGCTGGGTACATACGGCACGTTGGCCATCAGCACGTCCACCCGGCCCCGCAGCGCCGGAGGCAACGCCTCGTAGAGGTCGCCTTCATGCGTCTGCCCGCCCACCCGGGCGACGTTTCGCCGGGCACAGGAGACGGCGGCCGGGTCGATGTCCGCGGCGTGCAGCTCGATGCCGTCCAGAGCGGTGGCGACCGACACGCCGAGGGCGCCCGATCCGCAGCAGAGGTCGACGACCACGGCGCCCGGCCGGGCCAGGACGACCGCCTCCTCCACCAGGACCTCGGTGCGGTGGCGCGGGACGAAGACCCCGGCCGCGACGGCGATCCGCAGTCCGCTGAACTCCGCCCAGCCCAGGACGTGCTCGAGCGGCTCGCCGGCCACGCGCCGTTCCACGAGGGCGTGCAGCTGGGCCGCAGTCCCGGCCTCCTGCAGGAGCAGGCGTGCCTCGTCCTCGGCGAACACGCAACCCGCCGCACGCAGCCGCAGGACAACGGTCTCTTCGCTGGATTCGGACATGGGGCGGGGACGCTACCCGCCCCGGGTTCGGCACGTCCGCCGCGCTGAACGCGCCCGGTCCTAGGGTGGGGCCGTGACGGGACCAGCGCAGCCGGCTCCCGGTTGGTACCCCGACCCCGACGGCGCACCCGGCATGGTGCGGTGGTGGAGCGGCACCACCTGGTCCGACGTCGCCACCCCCGCCGGGCCGGGCGTCGCCGTCCAGTCCTCGCCGGTCCTGGCGCCCCCAACCCGGGCCGCAGCACCGCCCGCGCCGCCCGCGCCGGTGCCCTCCGGCACCGGGCACCGCGCCCCGTGGATCGTCGGCATCTCGCTGCTCGTGATCCTCGCAGTGGTGGGCGCGGCGCTCGTCCTCGGCCGATCCGGGAGCGGGTCGCCGGTCGCGGCCCCGGCAGTCCCGTCGTCGCAGGCGCTGCCCCCGGCCGGGCCCACGTTCGCCCCGGGCACGGTCCGGATCGTCGACGACGTCTCCGGCGTCTCCTACCCGTTCCTCGGCGGCGGCTGGTACGAGTGGGCGCTCTGGAACCAGCAGGAGACCACCCACACCGCCGGGCAGTACTTCACCACCCAGGAGGTCACCCCTGACGGGAAGACCTTCATCTCCCAGTGCTCCTCGGGACCGCTGGCCGACGGCTACGGCTGGGCCGGCCCGTCGACCCTGCGGTCGACGCTGGCGACGGTCGCCGACAGCGTGCGCCTGCACTACTACCCGGGCCCGAACGAGCGGAAGGTGCTGCGCGACGAGGCGCGCACCATCGACGGTCACGCCGCCCACCTCTATGAGTTCCAGCTGTCCTGGGACGTGCCCGGCTACGACGCCAGCGGTGAACGTGCGGCGCTGCTGCTGATCGACGTCGGCCGCCCGGCGCCCGCGCTGCTCTACATCTCGATCCCCAACACCCATGCCGAGCTCTACGGCGTCATCGACCGCGTGCTGGACTCGGTCGACGTGTTGTGACGGCCTCTGCGACCGACGAGCGAGGCCCGGAAGGTCCCGAGGGGGCCGCGTCCGTCGAGCTCATGGCGACAGGGGGACGGACATTGGCCGCGGTGTCACCCGGAGTGCGACGGTGTCTTAGTGTCGGGCCGTGACAACAGCTGGGGCCGACCTGACCCTGCGGCACCCGGTGGAGCGCTTCACGCTGGACAACGGCCTGCGCGTCGTCCTCGCCCCGGACCGCAGCGTGCCCGTCGTGGCGGTGAGCGTCTTCTACGACGTCGGGATGCGCAACGAACCCGAGGGGCGGACCGGGTTCGCCCACCTCTTCGAGCACATGATGTTCCAGGGGTCGGCCAACGTCCCGAAGATGGAGCATGCCCGGCTGGTCCAGGCCGCCGGCGGCACTTTCAACGGCTCGACCCACCAGGACTACACGAACTACTACGAGGCGCTCCCGTCCGAGGCACTGGAACGGGCGCTGTTCCTCGAGGCCGACCGCATGGCCGCGCCGTCGATCACCGCGGAGAACCTCCGCAACCAGATCGACGTCGTCAAGGAGGAGATCCGGGTCAACGTCCTGAACCGGCCCTACGGCGCGTTCCCCTGGCTGCAGCTGCCGCAGGTCGCCTTCGAGAGCTTCGCCAACACCCACGACGGCTACGGGTCCTTCGTCGACCTCGAGTCCTCCACCGTCGACGACGCCACCGACTTCTTCTCCCGTTACTACGCGCCGGGCAACGCGGTCCTCTGCATCGGCGGCGACCTCGACGTCGCCGAGACCGAGCGGCTGGTCCAGCGCTGGTTCGGACCCGTCGCGGCCCGGCCGGTGCCACCGATCCCCCCGACCGGTGAGCCGATGCCCACGGTGATCCGGTCCACGGTCGTCGAGGACGCGCTCGCGCCGGCGCCCGCCGTCGCCCTCGGCTGGCGGGTGCCCGACCCGGTCGGCGACTTCGACCGCTACCTGGGCACCGTGCTGCTCGCCGAGCTGCTCAGCGAGGGCGACGCCTCCCGCCTGGAGCGCCGGCTGATCCACGACGACCGGATCGCCATCGCGCAGAGCAGCTACGTC
>JAOPWM010000158.1 GCA_025965695.1 Blastococcus sp.
ATTGCCGTGATGACCAGCCGGGCTTTCGACATGGTCGAGCCTCAGCCGACCGTCCGGCATGACCTGCGACATCAGTCCGGCATGTCGTGAGACATCCGTCCGGTATGTCCTGAGCCAGGACACTGCCCCCGCTACAACCAGCAGAACCCCGTTCCTCATCCGAGGGCCGGGGTTCTGTGCTGTCAGGGCATTCGGCTGAGGTCGGGCTACCGACGTCGATCGCTGTCCGGAGTCGCAGCCGCTCGGCAACAGTGCTCGTCAGCGTCGCCATCCACCGACCAGGGCAGCCACGCCGACGCCACCGAGCCGGACGCCGGGGCCCCGGTCAGGCAGATGTGGCGGCCCTCGACCCAAGCGGGGCTCGCCCCTCCGTACCGTTGTTCCCCGAGCGTCAGCCCGGAGCGCTCCTACGATGCGTTGGCACGCGGCTGGACGTGGATCCCGTCCCCGTCACGTGCGGTGCCCAGCGCCATCAGCTCGGTGTAGGCGGCGGCGTGCAACCGCAGGCCGAGGGCCGCCTCCTCGGCTTCCCGGGCCAGGCTCTCGTCCGCCTGAGGCACCGACACGGCTTCGGTGACGGCCCCGGTCAGGTCCGAGAGCGTGCGCAGATGGCGGACGGCGCGGGCGGAGAGGTCGTACCCCGCCGTCGTCGAGCCGACGAGTCGGCCCAGTTCCGCGCGGATCACGCGTCCCTCGGCCTCCAGCCGGGGCAGCACCGCGGGAACGTCGCCGAGGTGGGCCCCGGCTGCCCGGGCCTCGGTAACCCGCTGCCGCAGCAGTCGGTGGCCGCGGGAGATACGGACGGCGTACAGGGCCGCCGCGCGGTTCGGCGTCCGACCGGGGCGCAAGGCGGGGAGGGCGAGCATGCCGTCGGCGAGCAGGTGTGCCGCGCTCGCCACGAGCCGGCTGCGTCGGACTCGGCGCAGCGTCAGCCAGGTTGCCGTGACGAGCAGTCCGATGACGAGCAGGGCCAGGGCGGCGGCGACGGTCAGGAACTCGAGCATCGGGCTCTCCCGGATTGTCCGAAGTGGCGGTGCCGATCGTCGACGGGACGTGACCGCAGGGGACAACGACTATGCGCCCGATCGCGGCGCACTTCCAGGGCCGCCGGGGCCGGTAGCGACATCGGTGGCTTCGGGGTTCGCCTCTGATACCAGGCTCACCGGAGGCGCAACTGCCGGAGGCTGCTTCGCACCGCGCAGACGGGGGCCGCGCACCGCTCGGGCATCGGGCGCGCACGTCTCGACTCGCGTCGTTCGGAACACTATGTTCTGGCGGCCGGACGTCAGAAGGGTTGCCGTATGCCGAGTTCCGCTCCCATCAGGCGCGCGGCGGAGATGGTCCGGTCGGTCCGGACGGGTGGCCTGGTCCGGGTGTCCGCGCGGGTCACCGCGGACGGGATGCTCCGGGGGGCTGCCGCAGGGCGGTTCCCGTACCCGCAAGGCTCCAGTCTCGTGCCGTGGTACTCGCCCATCGAGCGGGCGGTCGTGCGGGCAGAGACCGTGCACCTCGGTGAGACACTGCGCCGCCGGCTGCGGCGCAAAGGCTGGGTGACCAGTGTCAACCAGGCGTTCGACGAGGTCGTCCGGCGCTGCGCGGACCGGACCATCGTCTGGATCAGTCCCGGGCTCCAGGACATCTACGTCGAGCTGCACCGGCGGGGCCGTGCGTACAGCCTCGAGGTGTGGAGCCCCGACGGCCACCTGATCGGTGGGACGTTCGGGCTTCAGGCGGGCGGGATGTTCAGCGCCGAATCGTTGTTCCACACCGAGGACCACGCCTCGAAGGTGGCCCTGGTCGACCTTGCGAGTCGGGTCCGCGCCGCCGGAGGAGTGGGGGTCGACTGCCAGTTCCCCACTCGACATACCAGCGCCTTGGGGGCCGAGCTGCTCGACCGGAAGGCCTACCGTCAGCTGCTCCGAGCCGGGCTGGATGCCGCCCCGCGCCTGGCCACGGAGACCCTGCCCGCAGCCCGCCTCATCGATCCGCTGTCGCCGGATGCCCTCGACCTGCCCTCGCGACGAGACGCCACGCCTGCACACCGGTGATCCGTGGACCCGTGCCGCGGGCCATGCTCGGGCCGCGAGAGCGCGCTGAGCCAAACCCCCACAGCCACCGTGGCGAGCCCACGCCGTCGGTCGAGCCCATCCTGAGGGTTGATCGGGGCGTGCGTCGGGGAACCACCCGCGCGCCCCGTGCCGCTGCTAGGTTGCCATCCCGGTCCGATGGGTCGAGCACCGGTACAGCGGAGCGAGAGGCACTGCATGGACCGCCAGAACATGCCCCCCACGCCGTCGGTCGACGTGGTGATCTGCACGTACACCGACGAACGGTGGGATCTGCTGTGCAGGTCCGTCGCCTCGGTCCAGGCGCAGTCGGTGGCACCACGCGCGATCCTGCTCTGCGTCGATCACAACGAGGCGCTCTACGAACGTTGCGTCGAACAGTGGGGTGTTTCGGCGCCGGCCGGCGGTGTCGCGGTGCACGTGCTCCGCAACCGGTTCGCCGGGCGGCTCGGCTCGGCCCGCAACACCGCCGTGGAGCAGGTTCGATCCGACGTCATCGCCTTCCTGGACGACGACGCCGAGGCTGACCCGACCTGGCTGGAGGAGTTGCTCGGGGTGTACCGGGAGACCGGTGCGGTGGCGGTCGGCGGGGCGCCCCTGCCCAACCACCAGGTCCCGCGTCCCGGCTGGTTCCCGTACGAGTTCGACTGGGTCTTCGGCTGTCACTACGCCGGGCTGCCCGAGGTGCGCCGGCCCGTGCGGCACCTGATCGGCGCGAGCATGTCGGTCCGCGCCGACGCTCTGCGCGCGGTGGGCGGCTTCCACTCCGACAAACACGACGACATGGACCTCTCCCACCGGATCGCCGCCGCTCACGGCGGGGACGCGGTGGTCTACGAGCCCAAGGCGCGGATCTACCACTTCGTCCACCCGGAACGGCTCACCTGGGACTACTTCTGGCGGCGCTGCTACACGATCAACCGGGGCAAGGTCCGTGCCTTCTCGGACATGGGTGAAGCCGGCAACATCCGCGCCGAACTGGAGTTCGCGGGGAGCATGGCCGCCGCGGTGACCCGGAAGGTCTTGCGGGGGCTCCGCGGGGACGTCGACGCCCTCCGGCAGGCCGCCGCCATCATCGCCGGGCTGGCCGCCGCGGCCGCCGGCCACCTCCGCGGCCGGCTCGACCTACGCACCGGCCGGCTGCCGGTGTCACTGACCGTGGGTCTCGACCCGTCGTGACGGGGTCGGCATCCCACCTCGTCATCGGGTCGGGAGCCTCGGCATCGGCGGTCACGCTCGCCTGTCCGACCGGCCCGCAGTACGTGACCGTGCTGGACCTCGGTGGCCGACCGGAACCCGACCCGGCCGGCGGCGGTGGACCCGGGCGCTCCGCGGCTGGAGCTGTGGTCGCTACCAAGAGCCTCGTCGGCTCCTCGAAGGGGTGTGCGTACCGGGTCAGACGACGCTCAGGTAGGCCTTGCTCCAGTGCGGTTCGTCGTTGCCGCTCCGTGCGGTCACGGACTCGCGTCGGTGTGACGGTGCCGTCCGCTCATCGCTGTGAGGTGGCGGCACAGGGGATGGAGCAGGGAACGGCGCGACCGGTGGCGTGACGGCGTGGGTGGGCTTTGCCGGCCGGGTGCGCATCCCCGCGAGGATGTGCGGCCGCGTCGCGTCGTCCTGCTCATCGGTAGCCGTGGAGACAGTCGGTCGCCGGACGACGGCCGGGAACGGCTCCTTGTGCGGCGGCCGCTTGGGGTCGGGCAGGCGGAGGTCGGCGAGATCCTTCCACGTGGAGTGCCGGAGGCCGTCCACCCGGCAGCGCACCCGGGCAGCGACCCGGCCGTTGCTCTCGTGACGCCAGCCGATCAGCTCGCCGGAGTACCAGATGCCCCGGTGGTGGATCTCCACGGGCTGTGGCTGTCCGGCGAACATGCTCGTCGCCTCGTCCCACGCCACGTGCCGGACTGTAAGCGGCGGTACAAGCACGCCGAGTAAGGCGCGCGCGGCTCTGGGACCGGTGTGACGGGGCTGTCACGGGTGTCGTCGAAGGTCGGGCCGTAGGGCGTGTAGCCTGGGTTCTACCGACGCGGGGTGGAGCAGCTCGGTAGCTCGCTGGGCTCATAACCCAGAGGTCGCAGGTTCGAATCCTGCCCCCGCTACGACGAAGGGCCCGGTCACGACGGTGACCGGGCCCTTCTCATGTCCCCAGCTCGTCGGGCCCGGTACTGCCCGGCGGCGTGTGTTGTGCATCACCGCGCCGAGTCTCTAGCGTCACGGTCACCGTTGACTGTTTCGCTGAGGAGGGCCCCGTGTCCGTGGACGCCGCCGCAGGCCCGCAGATCGACCCGGGCGGCATCGACCTGTCCGATCGCGACTTCTGGGTGTGCCCTCCGGCCGAGCGGCACGCCGTCTTCGATGTGCTCCGCCGGGAGAGCCCGTTCGCGTTCTTCGCCGAGCCGGAGGTACCGATGCTGGAGTCGGGGCCGGGCTACTACGCCGTCACCCGGTACGCCGACCTGGACGCGATCAGCTCCCAGCCGGCCGTGTTCTGCTCCGGCGAGGGCGCGGTGTCCATCACCGACATCCCGGCCGACCTCAACGAGTTCTACGGCTCGCTGATCAGCATGGACGACCCGCGGCACGCCAAGATCCGCCGCATCGTCTCGAAGGTCTTCACCCCGCGGATGCTCGAGCAGCTCGTCGGCTCGGTGCATCAGATCACCGAGGACGTCCTGGACGCCGCCCGCCGGAAGGCGGAGGCCGGCGACGGCAGCATCGACGTCGTCGCCGACATCGCCGCGCCCATCCCGCTGCGGGTCATCTGCGACCTGATGGGCGTCCCCGACGAGGACCGCGCCCTGATCCTGGCCACGTCCAACATCGTGCTGTCCGGCGGCGATCCGGAGCTGATCGAGAACCAGGACGACCCGCTCACCGCGTTCCTCGAGGCGGGTATGGCTCTGGCCGGCGTGATGGAGCGGCTGGCGGCCGAACGCCTGGAGCGCCCGACGGACGACCTGACCACTGCGCTGGCGATGACCGAGGTCGACGGCGAGCGGTTGTCGCACGCCGAGATCGCCTCATTCTTCATCCTGCTGTTGGTCGCTGGCAACGAGACCACGCGCAACGCCATCTCCCAGGGCGTCCTGGCCCTGTCGGAGCACCCGGAGCAGTGCGCCCGCTGGATGTCCGACCCGTCGCTGACCCGCACCGCGGTCGAGGAGATCGTCCGCTGGACCAGCCCGATCACCTGGATGAGGCGCACCGCCACCCAGGACGGCGAGCTGAACGGCTTCCGGTTCCGGGCCGGAGACAAGTTCCTGCTCTTCTACGCCGCCGCCAACCGTGACCCCGCCGTATTCGCCGATCCGCACGTGTTCGACCTCGCGCGCGATCCCAATCCGCACGTCGGCTTCGGCGGGCACGGTCCGCACTTCTGCCTCGGCGCCCACCTGGCCCGGCGGGAGATCGCGGTGACGTTCCAGGCGCTGCTCGACCGGCTGCCCGACCTGGAGGTGACCGGGGAACCCGACCGGCTCCGGTCCTCGTTCGTCAACGGCATCAAGCGGCTGCCGGCCCGGCTGACAGGCGCCCGGTGAGCCGCATCGAGGTCGACCGAGACCGCTGCGTGGGCTCGGGGACGTGTGAGGCGCTCGCGCCGGCGGTATTCGAGGTGGACGACGACGGCGTCCTCGCCGTCCTGCGCCCCGAACCGGCCGAGGACGAGCTGCCCGACGTCCGGGACGCCGTGCAGGCGTGCCCGACCCGGGCGCTCGCACTGGCCGACTGACCCCGGAACAGCTGCCGAACCCGAGAGGTTGCCGTCCGCATGGAGACCACAGTCCAGGACGTGCCGGAGAAGAGCCGCTACGAGATCCGGGACGGCGAGCGCGCGCTCGGTTTCGCCGCCTACGAGCGTCGCGGCGACACGACCGTCTTCACCCATACCGAGGTCGATCCCGACACGGGCCGGGACGGCCTGGGCAGCACGCTGGTGCGGGCCGCGCTGGACGACGTGCGCGGCCGCGGCGGCTCCGTGGTGCCGCAGTGCTCGTTCGTGCGCGGCTGGATCGAGCGGCATCCGGAGTACGCCGACCTCGTGGCAGCCCCGGGCCGGTGACGTACCCGCACGTCGCCGACCACGTCCTGGGCAACCAGGACGCGGCGGTCACCCTGCTCGAGTACGGGGACTACGAGTGCCCCTACTGCGCGGCCGCTGCGCCCGTGCTCCGGCACGTGGTGGAGGACTCCGACGACCAGGTCCGGCTGGTGTTCCGCAACTTCCCGATCGCCGACCGGCACCCCTATGCGCTGACCGCGGCCCTGGCCGCGGAGGCGGCGGGCGCCCAGGGCGCCTTCTGGGAGATGCACGAGCTGCTGTTCGCGCGGCAGAACCGGCTCGACGACGCGGCGCTGCGCGCCTACGCCGAGGAGCTGGGGCTCGACGGCAGCCGGGTGGTGGGGGAGCCGGCGCAGGTCTTCGGGGACAAGGTCGAGGCCGACTTCGCCGCCGGGCTCGCAGTCGGCGTCGGCGGCACGCCCACCGTCTTCATCGACGGCCGGCTGTGGTCGGGCCGGGTGGAGGCGAATGCTCTGCGCCGGGCGATCGGGAGTGCTCGGTCGGAGCCGGACGGGTCACACGTGGACGGACGGCTGGACCCAGGGCCGCGGCGGCAGCGACGGTGGTCCCTCGGTCTCCGGCGAGCACAGCGAGAACCGCTCGCCGAGAACGCGGAGCAGGACCACCCCGGCGACCGCGGCGGTGACTGATCCGGCCAGGATCCCGATCGTCGCCTGCTCGCGCAGCTGTTCGTCGGAGAAGGCCAGGGCGGTGATGAAGAGTGCGATCGTGAAGCCGATCCCGGCCAGCGTCGCTCCGGCCATCAGGTGCGACCACCGGACGCCGCCTGGCAGCACCCCCAGCCCGGTGCGCAGGGCCACCGCGGTGCCCGAGGTGATGCCGATGGCGTTGCCCGCGACCAGCGCGCCCGCGACACCGAGGGTCACCGGCGAGGTCGCCGCCGTCCGCAGGGTCTCCGCGTCCAGCGGCACCCCGGCGTTCGCGAGGCCGAAGACCGGGACGACGCCGTAGGCGGTCCACCGGTGCAGGGACTGCAGCAGCCGGGCGCCGGCGGGCACCGTCGCCGCGACGGCGAGGGCCGCCAGCCGTGCCCGCTCCGCGTCGGGGGCCTCGCGGAGGGCTTGCCCGTACTCACGGGTGCGCTCCACGACCTCGGGGTCCGGCGGGCGCGCGGGCAGCAGCAGCCCGACCAGGACGCCGGCCAGGGTGGGATGGACCCCCGAGGCCTGTACCGCCACCCACAGCGCGACGCCGACGAGCACGTACGGCGTCAGCCGCCAGACACCCGCCCACCGCAGGCCCACGAGCACGGCGACGAGGACGGCGGCGACCACGAGCGCGGTCGCGTTCATGCCGCCGGTGTAGAAGAGCGCCATCACCGTGATGGCGCCGATGTCGTCGACGATCGCCAGGGTCAGCAGGAAGAGTCGCAGCCGGTCGGGGCAGCGCGGTCCGAACAACGCCAGGATGCCGAGGACGAACGCGGTGTCGGTGGACATGACGATGCCCCAGCCGGCGCTCGCAGGCCCCGAGTGGTTCACGGCCAGGTAGATGGCGGCCGGGACCGTCAGCCCCCCGAGGGCCCCCAGGACGGGCGCGGCCACGTTCCGGCGATCGCGGAGCTCGCCCACGGTGACCTCACGAGTGATCTCGAGACCGACCACCAGGAAGAACAGCGCCATGGCGGCGTCGTTGACCCAGTGCCGGAGGTCGAGAGAGAGCGCGAGGTCGCCGACGCCGATCGAGGCGTGCGTGGACCAGAACGAGGTGTAGCTCCCCGACCAGGGCGAGTTCGCCCAGGCGAGGGCGAGGACCGTGGCCAGGAGCAGGAGTGCGGACCCCCCGGCCTCGGTCCCGAAGTACAGCTTCGAGGACGGCGACAGGGTCGGGACGCTCACCCGCTGGGCCGGGCCGGGGCGGGGCGGCTGGGTCACGTCGAGCATGCGGTCAGGTCAGAGGACGTGCTGGCCGTACATCTGGCCGAGCGGGTCGGCGATCAGTTCGATGCGGGCCCCGTCGGGGTCGCGGAAGTAGACCGAGACGCCGCTGTGCACCTCGTGCTCGACCCCGGCCTGGGTGAGCCGCTCGACCAGTGCCGACCAGCGCTCGGGTGCGACGCTGATCGCCATGTGGTGCAGACCGCCCCGTACCTCGGCGTAGGGCCCGACGTCGAGACCGGGGAAGTCGAAGAACGCCAGCAGGTTGCCGTTGCCGATGTCGAAGAAGAAGTGCGAGGACCCCGGGTAGTCGCGGTTCTCGATGAGCTCGGTGAGCGGGAAGCCCAGCACGTCCTGGTAGAAGCGCACCGTCGTCTCGACGTCGCTGCTGATCAGCGCGGTGTGGTGCAGGCCGCGCGCGGTCGAGGCCGGGCGCTGACCGGCCGGTCGCAGATAGGCCTCGCGGATGCGGGCCCGCCTCTGCTCGAGCGCGCTGAGGTCGCCGGTGCTCTCGGTCGTGCTCACGCTGTGATTCTCCTCCGTCGGCCCCGTTGCTGGCCACAACCGCGATGCCGTGGATCTGCTTCCCGGCGGTCGTAGCCTCGCCGCGTGATCCTCGAGCAGGCGATGCTGCCGGTGAAGCCGGGCGAAGAGGTCGACTTCGAGCGCGCCTTCGAGGCGAAGGACATCATCTCGGCGATGCCCGGCTTTCGGGGCCTGACCCTCTCGCGCTGCCTGGACCGGCCGGCCGCGTACCTGCTGCTCGTGGAGTGGGACCGGCTGGAGGACCACACGGTCGGCTTCCGCGGCTCCACTGCGTACCAGCAGTGGCGCGCGCTCCTGCACCGCTGCTACGAGCCGTTCCCCGTGATGGAGCACTTCACGGCAGGCCTCACCGCGAGCCGGGGGAGTGAGGAGGACGGCCCCGCCGCCCGTGGGTTTGGAGCGGCGGGGCCTGACCGCAATAACCCCCCGCGGAGGGGATTGCGGCTGATCAGAGTTGTTCTGAGGGGCCCTGTGCCGGGCGACCTCGCGCCTGGCCGTTCCCGGGTCGCCTGCCGTTGTTGCGCGGTGGTCGTCGGCGACGTCCCGCAGTTTCCGGTTGGCATTCATCGACGCCCGAGCCAGCAGTTGGAACGCCTGATCCGGGGTCAGCTTGTGGCGCTCGATCAGAATGCCTTTGGCCTGGTCGATGACCGCGCGGGACTCCAGGGCGGCTTGCAGGTTGTCGGCCATGTTCCGGGCGTTCTGGTAGGCGTACATGTTTCCGGTCGCCACGGCGGCATAGGGGCCGAACGCCATCGCCGCGGACCTGCTGTCCTCGTCGAACGCGTTCGGCAGGCGCGCGTACAGGTTCAGCGCTCCCGCGACCCGTTCGTCCTCGTCGATGACCAGGGGCACCGAGAGTGAACTGAGGTTGCCGCGCTCAGCCGCGCGCCGGGAGTAGTCCGGCCAGCGGCGGTCGGTGCGGGTGTCGGCGATCTCGGTGAGCTCGGCGGTACGGGCGGCCTGCAGGCACGGCCCGTGATCGCGCTCGTACTGCGTCTCGTCGAGGTCGACGGTGAGTTGTCCGGTGGAGGCGACCGTGCTCGCGTTGTCCCTGACCAGCGTCACCGACGCCTCTGTGTTGCCGGGCATCACCGTCTTGGCCAGGTCGGCGACCGCCTGCAACAGGCTCTGCATCGACAACTCGCGCAGGGACAGCGTGCCCAGGCGCTCCAGCGCCTCGGCGGCGTTCGCAGGTGGTGGGGTCTGGCTGCCGGCCACGGCAGGCCTCCGGTCTTCGGTGAAAACCGGGGAGAGGTGACCTCGGCCACGGCCTCCGACCTGGGTGCCGCGCTGCTACGCCGCTGTTGGACGCACGATCGTCCGGGCTGTCCCGAACGCCTGCCCGCACGCTGCGCGCATCGAACACCAACCGACACCCACGACGCGGGTGCAGCGCGGCGCGGCGAATGCCAGACGGGGACGGGCAACGTCCGCCCAGTGCACCTAGGCGAGGGCCTGCTCGAGGTCGGCGAGCAGGTCGTCGACGTCCTCGATGCCCACCGACAGACGCACCAGATCCGCCGGCACCTCCAACGGCGAGCCCGCCGCGCTGGCATGGGTC
>JAOPWM010000168.1 GCA_025965695.1 Blastococcus sp.
GCGGTCTTCCTCGCGGACGGCGAGCCGGCCGCGGCCCTCGCCGTCCTGACCGACGTCCTCGACGGCACGGCGCCGGTCATCGGCTACCTGGCGGTCGTCGAGGCCCACCTCCTGGGCGCCCGCGCACATCGCGAGCTCGGGGACCGGCGCGCCGCGAACCGCGCGGTGGAATCGGCGCTCTCGCTGGCAGAACCCGACAGCGTGGTCCTGCCGTTCGCGATGACCGGTGCCCGGCAGCTGCTCGAGGACCTGCCCCGGCATGAGACGGCGCACACCGCGCTGCTCGGCGACATCCTCGACGTGCTGCGCGGCTCGTCCGTGCCGGCCCGGGACGCCCCCGTCCGCCCGGCGGAGGAGCTCAGTCCGACCGAGCTCAGGGTGCTGCGTTACCTGCCGACGAACCTGTCCCGGCCTGAGATCGCCGGCGAGCTCTCCGTCTCGGTGAACACGGTCAACACGCACATCCGCAACATCTACGCGAAGCTGCAGGCGCCGAACCGCTCGGCGGCGGTGCAACGAGCTCGCCGGCTCCGGTTGCTCGGGGCGGGCCGAGCGCGATGAGCCCGACATCACCGGATCCTGGTGATGAGCACTCGCCGGCCGGCAGCCGATCATCGCCCCATGGGGCCGGCGCCGGCGTTGTTCGAGATCGAGATCGACGGCCATCTCGGCGCGACGGTCCTCGCTGCGTTCCCGGCGCTGGCCGCGGAGCGGCGAGGCGCATACACGCTGCTCACGGGGATGCTGGACCGATCCGCGCTCTACGGCGTCCTGGCCGAGATCGAGGCGCTCGGGCTGGAACTGGTCGAGGTCCGTCGGCTTCTGCCGGTCGACCCATGTCCACCCGGGAGCAGGCGCTCATCGTGACCGGTCGCTCCGCGCGATCCGTGTCCGGCGCCGGGTGCGGCCTACAGCTGAGAGGTGGTGGAGCCGGCCGGCTCCACGAGTGGCTGAGCAACCGGGAGGCAGCAATGGCTCGCTATCGGATGGTCTACGGCGACGACGAGCAGGTGGTCCGCGAGACCTTCGAGGACGTCGATGTGGTGCGTGAGGACGGCTGGACCGTTCTCTTCCGCGGCGACGAGGCGATCCTGCGGGTGCGCGATGAACACGTGCAGACCCTCGAGCAGCTCGACTGAAGCAGGTCCCCGAGCCGAGGGAGGGTGGAAGTCGATGGTCACGACGACGATCACGAGATGGCCCGCGGTGTCCTACGACCGGTGGGCGGCGACCTGCGACACGCTGCACGCGCACACGCAGGTGCTCGGCAAGCTTGCTGTCGCACTGGCTCCGCCCGAGCCGCAGCTGCACCACGCTGCGTTGCGGCTGACCGCGCGGGGGTGGGAGACGGCCGCCCTGCCGGCACCGGACGGCTCCGGGGCGCTGGTCGTGGCACTCGACCTGCGGGCGCACGAGGTGGTGGTGGAGCACACGAGCGGTCCGACCGAGCAGATTCCGCTCACGCCGAACCGCGCAGTCGGGGACGTCACGCGGGACGTGCTGGCGGGGGTCGCCCGCCTTGCCGGCCCGGTGTTCATCAACACCCTGCCGCAGGAGACGCTGTGGAGCGTGCCGCTCGATCGGGACGACGTGCACGCCACGTACGACACCGAACAGGTGGGCAGCTATTTCGTCGCGGCCACCCACGCGGCCAATGTGCTCACTGACTTTCGAGCACCGTTCCGGGGTCGGGCGACGCCGGTCACCGCCTGGTGGGGGACGTTCGATCTCGCGGTGAACCTGTTCTCCGGCCGGCCGGTCGAACCGCTCTCCGACGCCTTCATCGCCCGCAACTCGGCCGATGCCGAGCAGATCGTCGTCGGGTGGTGGCCCGGCGATGCCCGGTACCCGCGGGCGGCTTTCTACGGGTTCGCGTTCCCGGCGCCGGAGGGGCTGTTCTCCGCGGTGCTCTCACCGCCCGCGGCCCGCTTCGACCCCGAGTTGGGCGAGTTCCTCCTGGACTGGGACGACGTGCGCCTTGCAGCCGATCCCCACGGCGACGCGCACCTGTTCGCTCGATCGGTGTTCCACCATGCCAGCGCGCTGGCGGGATGGGACGAGGTCCTGACAGGCAGCATGGACGGCGCCCCGCCGCCCCTGCGGCCGCCGCGCGGGATTCGCCACCAGAGCGCCCCGGAGGACTGACAGTGGACCAGTCCCTTTCGGTCGCCACGTGGGCGGAGCAGGTTGACCCGCGGATCGCGGCTCCTTGCATCGAAAGGCCCGTCATGACCGCCGCTCCGAGCCCCGGGGGCCCGATGGAACTGCACCGGTCCGACGGCGGACCGCTTCCGTCGGCATGAGCCTCCCGCGGCCGGTCGACGGGGGAGGGGAGGCGTTCCCGTCCGACCGGGCGGATGCCCTTCCTGGCCTGCACTTCGGTACCGCCAGGGCACGGTGGGTCCTGGCGGCGGCCGTGCTCGGCTCCGGCATCGCCTTTCTCGACGTCACGGTCGTGGGTATCGCGCTGCCCGCGATCGGCCGGGAGTTCTCCGCCGGAGTCGACGCGTTGCAGTGGGTCTCGAACGCCTACACGCTGACGCTGGCCGGGCTGTTGCTGCTCGGCGGGACGCTGGGGGATCGCTACGGTCGGCGGCGGGTCTTCGTCATCGGGGTGATCTGGTTCGCTGCCGCCTCGGTGCTGTGCGGTCTCGCGCCCAGCGCGTTGTTGCTGGTCATGGCGCGGGCACTCCAAGGTGTCGGTGCCGCCCTGCTGACCCCGGGCAGCCTGGCCATCCTCCAGGCCTCGTTCGTGCCCGATGACCGGTCGCGCGCCATTGGGGCCTGGTCCGGGTTCGGCGGCGTCGCCGGTGCCATCGGGCCGTTCCTGGGTGGCTGGCTGATCAGTGCGGCCTCCTGGCGGCTGGTGTTCCTCATCAACCTGCCGGTCGCGGTCGCAGTGGTGCTGATCTCCAACCGGCACGTGCCGGAGTCCCGGGCCCCGGACGACGGTGGGCCGCTCGACGTGCGCGGCGCCGTGGTCATCACGCTGGTCCTGGTCGGCATCACCTACGGCCTGACCGAGGGCCCGGTTCAGGGGTGGGGCTCGGCGGTGGTGCTGCTCGCGCTGATCGGCGGCGTGGCCTGCGCCGTCGCCTTCGTGCTGCTGGAGCGGCGGGCGACCAACCCCATGCTGCCGCTGCCGATCTTCCGGTCGGTGCAGTTCTCGTCGGCCAATGGAGTCACGTTCGTCGTGTACGCCGCCCTGGGTGGGGCGCTGTTCCTGTTGCCCGTCGTCCTGCAGGTCGCGGCCGGGTACACCCCGCTGCAGTCGGGACTGGCACTGCTTCCACTGACGGTGATCATGCTCGCCCTGTCGGCCCGATCGGGCGCGCTGGCCGCCCGGATCGGACCTCGGCTGCAGATGTCCGTGGGGCCGTTGGTCATCGGCGCGGGGCTGTTCCTGCTGGTCCGCATAGACGCCGGAGGGGACTACCTGACGCAGGTGCTGCCCGCCGTCGTGGTGTTCGGCCTTGGGCTCGCGATCAACGTTGCGCCGTTGACGTCGACGGCGATGAGCGCCGCGCCCGCGGAGCACGCTGGAATCGCCTCGGCAGTCAACAACGACGTCGCGCGTATCGCCGGGTTGCTCGCCGTCGCCGTCCTGCCCGTCGTCGCCGGCATCACCGGGGACGCCTACCTGCACCCGGACGTCCTGCTCTCCGGTTTCCGGGAGGCGGTCATCATCTCCGGCGTGCTGTGCCTGGCCGGCGGGCTGCTCGCAGCACTGACCATCAAGAATCCGACGGGGACCGCCGTGCCACCCCGTCCGTATGAGAGCGAACTGCACTGTGCGCTCGATGCGCCCCCGCTGCGGGGCGAGCACCACGTCTCGCAAGCGCGCGCTCGCTGACAGCGGCGAAGACCGGAGGATGGGCGTCGGCTCGCGCGGTCGGGCCTCTCTCTGCGGATCTGCGGCGGCGGAACGGGCGGGTGCTTCCACGCCGGTCTCGCCGTTGCCGCGATGCTCGCCGGAGCTTCGCGGGCGCTGCGCTCGGGGTCCCGGGACGGTGCCACGTGGGCCCTGACGCTGGCCCTCCTCCTGGTCATCGGGGTCCGCGTCGGGGCGTGGGTGTTCGGGCGTCGGGCCGGCGGGTGGCAGACAGCGGGCGCATGAATCGGCGCCCTCCTCACGGGCCTGGGAGCCTGCCCGCGACCTGAGGGGAAGCAATGACCGTCTTCGGAAGTTGAGTGGAATGCGCTCAACCTAGGAAGTGATCAGCGTGACCGAAGTCCTTCGTCTTCCCGTCCTCCCGCTCGTCGACGACGTCCTGCTGCCCGGCATGGTCGTGCCCGTCACGCTCGACGGCGACACCCAGGCCGCGGTGGACGCGGCGCAGGCATCCGCCGGGTCGCGGCTGCTGGCCGTTCCCCGTCTCGACGGCGTCTACAGCGCCTTCGGCGTCCTCGCGACGCTGCAACAGGTCGGCCGGCTCCCGTCCGGGGAGCCTGTCGCGATCGTCCGGGCCACCGGGCGCGTCCGCATCGGCACCGGGATCCCCGGTGCCGGCGCCGCGCTCTGGGTCGAGGCCACGACCGTGGATGACAGCCCCACGACCGACCGGACCCCCGAGCTGGCCGCCGAGTACAAGAAGCTCGTCATCTCAGTGCTGCAGAGCCGCGGCAACTGGCAGACCATCGACTCCGTCCAGCGCATGACCAACCCCAGCGCGCTGGCCGATCTGGCCGGCTACGCCCCCTACCTCGACGCCCGGCAGAAGCTCGAGCTGCTCGAGACCGCGGACGTCGACGCCCGGCTGGAACGGCTGGTCGAGTGGGTGCGCGCGCAGATCGCCGACATGCAGGTCTCGGAGAAGATCCAGAACGACGTCCGCGAGGGGATGGAGAAGTCCCAGCGGGAGTTCCTGCTGCGCCAGCAGCTGGCCGCGATCCGCAAGGAGCTGGGCGCGGATGGCGAGGGCGGCTCGGACCACCGGGCCCGCGCCGAGGCCGCGGACCTGCCGGAGAAGGTCCGCGAGGCCGTCTTCCGCGAGATCGACCGGCTCGAGGCGACCAGCGAGCAGAGCCCCGAGGGCGGCTGGATCCGCACCTGGCTGGACACCGTCCTAGAGCTGCCCTGGAACGTCCGCACCCCGGACAACCTCGACGTCGTGGCGGCCCGGGCCGTGCTCGATGCGGACCACTACGGGCTGGGCGACGTCAAGGACCGGATGATCGAGCACCTCGCCGTCCGGGCCCGCCGCGCGCAACGCGGGCTACAGGTGGTCGGCGGCCGCGGGTCCGGCGCCGTGCTCGTGCTGGTCGGCCCACCCGGCGTCGGCAAGACCAGCCTCGGTGAATCCGTCGCCAGGGCGCTGGGCCGGAACTTCGTCCGGGTGTCGCTCGGCGGCGTCCGTGACGAGGCCGAGATCCGTGGCCACCGACGCACCTACGTCGGCGCGCTGCCCGGCCGGATCGTGCGCGCCATCCGCGAGGCCGGCTCGATGAACCCCGTCGTCCTGCTCGACGAGATCGACAAGGTCGGCAGCGACTACCGCGGCGACCCCGCGGCCGCGCTGCTGGAGGTGCTGGACCCGGAGCAGAACCACACGTTCCGCGACCACTATCTGGACCTGGACCTCGACCTGTCCGACGTGCTGTTCCTCGCCACGGCGAACATGGTCGACACGATCCCGCAGGCACTGCTGGACCGCATGGAGTTCGTGCAGCTCGACGGCTACACCGAGGACGAGAAGGTGGCCATCGCCCGCGGGCACCTGCTTCCGCGCGAGATGGAGCGCGCGGCGCTGACCACCGCCGACGTGCTGATCCAGGACGACGCGCTGCACGCAGTTGCGGCCGAGCACACCCGCGAGGCGGGCGTGCGACAGCTCGATCGGGCGCTCGCCCGGATCCTGCGCAAGGCGGCGGCGACCCTGGCCACCGACCCCTCGGCCGCGCCGCTCCAAGTGACCCCGGCAGACCTGCGCAGCTACCTCGGCCGTCCGCGGTTCACCCCGGAGACGGGCGAGCGCACCGCCGTCCCCGGTGTGGCGACCGGCCTGGCGGTGACCGGCACCGGGGGAGACGTGCTCTTCATCGAGGTGACCGCGGTCGACGGCGAGCCGGGTCTGACCGTGACCGGCCAACTGGGTGACGTCATGAAGGAGTCGGCGCAGATCGCGTTGTCCTACGTGCGCGGCCACGCGGAGGAGCTCGGCGTCGATGCCGCGGTGCTGACCAAGCGGCTGCACCTGCACGTGCCCGCCGGCGCGGTGCCCAAGGACGGGCCGAGCGCCGGCGTGACCATGGTGACCGCGCTGGCCTCACTCGCCTCGGGCCGGGCGGTCCGGGCGGACGTGGGCATGACCGGCGAGGTCACGCTGTCCGGTCGGGTCCTGCCGATCGGCGGGGTGAAGCAGAAGCTGCTCGCCGCCGACCGGGCCGGGCTGACCACCGTGTTCCTGCCGGCCCGCAACCAGCCCGACCTGGACGACGTTCCGGCCGAGGTGCGTGAGCGGCTGACGATCCACCTGGTCGCCGACGTCGCCGGTCTCGTCTCCGGGGCCCTCGCTCCGGACCGGTCGTCCGCCGTCGGCGTGGCCGCCTGATCGTCGGTGCCGCGGTTCCCGGCCTCAGGACGAGATCGGGAACCGCGGCCCCGCGGGCCGGCGAGGCGGTTCAGGTTTCCGTGCCGGCCGCCCCTTGGCCCGGCGCGGAGTGCGGGGACCGGGGTGGCGCGAGGTCTGATGGCCGCAGCGGCGGCACCGGGGACGCGCCGGAGCGTCGCGGTCCCGACCACAGCGCCGGGGGCGCGGAG
>JAOPWM010000169.1 GCA_025965695.1 Blastococcus sp.
GGGAAGACGCCGGAGCAGACGGTGGCCTGCCTCGCCGCCCTGCGCGACGGCGGCTCCGCACTCGCCTGGGCGACCCGGGTGGACGACGTGACGGCCGCCGCGGTGCTCGAGCGCTGGCCGGACGCCGTCGTGGACGCCGAGGCGCGCTGCGTGTTCGTCGGCCCACTGCCGCCGGCCGTCGGCCAGGTGCTGGTGCTGACCGCCGGGACATCGGACGGCGCCGTCGCTGCCGAGGTCGCCGCCACCCTGGCCGCCAGCGGGGTCGGCTGCCGGCGGGTGGACGACGTCGGGGTGGCCGGCGTGCACCGGGTGCTGGCCGTCGCCCCCGACCTGGCCGCCGCGGACGCCGTCGTCGTCGTCGCGGGGATGGACGGCGCACTGCCGAGCGTGGTGGCCGGCCTGACCGACCGGCTGGTCGTGGCAGTGCCGACGTCGGTCGGCTACGGCGCCGCGTTCGAGGGGCTGGCGGCTCTGCTGACCATGCTGACCGCCTGCGCGCCCGGCGTCCTGGTGGTCAACATCGACAACGGGTTCGGCGCGGGAGTCGCCGCCGCGCGGATCGCCCGGTCGGCCCAGCAGCGGTCGGCTCAGCGGTAGCGGACGGGGTCCGGCAACAGCTCGTTCATCGAGCCCGACCGGAAGCCCCGTGGGTCCAGCTCGACGCGGTCGAACCCGGCGACGGCGGCCAGCAGGTCCGGCCGCGCGGCGACGGTGGGGACGCGGTCGGCGTCGATCTCCACCCGCGCGATGCCGCTCCCGAGATCGCGGACCCGCAGATCCCGTACGGCCAGGCCGGCCCCGGTCAGCGCCGCACGCAGCCCGGCTTCCGCGGTCTCGACCCGCGCCAGTCCCTCGGCCGACACCGGGACCCCATAGGCGATCCGGCTGGCCAGGCAGGCGGCGGCCGGCTTGTCGGCCAGCGGGAGTCCCCACCGGCGGGCGGCGGCGCGGACGTCGTCCTTGGTCATCCCGGCCCGCGCGAGCGGAGCCCAGGCGCCGCGCTCGGCGGCGGCCCGGATGCCCGGCCGGAAGCCGGCCCGCAGGTCGTCGGCGTTGGTACCGGTGACGACGTCGGCGATACCGAGCCGGGCCGCCAGCGGGGTCAGGACGTCGACCAGTTCGGACTTGCAGAAGGCGCAGCGGTCGCCGGCGTTCGCCCGGTAGCCCTCCCGGGACAGCTCGTCGGTGCGCGGCTGCTCGTGCCGGACCCCGAGCGAAGCGGCGAAGCCGGCGGCGAGGTCGCGCTCCGAGGACGGCAGACTCGGCGAGACCGCGGTGGCGGCCACCACGCGATCGGCGCCCAGCGCTCGGACGGCCGCGGCGAGCACCACGCCGGAGTCGACGCCGCCGGAGAACGCGACGAGGACGCCGGGGAGCGGCGCCAGCTCGTCGTGGAGAGCGCTCAGCCGGGAGTCGAGGGTCACGCCCGCAGGCTGCCACAGGTCACTGCTGCGGGAACCCGACCGCCACCCTCGCGGTCGCGCCGGCGTCCTCCACGAGGGCGGCCAGCCGGCCGTCGGGGTCGACGGCGGCGTGCAGGCCGGGCGTCCCGGTCGCTGCGATCCGCTGCCCGTAGAAGAGCGCGCGGGTCTCCGCCTCGGTGAGCGCGCGCGCCGGGAAGACAAGGGTCGCTGCCTCGGTGAGTCCGAGGAAGCCCGCTCCCCCGACGGCGAGCAGAGCCGCACCGGCCTCCTCCACCGGTGCCGCCTGCTCCACCGTGAACGGGCCCGAGGCGGTGCGTCGCAGCGCGGTGAGATGGCCGCCCACGCCGAGCATTGCTCCGGCGTCGCGGGCGATCGCGCGGATGTAGGTGCCGGCCGTGCAGGTGACGGTGACGTCGACGTCGACCAGGTCGGAGGTCGGCCGCTCGATCCGGTGCACCTCGAGCCGGTGAACAGTGACCGATCGGGGCGCGAGCTCGACCGCCTCACCGGCACGCACGCGGTCGTAGGAGCGTCTGCCGTCGACCTTGACCGCGCTCACCGAGGACGGCACCTGCTGCAGCGGGCCGGTCTGCGCGGCCAGCGCCGCACGGATCGCGACGTCGTCCAGGGCTGCCGCCGAACTCGTGGTCAGCACCTCGCCCTCGCGGTCGTCGGTGACCGTGGACCGACCGAGCCGGATCGTCGCCTCGTAGGTCTTGTCGTGCCCGCCGACGTAGCCGAGCAGCCGGGTGGCCGCCCCGACGCCGAGGATCAGCAGCCCGGTTGCCATGGGGTCGAGCGTCCCGGCGTGCCCCACCTTGCGGACCGACAGCACGCGGCGGGCCCGGGCGACGACGTCGTGCGACGTCATGCCGCCGGGCTTGTCGACCAGCAGCAGCCCCGGGGCGACGTCGGCATCAGCTCGCTTGCTCACGTACCCACCGTTCCAGGCACCGTCAGCCACCGGTCACCCGCCACCCGCACGAGGACGGCGACCAACCGGAGTGCGATGAACAGGCACAACCCGGTCCAGATCCCGGACAGCCCCCACGACAGCGGACCGGCCAGCAGCGACAGGGGCAGGAAGCCGACCACCGCGGACCCGATCGTCACCGTGCGGAGGTAGCCGACGTCCCCGGCGCCCATCAGCACGCCGTCGAGGGCGAAGACCACGCCGGCCATCGGCTGCATGCCGGCCAGGAACCACCACACGACCTCGGCCTGCCCGAGGACGGCGGGGTCGCCGGTGAACAGCGGGAGCAGGAGATCCCGGAGCGCGAGCAGGACGGCCGCGACGACGAGCCCGGTGCCGAGCCCCCAGAGGGCGACCCTGCGAGCCGTGACCCGCGCCTCCTCCGGCCGGTTCCCGCCCAGCGCGTGCCCGACCAGGGTCTGGGCGGCGATCGCATACGCGTCGAGCACCAGCGCGAGGAAGAAGAACAGCTGCAGGGCGATTTGATGGGCGCCCAGCTGGGCGATGCCGGCGCGGGCGGCCACCCCGGCCGCGACGAGGAACGACAACTGGAGCACCGCGGCCCGCAGGAGCAGGTCCCGGCCGATGACCAGCTGGGTCCGGACGGCGGCCGGTCGCGGGCGCCAGGAGACGTCCTCGCGGAGCAGCGCCCGGAGGAACAGGCCCGCGGTCAGCGCCTGCCCGGACACGTTGGCGATGGCGGAGCCGATGAGGCCCAACCCGCCCGGGTGCACGAGCAGCGGGCACAGGACGAGGCTGACGAGGCTGCCGGCCAGGACGTAGCGCACCGGTCGGCGCAGCTCCTGCACCCCGCGCAGCCAGCCGTTCCCGGCCAGCGAGACCAGCAGCAGCGGAGCGCCCAGCCCGGCGATGCGCAGCCAGTCCTCGCCGGCCTCGGCGACCGCGCCCGGGCCACCAGCCAGTGCCCGGGTGAGCGGGCCGGCCAGGAGCTGGAAGAGCAGGAGGACGACGAGTCCGAGGCCGAGGGCCAGCCAGGTGGCCTGCACGCCCTCGGCGACGGCACCCGCGCGGTCGCCGGCCCCTGCCCGCCGAGCGGCACGGGCGGTCGTGCCGTACGCGAGGAAGTTCAGCAGGGCGGCCGACCAGGCGAGGAGCCCGCCGCCGACGGCCAGGCCACCCAGGGCGACGGCGCCGAGGTGCCCGACGACCGCGGTGTCGACGAGCAGGTACAGCGGCTCGGCCGCGAGGACGACGAGCGCCGGCAGAGCCAACGAGACGACCGAGGGACCGGCCTTTGCGATCATGGGGTCGGAACCACTGGAAGGGCTCGAAACGTGGTCAGAACTCCATGATCGCGGTGGTCAGTTCTTCGCGCAGGGCCTCGATCGTCTGCTCCCGGTCGACGTAGGAGCTGTAGCCGGCGGCCAGGGTGTGCCCGCCCCCGCCCAGCGCCATGGCCACGCGTGCAAGGTCGGTGCCGCCGCGCGAGCGCAGGGACACCGACCAGGAGCCGTCGTCCTGACCCTTGAGGACGCAGGCGACGTCGGCCTCCTCCGTCGAGCGCACCACGTCGACCAGCGCCTCGAGCTGTTCACCGGGCAGGCCGTACTCGGCCGCCTCGGCGGTGCTCGACCACGTCCAGACCAGGCCGAGTCCGACGTCGGCCTCCAGGACTGCCCGCCCGGTGATCACCGACAGCAGGCCCAGCCAGCCGAACGGCGCGGTGTCGAACAGCCGTCGGCTGATCTCCGAGTGGTCGATGCCGGTGGACAGCAGCCGGGCCGCCAGCTCGTGCGTCTCGGGCCGGGTGTTGCCGAACCGGAAGGAGCCGGTGTCAGCGGACAGGCCGGCGTAGAGGCAGGTGGCCAGCTGCCGGTCCAGGGTGATGCCCAGCTCGTCCAGGATGCCGGCGACCAGGGTCACGGTCGCGGGTGCGCCGCCGTCGACGAGCCGCACGTCACCGAAGCCGGGATTGCTGACGTGATGGTCGACGACGACCGAGACGCCGGCGTTCTGCAGCAGCGGCGCGAGTTCACCCAGGCGGCTCGGGGATGCGGCGTCCAGGCTGACGAACACGTCCGGCGAGGAGGGCACCGATGACGAGGCCACCAGCCCCTCCGCACCGGGCAGCCATCCGAGCGACGCGGGCAGCGTGAACGGGTCGGGAAAAGTCGTCAGGACCCGGGCACCGCGACGCCGCAGACCCTCCGCCAGAGCCAGAGTGCTCCCCAGCGCGTCGGCGTCAGGTTGCACGTGCCCGGAGAGGACGACCGTCGCGCGGGCGTCCGCGGCCTCGGCCAGGACCGACGCGGCGGTCCGGGACGGCGACGCGGGAGCGCGTGGGGAAGAGACGGCCACGGGGATCAGGCGTCCGGGCCGGGATCGGCCACCGGAGGAGCGTCCTGCTCCTCCGCCACGCTGCCGCCGCCGGGTGGGTACTCGTTGCCGTCGCCGGGCTCGTCGGCCCGGATGCTCGGGGCGTCGCCGGCCTGGCCCCGCTTTCCACCGTCGGTCGGGTCACCCGTCTCGGGGACGTCGCGCCCACCGAGCTCCGACTCCCCCTGGCCCTCACCGGGCGCGTACGGGTCTGGGTCGACTTCGCTCACGACTTCTCCTCGGTGGCGCTCGCCGCCGTCGCTCGCGACGCTGCCGTGCTCATGGGTTCGCTCGCACGCTCGCTCACAGTGCACTCCTGGTCTGGACGGGCACGTCGTTGACACTCTCATCGGCAGTCGCCGGGGAGACCGTGTCGTCGCCGTCGAGATCGTCGTCCTCGGCCGGCTTGCGGTAGGGGTCGGCCTCGCCGGCGTACTCCGCACCCTCGCGGGCGCGGGCGAGCTCGGCGTCGGCCTGCCGGACGCGCTCGAGGGCCTCCTCGAGCTCCCGGGCGGTGTCCGGGACGATGTCGGCGACGAAGGTCAGCGTCGGCACGAACTTGATGCCGGTCTGCTTGCCGACCGTGGCGCGGAGGATGCCGGTCGCGCTCGTGAGCGCCTTCGCCGAGTCGGCGATCTGCGTCTCGTCGCCGTAGACGGTGTAGAACACCGTGGCTTCGCGGAGATCGCCGGTCACCTTGGTGTCGGTGACGGTGACCATGCCCAGTCGGGGGTCCTTGATCTGCATCTCGATCGCGTGGGAGACGATCTGGCGGATGCGCACCGCCAGCTTGCGTGCGCGGGCCGGGTCGGCCATCGGACCTCCTCGAAAGGGGCACCGCCGGAGGAATCCGGGGCGCCGGGACGGACAGGACTAGGAAACGACCGGGCTAGTCGGTGTCAGTGAACAGCTGACGATGCGTCGACAGCAGCGTCACCTCCAGCCGCTCGGCCAGCAACCGCTCGCAGGCATCGAGGACGTCGGCGACCTGCCCCGCATCGCCGGCGACGGTGGCGACGCCGACCAGCACACGGCGGTGCAGATCCTGATCACCCACCTCGGCGGCGGAGACGGCGAAGCGGCGCCGAAGCTCGGCCACGATCGGCCGGACCACGGCGCGCTTGCCCTTGAGCGAGTGGACGTCGCCCAGCAGCAGGTCGGCGGTCAGCGATCCGATGAACACCGGATCAGCCTCCTGCTGCTGGGCGAGCAGGCCCCGTCCCGGGCCCCGCCCCGATCGTGCGAGGGGCGGGGAGGACGGGGTCCCTTATCAGGTGCGCGGGATCTCGCGCATCTCGAAGGTCTCGATCACGTCCTCGGGCTTGATGTCGTTGAACGACCCCAGCCCGATACCGCACTCGTAGCCCTCGCGGACCTCGGTCGCGTCGTCCTTGAACCGGCGGAGGGACTCCACCGTCAGGTTGTCGGCGACCACG
>JAOPWM010000072.1 GCA_025965695.1 Blastococcus sp.
CACACCCCCGGCTCGAGCGGGACCACGGACGACGGCGAACACCGGCTTCGGGGAGATCCAGATCGACTCGAGCAGGTCGGGGAACTCGCGCACGCCCTGGTCCTGCGCGCCGCCTCCGGCGGCCTCGGTGAGGTCCATCCCGGAGCAGAAGACCTGGCCGGTGTGGTCGAGCACGATCACCCGCACCGCATCGTCGGCGAGGGCTGCGGCGAGGGCGTCGCGCAGCTGTGCTCGTAGGGCCCGCGAGAGCGCGTTGCGGTTGGCGGGGGAGTCCAGGGTCAGCGTCGCGACGCCGCGCGAGACCGCCACCTGCACCACTCGGTCGGAAGTCACGTCCGGCATCCTGCCGGGCACTGGCGGGGGCCAGCATCTCGGGAGCAGGGCACACTGGGAGCAGATGAACACCGTCCTGCCGCTGCTTTCCGACTCGGGTCTGCCTTCCGGGTCACCCGGCCCCGACCGCCTTCCCGACAGCGCCCGCGCCGGCCTGACGACGACGCCGTTCGGCCTCTACGTGCACGTACCCTTCTGCGCGACCCGCTGCGGCTACTGCGACTTCAACACCTACACCTCCGACGAGCTGGGCCCCGGCGCCAACCGGGCCGAGTACGCCGGCACCGCGATCGCCGAGCTGCGCCGCGCCGCGGAGACGCTGGGCCCCGACCTGCCGACGATCTCGACCGTCTTCGTGGGGGGCGGCACGCCCACGCTGCTGCCGGCCGACGACCTCGCCGCCGTCCTGGCGGCCGCCCGCGATCTGTTCCCCATGGACGACGACGTGGAGGTGACCACCGAGGCCAACCCCGAGTCGGTCACCCCCGCCTCGCTGGCCCGCCTGCGTGAGGGCGGCTTCACGCGGGTCAGCCTCGGCATGCAGTCCGCCGCGGAGCATGTGCTCGCCGTCCTGGACCGACGACACACTCCCGGCCGGGCGGTCGAGGCCGCGCACGAGGCCCGCGCCGCCGGCTTCGAGCACGTCAACCTCGACCTCATCTACGGCGCGCCGGGGGAGACCGACGCCGACTGGGCCGCCTCCCTCGACGCCGTCCTGGCCAGCCCGGTCGACCACGTGTCGGCCTACGCGCTGATCGTGGAGGACGGCACCCGGCTGGCCCGCCGGATCTCCCGCGGCGAGCTGCCCATGCCCGACGACGACGTCCTCGCCGACCGCTACGAGACGGCCGACGCGACCCTCCGCACCGCAGGGATCGAATGGTAAGAGCTCTCCAACTGGGCCACCTCCGACGGGGACCTCTGCCGGCACAACGAGCTGTACTGGGCCAACGCCAACTGGTGGGGCATCGGGCCCGGTGCGCACAGCCACGTCGGCGGCCTGCGCTGGTGGAACGTCAAGCACCCGGCCGCCTACGCCGACCGGCTGACCGGCGGGCAGAGCCCGGCGCAGGACGCCGAACTGCTCGACGACGCCGACCGGGCGCTGGAGACGATCATGCTCGGGCTGCGGCTGAAGGAGGGCCTGCCCCTGGCCGCGCTGTCGGTGACCGGCCGCACGCGGGCCCGCGACTGCGTCACACGCGGGCTGCTCGAACCCGGGGCCCACGACGCCGGCCGCGCCGTCCTGACCGACCGCGGCCGGCTGCTCGCCGACGCGGTGATCCGCGACCTCACCGACTGACGCTTTCCGTCCGGGGAACCGGCGGGCATGCTCGTCGCATGGGACGGTTCGACGTCCGGCGGCGGATCGAGCAGCTCGACCCGGTGCGGGACTTCCTCGAGATCTACCGGCTGATGAGCACCTTCGAGTTCCCCTGGGACATGAACCAGGCGCTGAGCTTCGCGCTCTTCCGCACCTACGCCGTGCCCAGCATCGGCGGGCAGCTGGCCCGCACCGGGGAGTTCACCGAACGGGCGCAGAAGCGCTATGACGACACCGTGCTCATCCTGGACGCCGTCGTCGAGCACGGGCCGGGCAGCGAGGACGGGCGGGCCGCGGTCCGCCGGATGAACCAGATGCACCGCTCCTACGACATCAGCAACGACGACCTGCGGTACGTCCTCGCCACGTTCGTCGTGATGCCGATCCGCTGGCTGGACGACTACGGCTGGCGGCCCATGACCGAGGTCGAACGGGTCGCGAGCGCCCACTACTACCGCGAACTCGGGCACCTCATGGGCATCCGGGACATCCCGCAGACGTGGCAGGCGTTCGCCCACTGCCTGGACGCCTACGAGCGCGCGCACTTCGGCTTCGACGCCGGTGCTCGGGCTGTCGCGGAGTCGACCCTGGCGCTGCTCGCCACGTTCCCGCCCAACCACCGGCTCCCCGCTGCCCTCGTGCGGCGGATCTCCCTCGCGACGATGGACGGCCCACTCCTGGATGCTTTCGGGTTTCCCCGTCCGCCCCAGGCGCTGCGGACGCTCGTCCGCGGAGGACTGAAGGGCCGCGGCCGGGTGGTGCGGTTCCTGCCACCGCGCCGGGAGCCGTACTTCGCCCGCCAACTGCCGCAGATCCGCAGCTACCCCGACGGCTACAGCGTGTCCGAGCTCGGGACGTTCCCGCCCGGCTGCCCGGTGCCACACCCCCGTCCCGGGCGACCCGAGAGCACTGCCGCGCCAGTCTGAGGCTCACGTGAAAGGGCCGTGGCCCTTCGGCGCTCGCGGCTGGGGTGCCCCGTCCCGACATCTGCGCCGGTCCCGACGAGGGGAAGCCGATCGTCCGGGGCGCCCGGGGTGCCGCCGTCCTGCATCGCTCCTCCGGAGCCTGGGTAGGCAACGGCCGTGTCGAACCGGGAGCTCAGGGCGTGCGGCCGGCACGGACACCTCACGTACGCCCCGACCGAGGCCGACCTGGCTGCGCGGCTGCGCGGCCGCACAGCGCTGGGGGAGGCGTGGCGCTGCCTGCGGTGCGGCGACTGGGTGCTGGGCCCGCCGGTGTCCTCGGGGCCTGCCGACGAGGCGCCGGTTCCGGCCCGCGGCCGGGCGCTGCGCCAGCTGACGATCCTGCGGGTGCTGGCGGTGGAACGGATCGTGCGGGCGCTCGTGTTGATCGCGGCCGGTTACGGCGTGCTCCGCTTCGCCAGCGCGCAGACCGCGCTGCGGCAGTGGTTCGGCTCGTGGCTGCCGGCCGCCCGGCCCCTGGCCGACCGGCTGGGGGTGGATCTGGACCGGTCCGCGATCCTGCGCTACGCGACCAGTGCGCTGAACACCGGCAAGGGCGTCCTGACGCTGGTCGCGGTCGGGCTGTTCCTCTACGGCGTGCTGGAGGGCGTGGAGGGTGTCGGACTGTGGCTGGCTCAGCGGTGGGCCGAATACCTGACCGTCGTCGCCACTGCCGTGTTCATCCCGTACGAGGTGTATGAGCTGACGAAGTCCGTGACCGTCACCAAGGTGGGTGCCTTCGCCATCAACGTCGCGGCGGTGGTCTACCTCATCGTGGCCAAGCGGCTCTTCGGCGCTCGCGGCGGCCGCGCGGCCTACGAGCAGGAGCTGGAGGGCGAGAGCCTGCTGGAGGTGCGCGCGGCAGGTGTCGCGGCCGCCTTCGCCGCGGACGGCGGTGGCCGTGACATCGGCATGTCCGAGGTCGGTGCGGGTGAGTCCGAACGACCCGCGGACGGTTGACCGGGAGCGTCGGTCACAACCATCCGCTGCGGCGCAGCACCAGATACAGCCCGCCCGCGAGCAGCACGATCACGGCCGTGCTCATGATGAATCCCCACTGCTGGGAGAAGCCCGGGTACGGCACGTTCTGGCCGTACCAGCCGGTGACGGCGGTCGGAACGGCGATGATCGCGGCCCATGCGGCCAGCTTCTTGGTGATCTCGTTGAGCTCGTTGCTCTGCTCGTTGAGGTTGGTCTCCAGGACACTGTTGATCAGCTCGCGGGCCGTCTCGACGGCTTCGGCCGCGCGGACGACGTGGTCGTAGACGTCCTGGTAGTACGGCTCGAGGGGTTCCGCCACCAGCGTCGTCTTCCAGTCGTTGCGGAGCATGCGGCCGACCACCTCACGCATCGGGACGACGACCCGGCGCAGCTGCACCAGGCTCTTGCGCAGCTCGAACCCGCGCCGCCGGATGTCGATCACCGGCCGCGCCTCGAAGAGTGCGTCCTCGAGTTCGTCGATGGCGTCGTCGAGCTCCTCGACGGCGCGGTAGTGCCCGTCGACGACGGCGTCCAGCAGGCCGTACACCAGGAATCCCACGCCGCCGGCGGTGACGTCGGGGATCGCGGTGTCCCAGCGGGCGATGAGCGTGTCGATGTCGAAGTCGCTCTTGCGCACGGTGATCAGTGCCCGGGGAGTGATGAATACGCTGATCTCGCCGGTGGTGAGCTCGCCCGTCCCGGCGTCGAACGTGACGGCGTACATGTTGGCGAACAGGTGGCTGCGGTAACGGTCGAGCTTGGGTCGCTGGTGGTCATGCACGGCGTCCTCGACGGCGAGGGGATGGAGCCCGAACTCGAGCGTGACGATGCCCAGGTCGGCCTCGTCCGGGTCGAGCAGATCCAGCCAGACGACCGCGTCCTCGCGCGCGGCCAGGAGATCGCGGATCTCCTCCGCCGGGAAGCCCTCGCCGGCCAGCGTGCCGGCCTGGTACAGCCGGGTCCTGGTCGGGCAGCGCGGTGGTGCCGCCGAGGACACGCTCGGCGCGGCTTGCCCCGGGGTGTGTGGATCGCCCGCGGCGGGTTCCAGCTGCGGGATCGACGCGTCGGTCACAAGTGTTACGTAGCCCGTCAGGCCCCTGGGTGAACCAGCTGCGATGAACCGGCGCGCCCGTGGCCTGCGGGGGCTCGACGTCCTCCGCCGGAGCCCCAACTGCGTCCGGTCGCGGGACCGGTGCGTGGCTGCAGCGCGCAGGGCTGACGGGAGCGGGTCCCGGCTGCGCCTGACAGGCGTCACACACGAGTGGCGACGTCCGGCACTTTCTGCGTGCCGGACGTCGCGGCCAGGCTGGGCCGGTGCCCAGCGCCCCCGCCCACGCCATGCCGTCCTTCTGGTACGCGGACAGGGGCCGGGACGTCGCCGCGGGCGGGGTGCCGTCGGGGCAGGCGGTCCTCGTGCTCGCCGGCTTCACCGTGGCCTTCGCCGTCCTCTCGGTGCTGGTGGCGCGACGGCGTCCGCTGTACGCCGCCGCCGGGTGAGCCGGGCTACGGTCCGGGACGTGGAGGCGCGGATGTCGTGGCGGACTCTTGGCTGGGCGCTGCCCTGGTTGCTGTTCCAGGGTTTCCCGATCGCCGACCTGGTCCTCACCCCACGACCGGTCGCGGTGCGGATCGTCGCGGCGCTCGGGCTGGTGCTGTTCACCCTCGCCTACCTGGTGGTGTTCAGCCGGATGTTCGGCCGCGGGTGCGCACCCGCCCGAGGTGCGCTCCTGGTCGTGGTGGTGCTCGCGGTGGCGCTGGCCGTGTGGCTCGGCACCTCGTGGGCCGGCCTGTTGATCTACGTGTCGGCCGCCGCCTCGGTGAGCCTGCCGCGGCGCTGGGTGTGGCCCGCGGTCCTGGGTGCCGCAGCGGTCTGCGGGGCGGTCGTCGCTGCCGATGGGCTGCTCGGCAAGGTCTTCATCCTCCCGGTCATGTGCCTCCTCACGTCCTTCGCGCTGCAGGGCATGCGGCGCCTGGTCTCGGTCAACACCGAGCTGGTGGAGGCCCGCGACGAACTGGCCCGCAACGCGGTCGCCCAGGAGCGGCTCCGCTTCGCGCGCGACCTGCACGATCTGCTGGGCCACAGCCTGTCGTTGATCGCGCTGAAGAGCGAGCTCGCAGGCCGGCTGGCCGAGGCCGATCCCGCGCGGGCGCGGGGGGAGATGGCCGACGTGGAGGCTGCGGCCCGCCGCGCCCTGGCCGAGGTCCGCGACGCGGTCAGCGGCTACCGGCAGGTCAGCCTGGCGCAGGCGCTGGCCGAGGCGCGGTCGGCGCTGTCCGCCGCGGGGATCACGCTGCGCTCCCCGGCGCCCGGCGAGCCGCTGCCGGCCGCGGTGGACGCGGTGCTCGGGTGGGTGATCCGGGAGGGCGCGACGAACGTGCTCCGGCACAGCGGCGCGCGCTCGGTGACGGTGGACCTCGTCCGGAGTGCGGACGACGTCACGCTCACGGTGGCCGACGACGGTCATGGGGTCGCCGCATCCACAGGGGCAGGCCTCGCGGGCCTGGCCGAGCGGGTCGAGGCGCTCGGTGGCCGGCTGGCCGCGGGACCTTCCGGCGGGGCAGGGTTCCGGCTGACCGCCGCCGTCCCGCTGACCGCTCCCGTGCGGCAGGAATCGGTGGTCAGCCGGTGATCCGGGTGCTCATCGCCGAGGACCAGGCCCTCGTCCGCGGCGCGCTGCGGGCCCTGCTCGACCTGGAGGAGGACCTCGAGGTCGTCGCGGAGGTCGGTCGGGGGGATGCGGTCGTGGACGCCGCCCGCGAGCACCGGCCGGACGTCGCGCTGCTGGACATCGAGATGCCCGGCGGGGACGGCATCGAGGCCGCCCGGGCGCTCGCCGCGGCGCTGCCCGGTTGCCGGGCGGTCATCCTCACCACGTTCGGCCGGCCGGGGTTCCTCCGCCGGGCGATGGAGGTGGGCGCGGCCGGGTTCCTCGTGAAGGACGCGCCGGTCGCCGAACTGGCCCGCGGGATCCGGGCGGTGATGGCGGGGGAGCGGGTCATCGACCGGGATCTCGCCGCCGCGGCCCTGGCGATCGGGGCGACGCCCTTGTCCGCGCGGGAGGCCGAGGTACTCCGGGCCGCCGCGGACGGCGCCACCGTCGCCGACATCGCCGGCCGGCTCTTCCTGTCGGAGGGCACCGTGCGCAACTACCTGTCGTCCGGGATCGGCAAGACCGGCGCGCGGACCCGCGTCGAGGCGGCGCGGGTCGCCGAGGAGAAGGGCTGGCTGTAGCCGCTTCCTGGCCAGCCGCCGAAGGCCACGGCATGATCCGCAGGCCCCGATGGTGGGCACCACCTGCAGCGATGGGACACGCATGACGGTGACGCCGGACTTCGCGCTCTTCTCGGAGATCGGCGAGGAGGCGGCCGGAATCTGCGACGGTCTCAGCGACGAGCACTGGGAGCAGCCCAGCACGTGTGAGGGATGGCGGGTCGAGCACCGATCGCGCATGAGGCCAGCGGGACGACGTACTCGCTCCCACGCATGCTCGGCTACCTGCTGCGCTACCGGAAGGAAGCGCTCGCCGGCCATCACATGGCGCTCGACATGGGCGACACCCTGCCCCGCGCCCAGGGCGACGCGGGTGAGAGCCCGGAGGACCGGCGCCGGATCCTGCTCGAGCTCCTGCCTGTCACCGGCGGCGCAACCGGGACCGAGGCCAGGGTCGCGGGGCTCACCCTGCACGCCACCGACCTGGACGGGAGGGTCGGCAGCGGGCCCGTGGTCTCAGGTCCCACGGAGGCGCTGATGGTGGCGGCGGCCGGGCGACGCGCCGCGCCGGCCGAGCTCAGTGGTCCGGGGGCTGGACGTGCTGCGCCCACGCCTGGAGGGCTGAGGTCAGAGCCGGCGCGGGTTCGGGACCGGCGGCTGCGCCGGGATGGATGCCGTCGCCGGGCCGGTCGAGGTCTGGACCGGCGTGAGCGCGTCGAGATCCAGCACCCGGACGTGGATCACGTTGCGCTGTTGCAGCGCCGCCCGCAGGGCACGGTGCAGGCCGTCCTCCAGGTAGAGCTCGCCGTGCCACTGGACGGCGTGCGGGAACAGGTCGCCGTAGAAGGTGGAGTCGTCGGCGAGCAGGGCGTCGAGCGCCAGTTCCTTCTTCGTCGTCGTCAGCGTGTCCATCCGCACCTGGCGGGGCGGGATCATCGCCCAGTCCCGGGTGGACAAGCCGTGATCGGGATAGGGCCGGCCGTCACGTACCGCTTTGAAGATCAGGGAACCGACCTCCGCTCTCTGCCCGGCACGGGGCGCCGACCCGACCCACCCTAGCCGCCACCCATCCCTTCCGCCGCCGCCCCGGGCAGGGGTGAGGCCGCCCGCGAGGCGCGCGACGGGGCGCCCAGGCAGAGGTAGGCTTGCCTGGCACTCTGTCCGTGCGAGTGCCAGTTCCGGACCGCTGTCGGGACGGCCCGCACGGCACGTCGACCGGTACGGGGAGGTGTCACCGTGGCGCACGACGAACGCCGCCTGGAGGTCCTCCGGGCCATCGTCCAGGACTACGTGTCGAGCAACGACCCGGTCGGCAGCAAGGCCCTCGCCGAACGGCACGATCTCGGTGTGTCCCCGGCCACCATCCGCAACGACATGGCGGTGCTCGAGGAGCAGGGCTACATCACCCAACCGCACACCAGCGCCGGGCGGGTGCCCACCGACAAGGGCTACCGCCTCTTCGTCGACCGGCTCTCGGCGGTCAAGCCGCTGTCGATGGCCGAGCGCCGGGCGATCGAGCGGTTCCTCGACGGCGCCGTCGACCTGCACGACGTGCTCGGCCGCAGCGTGCGCCTGCTGGCCCAGCTCACCCGCCAGGTGGCCGTGGTCCAGTACCCGGCCCTCTCGCGCAGCGCCGTCCGCCACCTCGAGGTCGTCCAGGTGGCCGCTGCCCGGCTGATGCTGGTACTGATCACCGACACCGGCCGGGTCGAGCAGCGCGTCGTCGACTGTCCGCTGGACGTCGACGACGGGGCCGTGGCCGAGCTGCGCACGCTGCTCAACTCCGCCTTCAACGGTGTCAAACTCATCGACGCCGGCGACAAGGTGCCCGATCTCGTCGAGAGCGCCCCGCAGCACCTGCGGGGGCTGGTCGCCACGGTGAGCGCGACGCTGATCGAGACCCTCGTCGAGCCGAGCGAGGACCGGCTGGTCATCGGTGGGACGGCGAACCTGGCCCGGGGCAACGCGCTGGACTTCCCGGGCACGGTGCGTCCACTTCTCGAGGCGTTGGAAGAACAGGTGGTCGTCCTGCGGTTGATGGCTCAGGTGGACGCGAGCACGGTGCTGGTCCGGATCGGTGAGGAGAATGCCCACGAGGCGCTCACCGGGGCCTCCTTCGTCTCCGTCGGTTACGGCAAGGCCGACCGCCCCCTGGGTGGGCTCGGCATCGTCGGTCCCACCCGCATGGACTACCCAGGAAACATGGCCGCGGTTCGTGCCGTGGCCCGTTACGTCGGCCACCTGCTGGCCGAGAGCTGAGGCTGAGACTTCTCGATGGCAACGGACTACTTCGGCGTGCTGGGCGTGGCCCGCGGTGCCAGTGACAGCGACATCAAGCGCGCCTACCGGCGCCTTGCCCGCGACCTGCACCCGGACGTCAACCCCGCCCCCGGCGCCAAGGAGCGCTTCCAGGAGGTCACCCGCGCCTACGAGGCGCTGACCGACCCGGAGAAGCGCCGCATCGTCGACCTCGGCGGTGACCCGTTCGACAACGGCGGCGGCGGCGGGGCCGGCGGCTTCGGCGGGGCCGGCTTCGGCGGGCTCGGCGACATCATGGACGCCTTCTTCGGTGGGGCGGCGACCCGTGGGCCGCGCAGCCGCACCAGGGCCGGGCGTGACGCGCTCATCCCGATCGAGCTCGAGCTCGACGAGACCGTCTTCGGCGTCACCAAGGACCTCGCCGTCGACACCGCCGTCCTCTGCACGATCTGCACCGGTGCCGGCACCGCGCCGGGCACGCACCCGACCACCTGCACGACCTGTGCCGGTCGTGGTGAGGTGCAGAGCGTCCAGCGGGGCTTCCTCGGCCAGGTCGTGTCCAGCCGGGTCTGCCCGACCTGCGCCGGCACCGGCCAGGTCATCCCCGAGCCATGCCCCGAGTGCGGGGGCGACGGGCGGGTCAGGTCGCGGCGCACCATCTCGGTGAAGGTGCCGGCCGGGGTCGAGGACGGCATGCGGATCCGGCTCACCGGGCAGGGTGAGGTCGGCCCGGGCGGCGGGCCCGCCGGCGACCTCTACGTGGAGATCCACGAGCGCCCGCACGACGTGTTCACCAGGGACGGTGAGGACCTGCACTGCCGGGTCACCCTGCCGATGACCTCGGCGGCCCTCGGCACCACGCTCAGCCTCAAGACCCTGGACGGGGAGGAGGACCTCGACATCCGTCCCGGCACCCAGTCCGACAGCGTGCTCACGCTGCGCGCGCACGGCGCGCCACGGCTGCGGGGTACCGGCCGGGGCAACCTTCTCGTGCACGTGGAGGTCTCGACGCCGACGCGCCTGGACCCCGAGCAGGAGAAGCTGCTGCGCGAGCTCGCCGCCCTGCGCGGCGAGGACCAGCCGGAGTCGCACCGCGAGGCGCAGGGCGGACTGTTCTCCCGGGTCCGCGACGCGTTCAACGGACGCTGACATGTCGACGTCCGACGTAGGGGTTCCGGAGCTCGACGGCGCCCCGCTGTTCCTCCTCGACGTCCTGCCGGAGACCGACGATCTGCTGGTCGACGGCGACGAGGGCCGGCACGCCGTCGAGGTGCTGCGCCTGGCTCCCGGCGAGCAGGTCCGTGTGGGCGACGGGCACGGCGCCGTCGCCGAGGGCACCGTCGTCTCCGCGGGGCTCGACGGCCTGCGGGTGGCGGTGTCGGCGCGCTTCGAGGTGCCTGCGCAGACGCCGGAGTTCGTGCTCGTCCAGGCCCTGCCGAAGGGCGACCGGGGCCCGCTCGCGGTCGAGCTCGCCACCGAGCTCGGCGTCGACCGGATCGTGCCCTGGACGGCGGCGCGTTGCGTCACCCGCTGGCGCGACGACCGCGTCGAGAAGGGCGTGGCGAAGTGGCGCGCGACCGCGCGGGCGGCCAGTAAGCAGTCCCGCCGTCCGCGCCTCCCCGAGGTGACCGAGCCGATGTCGACCCGCGAGGTCTGCGGGCTGCTCGGCGACACCGACCTCGCCGTCGTGCTGCACGAGCGGGCGCGCCGTCCCCTCGCCGACCTGGACATCCCGACGACCGGCACCGTCGCCGTCGTCGTCGGCCCCGAGGGAGGCCTCACCGACGGCGAGGTGGTCGCCTTCCGGGCCGCCGGTGCGCAGGCAGTTCGGCTGGGCGCCGAGGTCCTGCGCACCTCCACCGCCGGCGCCGCCGCGCTGGCGGCGCTGGCCATGCGCACCCGCTGGTCCTGACCACGACATTGCGGTCCTCCGGGCCGCACCATGACATCGCAACCCTCCGGGCTGCACGGCCAGGAGCCGTCCCCGGCTGCGACGAGTGAGCCCGGGCACCATCTGTTCTAGGGTCTCCACGTGAGCGATGACTGCCTGTTCTGCCGCATGGCCGCAGGGGAGGTCCCCGCCGACGTCGTCCACGAGACCGACCGCGTGCTGGCCTTCCGCGACATCACCCCCCAGGCGCCGACCCACGTGCTGGTGATCCCGAAGGACCACTACGCGACCGCGGCGGCGCTGGCGGCCGCCGATGTCGGCCTGCTCGGCGAGGTCGTCGCGGCTGCGCACGCGGTGGCGATCAAGGAAGGACTGGTCAGCGACGGTGGCACCGAGCCGGGCTACCGACTGGTGACCAACACCGGACCGCAGGCCGGCCAGTCGGTGCACCACGTGCACTTCCACGTCCTCGGCGGACGCCGCATGGAGTGGCCGCCCGGCTGAGCCGACTCGGGACGGCGGAAATGGCCATTTTGGCCGCTGCGCCGCGCGGGTGACAGGGTGAGTTCCATGACCGAGAGCGCTGCGCCCGTCCGGATCGAGCGGGACGGCGATGTCGCCGTCGTCGTCCTGGACAGCCCGCCCCTGAACCTGTTCACCCCGGCGGTGTTCGACGCGCTGGAGGAAGTGACGGGTGAGCTGGTCGGCCTGACCGACCCGGCGCGCGACGACCGCGCCCGCGCCCTCCTGTTCGAGGCGCGCGGCAAGGTCGTCTCCGGCGGGGTCGACGTCACCTTCTTCCGCGACATCGCCGAGGGCCCCGAGCCGGCGCAGCGGGGGGCTGACCTCTGGGCCCGGCTGCTGAGGGTGGCGCAGACGGTCGAGGACCTGCCGGTGCCCACCGTCTTCGCCGCCCACGGGCTCTGCCTCACCGCGGCCTTCGAGCTGGCCCTGGCCTGCGACATCCTGCTGGCCGGTGAGAAGGCGTCGTTCGGGCTGGTGGAGATCGTCGTCGGGCTCACACCGTCGATGGGTGGGCCGCAGCGGCTGGCCGAGCGGGCCGGTCCCGCGCGGGCGAAGGAGCTGATCTTCACCGGCGAGCGGTACAAGGCCGACGTGCTGGAGCGCTGGAACGTGGTCAACCGGGTGCTTCCCGATGACGGCTTCGCCGAGGCCGCGCGTGCGTACGCCCACCGGGTCGCCGCGGGCCCGACGGTCGCCCACGCGGCGACCAAGCGGCTCGTCGCGGCTTCGGTGCGCGACGGCGCCCGGGCGGCAGACGCGCTGGTGCCCGAGGTGTCCGGAGCGCTCTTCGACACCGCCGACCTCCGTGGCGCCGTGGCCTCCTTCCTGTCCGACGGCCCCGGGAAGGCGACGTACTCGGGGCGGTGACCCTGCTGACCCATGGAGTGAAGCCGCGATTCGGGGGTGCGGGCGCGGGTAGACTCGACAGGTCCACATGTTCCGTTCAGGAAGGCAGGGTCGAGGGTTCTTGCCCGACACCGCCCCAGGCGTGCCCGTGGCTGATGGCAGTGCGTCCCGAGAGGCCTCGGCGCGCGCCGCGGCTCAGGACGCTGCCTCCCCGCACACGCCTGTCCAGTCCGCCGCCGGCACCCCCGCCGCAGTCCGGACCACCATCACCGTTCCCGACTCCGTCTCCATGGTCGCCCTGCTGGGCTCGGCCGACGAGCTCCTCCGCCTGGTCGAGGCGGAGGTCGACGCCGACGTCCACGTGCGCGGCAACGAGATCGCCATCACCGGGCTGCCGGCCGACAACGCCTTCGCCGTCAGCGTCTTCGACGAGCTCATCGCTCTGCTGGGCACGCGGCAGGAGCTGCGCCCGGACTCGGTGCGCCGGGTCATCGAGATGCTGCGCAGCGGCGGCTCCGAGCGGCCCGCCGACGTGCTCAGCCTCGACATCATCAGCCGCCGGGGCCGCACGATCCGGCCCAAGACGCTGAACCAGAAGCGCTACGTCGACGCGATCGACACGAACACGATCGTCTTCGGCATCGGCCCTGCCGGTACCGGCAAGACGTATCTGGCCATGGCCAAGGCCGTCCAGTCGCTGCAGACCAAGCAGGTCAACCGGATCATCCTGACCCGCCCGGCTGTCGAGGCCGGTGAGCGCCTCGGGTACCTGCCCGGCACGCTCTCGGAGAAGATCGACCCCTACCTGAGGCCGCTCTACGACGCGCTGCACGACATGGTCGACCCCGAGTCGATTCCGCGGCTCATGGCCGCCGGGACGATCGAGGTCGCCCCGCTGGCCTACATGCGCGGGCGCACCCTCAACGACGCGTTCGTGATCCTCGACGAGGCCCAGAACACCACTGCCGAGCAGAT
The DNA here is from genome assembly GCA_025965695.1 of Blastococcus sp. Taxonomy (GTDB): domain Bacteria; phylum Actinomycetota; class Actinomycetes; order Mycobacteriales; family Geodermatophilaceae; genus Blastococcus_B. The sequence continues at coordinate 13,308 of JAOPWM010000072.1, forward strand.
GAAGATGTTCCTCACCCGGCTCGGCTTCGGCTCCAAGATCGTCGTCACGGGGGACATCACGCAGGTCGACCTCCCCGGCGGCGCCCAGAGCGGGCTGCGGATCGTCCGTGACATCCTCGGCGGCATCGAGGACGTCCACTTCTCCAACCTGACCAGCGCCGACGTCGTCCGTCACCGCCTGGTGGGGGACATCGTCGACGCCTACGAGCGCTGGGACGCCACCCGGCAGCCCGCACCCGCCCGACCGGCCGCTGGCGCGCCGGTCCGGACGTCCCGACCGCGCCGGCAGGGGAGCTGACCGGCGTGCCCGTCGAGGTGGCCAACGAGTCCGAGATCGCCGTCGACGAGGCCGAACTGGCCGGTATCTGCCGCTTCGTGCTCGGCGAGATGCAGGTCAACCCGATGGCCGAGCTGTCGGTGCTCTGCGTGGACGTGGAGTACATGAGCAGCCTGCACGAGCGCTGGATGGGGGAGAAAGGCCCGACCGACGTCCTGGCGTTCCCCATGGACGAGCTGGACACGGGCCGTCCCGACGACCCCGACCCGGGCCCGGCACTGCTCGGGGACGTCGTCCTCTGCCCCGCCGTCGCCGTCCGTCAGGCCCGTGCCGCGGGCCATTCGATGGACGACGAACTGCTCCTGCTGGCCACGCACGGCGTGCTGCACCTCCTCGGGTACGACCACATGGAGCCCGATGAGGAGAAGGAGATGTTCGGTCTCCAGCAGAAGCTCATCGAGGGCTGGCGGTCCGCGCCGCGGGAGCCCGTGACCGGCGAGCCGGCCGGTCGGGAGTCGGGTCCTCGATGAGCTCCGGAGCGATCACTCTGCTCGTGATCGCGATCTGCCTCGTCCCGCTGGCCGGCATCTTCGCCGCCATGGACGCTGCGCTGCAGCGGGTCTCGAAGGCGCGCGTCGAGGAGATGCGCCGTGAGGGCGTCAAGCGCGCCACCTCGCTGGAAGAGGTCGTGGTCGAGCGGGCCCGGCACGTGGCCCTGCTGCTCCTGCTCAGGATCGTCTGCGAGACCCTCGCGGCCGTCCTGGTCACCGTCCTCCTCTACAACGTGTGGGGGAGTGGCTGGAAGACGGTGCTCACCTCCGCCGGCGTGATGATCGTGGTCAGCTACGTCCTCGTCGGCGTCGGCCCGCGGACCCTGGGACGGCAGCACGCCTACGGGGTCGCGCTGGCCACCGCGGGCGTCGTGAAGCTGCTGGGCCGGGTGCTCGGACCGGTGGCGACGCTGCTGATCCTGGTCGGCAACATGCTCACGCCGGGCCGCGGTTTCCGCGACGGCCCCTTCTCCTCCGAGGTCGAGCTGCGCGAACTGGTCGACATGGCCGAGGAGCGCGGCGTCGTGGAGTCCGGCGAGCGCAACATGATCCACTCGGTGTTCGAGCTGGGCGACACCATCGCCCGCGAGGTCATGGTTCCCCGCACCGATGTCGTCTGGATAGAGCGCACCAAGACCGTGCGCCAGGCGCTGGCGCTCGCGCTGCGCAGCGGCTTCAGCCGCCTACCGGTCATCGGCGAGAACGTCGACGACGTCGTCGGGGTCGTCTACCTCAAGGACCTCGTCCGCCGGTCGCAGAACGGTTCCGACGCCCGTGGCCCCCGGGTCGAGGAGGTCATGCGCCCGCCGACGTTCGTGCCGGAGTCCAAGCCGGTCGACGAGTTGCTGCGCGACATGCAGGCCCAGCGCATCCACATCGCGATCGTGGTCGACGAGTACGGCGGATTCGCCGGCCTGGTCACCATCGAGGACATCCTCGAGGAGATCGTCGGGGAGATCGCCGACGAGCACGACGCCTTCCAGCGGCCCCCGGTCGAGGAGCTGCCGGACGGCTCGATGCGGGTTACCGCCCGGCTGCCGGTCGACGACCTCGCGGAGCTGTTCGATGTCGAACTGCCCGAGGACGACGACGTCGAGACCGTCGGCGGCCTGCTCGCCCGCGCACTGGGTCGGGTGCCCATCGAGGGCGCCTCGGCCGAGGTCGGCGGGCTGAAGCTGGTGGCCGAGAGCCGCGGCGGGCGCCGCAACCAGATCGACACCCTCCTGGTGTGCCGGGTGCAGGAGCCGTCGGAGAACGGCACCGAGGAGTCCCGCGGTTCCTCCGGACGGGGGGCCACCCGCGCCGAGGAGCCGGCCCCCGTGGAAGGCTGACGCCCCGTGTCGGATCTTCAGCCCGAGGACGCCAAGCTCGTCACGCTCGCCCGATCGGCCCGCGGCCGCACCGGTGCCGCTGAGGGCGCGGCCGTGCGCGACACCGACGGCCGCACCTACCTCGCCGCCACCGTGTCCTTGCCCTCGCTGAAGCTCTCCGCGCTGCAGGCCGCTGTGGCGGCCGCCGTGTCCAGCGGAGTGGAGGGTCTCGAGGCCGCTGCGGTCGTGTCGGCCTCCGACGCGGTGGAGCAGGAGGGTCTGGCTGCGGTGCGCGACCTCGCGCCGTCCGCACCGGTGCACCTGGCCGCCCCCGACGGGAGCGTGCGGACCACCGTCTGAGCGTGCTGGTCGCGATCCTGGGCTGCCCGGACCTGCAGGGGACCCTGCTCGCCCTGCGCCTGTGCTGCCATCCCCACGATCGCCTCAGCCGGTTGCAGCGGATCCGTCGCACGGCGGTGGGAGACTGAGGCCGTGAGCAGCCCCGAGCAGTCGCCGCACCGCAGCGGCTTCGTCGCCCTGGTGGGCCGCCCCAACGCCGGGAAGACGACGCTGACCAACGCGCTGGTCGGCGAAAAGGTCGGCATCGTCAGCAACCGTCCGCAGACCACCCGGCACGCCATCCGCGGGGTGGTGCACAAGCCTGGCGGGCAGATCGTCCTGGTCGACACCCCGGGGCTGCACAAGCCGAAGAGCCTGCTGGGGAAACGGCTCAACGACGTCGTCCGCGACACCCTGTCCGACGTCGACGTCATCGTGTTCTGCATCCCGGCCGACCAGCCCGTGGGTACCGGTGACGCCTTCATCGCCCGTCAGCTGCGTGAGGTGCGGGCGCCGATCGTCCTGGTGGTCACCAAGACCGACGCGGCGTCCAAGAAGCAGGTCGCCGAGCAGCTCATGGCCGCCAGCCGGCTGGTCGAGGCGGCCGAGGTGGTGCCGGTCAGCGCCGTCAACGGCGACCAGGTGCAGCTGCTGGAGGATCTGCTGATCGGCCTGCTGCCGGAGGGGCCGCCGCTGTACCCGGAGGAGCAGACCACCGATGAGGACACCGAGCGTCAGATCGCCGAGCTGATCCGCGAGGCCGCACTGGAGAAGGTGCGCCAGGAAGTGCCGCACTCCCTCGCGGTCACCATCGAGGAGATGGTCCGCCGCCCGGACCCGAAGCGGACGGGCGGCGAGCTGATCGAGGTGCACGCGCTGCTGCACGTCGAGCGGAACAGCCAGAAGCCGATGCTGCTCGGCACGGGTGGGCAGATCATCAAGGCGATCGGCAGCGAGGCGCGGGTCGGCATGGAGGCCCTGCTCGGTGCCCGGGTACACCTGGAACTGCACGTCACGGTGCTGGGCGAGTGGCAGGACGACCCGAAGAAGCTCAACCGGCTGGGCTACTGATGTCGGGCACGCCGAAAGCGCTGTACCGCGACGAGGGTGTCGTGCTGCGCACCCAGAAGCTGGGCGAGGCCGACCGGATCATCACCGTGCTCACCCGCAGGCACGGCAAGGTTCGGGCGGTCGCCAAGGGCGTGCGCCGCACCAAGAGCAAGTTCGGTTCGCGGCTGGAGCCGTTCAGCCACGTCGACCTGCAGCTCTACACCGGCCGCAACCTCGACATCGTCAGCCAGGCGGAGTCGATCCGCTCCTACGGCAACGACGTCGTCGACGACTACCCGGCCTACACGGCCGGCACCGCGGTGCTCGAGACCGCCGACCGGCTCACGGCCGAGGAACGCGAGCCGTCACTCCGGCTGTTCCTGCTGGTCATCGGTGCCATGCGGTCGCTGGCCGATCGCACGCACCCCGCCGGGCTTGTGCTCGACGCCTTCCTCATCCGCGCGATGTCGGTCGCGGGCTGGGAACCGGCGCTGTCGGGGTGCGCGCGCTGCGGTGAGGAGGGGCCGCACCGGCACTTCTCCGTGCCGGCCGGTGGCATGGTCTGTCCGGCCTGCCGGCCGACCGGTTCGTCGATGCCCAGCCCGGTGACCATCGAGCTGCTCGACGCACTGCTCACCGGTGACTGGGAGCGCGCCGAGGCCAGTCAGGGCATCAACCGGCGCGAGGGCAGCGGGCTGGTCGCGGCGCTGCTGCAGTGGCACCTGGAGCGTGGACTGCGGTCCCTGGCCCTGGTCGACCGGTCGTGAGGCGGGAGGTCGCAGCGAAGCGGGAGGTCGCAGCGAAGCGGGAGGTCGCAGCGAAGCGGGAGGTCAAGGCACCGAACCCGCACCCCTCCGGCGCACGGCCGCCGGAGATCCCGGCCGACAAGGTGCCCGGACACGTGGCGATCGTCATGGACGGCAACGGCCGCTGGGCCAAGCAGCGTGAACTGCCACGCACCGCGGGCCACGAGGCGGGGGAGGCCTCGCTGTTCGACTGCGTCGAGGGCGCCATCGAGCTGGGCATCACCGCGATCAGCGCCTACGCCTTCTCCACCGAGAACTGGCGGCGCAGCCCCGAGGAGGTCCGCTTCCTCATGGGCTTCAACCGCGATGTCATCCGGCGCCGCCGCGACGAGATGCACGAGCTGGGGGTGCGGGTGCGCTGGGCGGGCCGCCGTCCCCGGCTGTGGCGCAGTGTGATCAAGGAGCTCGAGATCGCCGAGGAGCTCACCCGCGACAACGACGTCCTGACGCTGACCATGTGCGTGAACTACGGCGGGCGGGCGGAGATAGCCGACGCCGCCGCGGCGATCGCCCGCGAGGTGGCCGCCGGCCGGCTGAATCCCGACAAGGTCGACGAGTCGACGGTCGCCCGCTTCCTCGACGAGCCGGACATGCCCGACGTCGACCTGTTCGTGCGCAGCTCGGGCGAGAACCGGACCAGCAACTTCCTGCTCTGGCAGTCCGCCTATGCCGAGCTGGTTTTCCTGGACACGCTCTGGCCGGACTTCGACCGGCGGCACCTGTGGGCCGCCTGCGAGGAGTACGCGTCACGGCAACGGCGGTTCGGCAGCGCCTGACCTTTCCGCGGCGCGAGCCGAGCAGGTCACGATCCCGGCCTTCTCGGGTCTAGGCGTCCTGCTGAGTCCGGATGACCGGATCGGGGGCCGGCTCAGGCGGAGGTGCGCTCCGGTGGCGCGCCGGCCGAGGCCGGTTCGGCTTTCCGGCAGGCTGCGCAGGTGCCGAAGATCTCCAGCGTGTGGCTGACGTCGGCGAAGCCGTGGTCACCGGCGATCCGGTCGGCCCACTGCTCGACGGCGGGGCCGGCCACCTCGACGGTGAGCCCGCAGCCCCGGCAGACCAGATGGTGATGGTGCTGGGGGCTGCAGCGGCGATAGAGCGCCTCGCCGGTGTCGGTGCGGATGGAGTCCAGCTCGCCGTCGTCGGCCAGCGACTGCACCGCCCGGTAGACCGTCGACAGCCCGACCGGGTCGCCGGCCTCCCGCAGCCGCGCGTGCACCTCCTGCGCGCTGAGGAAGCCGTCGAGGTCCTGGAAAACCGCTCGGACGGCGGCGCGCTGTCGGGTGGGGCGGGCCATGTACCCATGGTGACAGGCGCGCATGGCAACGTCTCGGCTTCGGGTGCACGGACGAGGAGGACACGTGTTCGCGGTGACACGCTTTCGGGCGACAGGGGACGACGCCGAGGCGCTGGCCCTCGCCGTGACGCCGCTGCTCGGCGCGCTCGCGGCCCGGCCGGGCTTCCGGGACGGCGAACTGGGCCGCTCCGCCGACGACCCCGAGCTGTGGGCCCTGGTCACCCGGTGGGACGGCGTCGGCTCCTACCGGCGGGCGCTGTCGGCCGCCGAGGTGAAGATCACCGGGGCGCCGGTCTGGGTGCACGCCCTCGACGAACCCGGCGTCTACGTCACGGACTGACGCGGTCTGCCGTCTGCGTGGCCGAGGTCGATCCGGCGGCGGGAGCCATACGCTGCGGTCGTGGTCAGCCGAACGGTCAGGGCGAGGAGCGCCCGCAAACGCAAGCGCCGGATGGAGCGCGTCGAGCACGATCTCAGTGCCGAGCAGTGGACCGCGCTGAAGGCGGCCTGGGGTGGCTGCGCGTACTGCGGCGCGGCCGGCGTCCCCCTCCAGCGCGACTGCGTGCTCGCGCTCTCCCGCGGCGGGCGGTACACGCTCGACAACATCGCGCCGGCCTGCGGATCCTGCAACGCCAGCAAGTGCAACGACGAGGTCACCGGCTGGCTGCGGCGCAAGCGGCTCGACGAACGTGCCTTCCTGGTGCGCCACCTCGAGATCAGGGCGGCACTCGCGATGCGGTTCGAAACCGGGTCGGACGACGAATCCACGGCGCCAGGGAGCGATTCCGAGCGATCGCTCACGGGGAGCCCCGGCGGTGCGGGCCTGCAAGCGGTCTCCGACTGAGGGGGCGCCCGGCCGCGTCCCGCGACGGCGACCTGGCCCGCTCCGCCGATGGTCAGGAGTCCTGGCCTCATCCGGTGGGACGGCGTCGGCTCCTACCGGCCGCAGAGAACGTCGCTTCGGCGCGATGCGTAGGTGGACCGAGCTCGGGCACAAGCCTCCCGCTGTCCCGCCGTCGGCGGACCACGACGCCGGCGCAACGGAGGAAACGTCCATGACCGATCGGCCGCACGACGAGCCGCCCGCGCCCGACGACCGCACGCGCGACATCACCCTCCCGCCGCTGCCGGACCGTCCGCCGCCGGCACTGCCGCGCGAGTGGGCCGGGTTGCAGCCGCGGCCGGCGTCGCGCACGCCCGAGGTCCCGGCCGCATCCTCGGAAGGGCTCGGGCCTGCCCCTGACTTCTCGGCGCCGCCTCCCGACACCCACGTCGTGGGTGTCGGGCCGCCCGCCGCCCAGCCGAACCGGACGCCACTGGTCGACGAGCCGACCGACCAGCTGGACCCGCCCCGCGGCCGGCCCCGCGAGCGGACCCTGGCCTTCGCCTCCCCGGAGATGGCCGGTGGCCGACCTACGCCGACCGTGGGGCCGGCTCCTCGCCGCCCACGCCGGTGGCCGTGGGTCGTGCTCACCCTGCTGCCGATCCTCGTCATAGCGGGTGCGGGCATCACGCTCCTTGTTCTCCTGCGCAGTGGGTGATCGGCGGTTCCGACCCCACGTGCCCGCAGTCGTGGCTGTGCGGGCAACTACCGTGAGCGGGTCAACCGCCGACCGCCAGCCGGATGGAGCCCCTGTGGCCGCCCCCACGAACACCGAGCCCGTGAACGACACGTCCGAGAAGCGTGACCCCGCCCGCCTGGACAAGGTCGTCAACCTCTGCAAGCGACGGGGCTTCGTCTTCCCGTCCGGCGAGATCTACGGCGGCACACGCTCCGCCTGGGACTACGGGCCCCTGGGCGTCGAGCTCAAGGAGAACATCAAGAAGCAGTGGTGGCGCACCGTCGTCCAGAGCCGTGACGACATCGTCGGCCTGGACTCCTCGGTGATCCTGCCGAGACAGGTCTGGGTCGCCTCGGGCCACGTCGGGGTCTTCACCGACCCGCTGACGGAGTGCCAGAGCTGCCACAAGCGCTTCCGGGCCGACCACCTCATCGAGGCCTACGAGGAGAAGAAGGGCCGGCCGCCGGAGAACGGCCTGGCCGACATCGCCTGCCCGAACTGCGGCACGAAGGGCGCGTGGACCGAGCCGCGCGACTTCAACATGATGCTCAAGACGTTCCTCGGCCCGATCGAGGACGAGTCGGGGCTGCACTATCTGCGCCCGGAGACCGCGCAGGGCATCTTCGTGAACTTCGCCAACGTCATGGGCGCTGCGCGGAAGAAGCCGCCGTTCGGCATCGGCCAGATCGGCAAGTCGTTCCGTAACGAGATCACGCCGGGCAACTTCATCTTCCGCACGCGAGAGTTCGAGCAGATGGAGATGGAGTACTTCGTCGAGCCCGGCACCGACGAGGAATGGCACCAGTACTGGATCGACCAGCGCACCGCCTGGTACACCGGCCTGGGCATCGCTCCGGAGAACCTGCGGCACTTCGAGCACCCGAAGGAGAAGCTGTCGCACTACTCGAAGCGCACCGTCGACATCGAGTACCGCTTCGGTTTCCAGGGCTCGGAGTGGGGGGAGCTCGAGGGCATCGCCAACCGCACCGACTTCGACCTGAAGACGCACACCGAGCACTCGGGCACGGATCTGTCCTACTTCGACCAGGCGAGCAACACCCGCTGGACGCCGTATGTCATCGAGCCCGCGGCCGGTCTCACCCGGTCACTGATGGCCTTCCTCATCGAGGCCTACACCGAGGACGAGGCGCCCAACGCCAAGGGCGGGGTGGACACCCGCACGGTGCTCAAGCTCGACCCGCGGCTGGCGCCGGTGAAGGCGGCCGTCCTCCCGCTGTCGCGCAACGCCGACCTCTCGCCGAAGGCGAAGGACCTCGCCGCGGTCCTGCGGAAGAACTGGAACGTCGACTTCGACGACGCCGGCGCCATCGGCCGCCGGTACCGGCGCCAGGACGAGGTCGGGACGCCGTTCTGCCTCACCGTGGACTTCGACACCCTCGAGGACCAGGCCGTGACGATCCGCGAGCGGGACTCGATGAGCCAGGAGCGGATCGGTCTGGACGCCGTCGAGGCCTACCTCGCCGCCCGCCTCCCGGGCTGCTGAGGAGGGGCCCCGGCGAGTGCATTTTTCGGCTCGAGCCCCGGGTTCGAGCCCGAGAATGCTCCTCGGGCGCCGCGCGATGTCATGGCAGAGTCGCAGCGGACCCCTGCCGGGGCTGCCCCGGACCAGCGGCTGCCACGACTACCCGGGCAGGCGTCGGCCACTGAGGTCGCGGAACCTGCGACGCCACCGGTCCGTACTGATGGTGGTGCAACTGGGCGTACAGCCCACCGAGTCGGAGCAGGTCGGCGTGGTTGCCGCGTTCGACGAGGCGTCCTCGGTCGACCACCAGGACATCGTCGGCGAGCGGCCCTAGCCGCAGGTCGTGGCTGATCAGGACCGTCGTGCGCCCGCACATGAGGGCGCGCAGGGCGGGGACCACTGCTGCGGTCGCCGTCGCGTCCAGGCCCGTCGTCGGCTCGTCGAGAACCAGCACGGGAGTGTCGCGGAGAAGTGCGCGGGCGATCGCTACCCGCTGGCGCTGACCACCGGAGAGCTGGGGCCCCCGGGAGCCGAGACGAGTGTCGTAGCCGTCGGGCAGGCGGGAGATGAACTCCTCGGCGTGCGCGGCCCGGGCGGCGGCGGCGATTGCCGTCGGGTGCGCGCCCGGAGTGCCATAGGCGATGTTCTCCGCCACCGTGCCGTCGACGACCACCGTCTCCTGGGGCAGGAGCGTCACGCTGTGCCGGAGAGCGGCGAGTGTGCGGTCTCGCAGGTCGATCCCGTCCAGCAGGATCCGCCCGGCCGTCGGGTCGTAGAAGCGCAGCAGCAGCCGGGCGATGGTTGACTTGCCGGCCCCGCTGGGGCCGGTGACGAGGACGAGCCGGCCCGGCCTGATCTCGACCGACAGGTCGCTCAGCGCGGCCTGCCGGGTGCCGGGGTAGGTGAAACCCAGGCCCATCAGCGTCAGCCGGCCCTCCTGGGCGGGCGTGGTGATCCCGTCCGGGGGGTCCGTCACCATCGGCAGGGTGTCGAGCACTTCGGCGAGGCGGTCGGAGCTGGCCCGGGCGGCGGTCACGCTGAGGAAGAGACCGGAGAGTCGCTGCATCGGGCTGTACAGGAAGCCGAGGAAGGTGGCGAAGGCGATGAGGCCGCCGAGCGTCAGCCGGCCCTGGGAGATCTCCCAGGTACCGACGCCCAGGACGGCGACGACCGCGAGCGATTCGAACATGTCGGTGAGCGGGGTGTACGTCGCCGTCAGCCGCATCTGCGCGAGCCGGGCCCGCATCCAGGCGCGCCCCTCGGTGTGCAGGCGCCCGGCCTCGACCTGCTCCGTGGCGTAGGCCTGGACGAGGGCGACGTTGGCGATGCCCTGCTCGACGACGTCGCTGATCGCCCCGTTGCTGGCTCGTTCGTCCTGGGTCGTCGTGCGGAACCGGGAGGAGAAGTGGCGCGTGGCCTGGATCAGCAGCGGCAGCAGCGCCACCACGACGAGGGCGAGCTCCCATCGCAGCCAGAACGCCGCACCGGCGAAGAAGACGACGGTCACCAGCGACGCCGCGGCCTGGACGACCCCGGAGGAGACCAGCGTCTCGATCGTCGCGATGTCACCGGAGAACCGTGCCACCAGGTCGCCGGTCGGATGCTGTTCGAAGAAGTCCGGTGAGAGGCGCTGCAGGTGCTCGAAGGTGTCGTCGCGCAGCCGGAGGAGGAACCGTTCCGCCGCGCGGGCCGACAGGTAGGAGCCGATGGCCGTCGCCACCGTAGCCAGCACGGCCACGCCGATCCAGGTGCCGGCGGGCACCCAGTACGCGTTCATCCGGCCGGAGGCGATGGCTCCGTCGAGGATGTTCATGAACATGAGCACAGCGACCGTGTCGGCGGCGGCCGCGGTGATCAACAGGACCGCGGCGGCCAGGAGCGTCGTCCGGTCGGGTCGGGTGAGTGGCCAATACCGCCGGAGCATCTCGCCCGCGGCTTCGACCGGGGCGATCACGCGGTCCCGGACCGCCGCGGAGTGGGCCTCGTGCTCCGACGTCTGCGTGGTGGCACTCATGTGCCTGCACCCTCTCCGCTGTCCCCACGTGTGAGGCGCGGTCCAGCCGGGGCCGCGTGGGCCCCGGCCGGACCGGCAGTGTCACCGGTGGATCCGGCTCCGGCGAAGGGAGCTCAGTTGCAGCCCTTGCCCTTCCGGTCCTCGTTCCTCTTGTCGTTCTCGCGGTTCTTGTCGTCCTGCTTGTAGGACTCGTGCTGCTTGCTGAAGTCCGTCCACTTGCCCATGTCGTCTCCTTGCTCGACGTGACAGCAACTCGTCGTGCTGACAATCCGGAACGCTAGGGACCGAATCAGGGCGTTGGCTGGTGCAACTATCGGAGAAGCCTGTGCGAATGGTCGTGAGGAGCTGTTCACGCGCTGTGACCACGGTCGCCGGGAGAACGCCTCCTCGGTCGCACAGAAGCCTGGTCGGCGCGCGTGTCATCGACGGCGGGAGCAGCCGTGCTCCGGCACGGTCCTCGTGGGGCGCCCAGCTCGTACCTGGCAGGGACCTGTGGGGCGTACCTTGCCGGCCTGCCGGGGAGAGCGGTCGGCTGCTCGGCCGCACCGCCTAACCTTGAGCCCGTGACCGCCCTGGCCCCGCCCATCGACACCGACGTGACGACCCCGGCGGAATCAATCCTCGTCGGCGCCACCACGTCGACAGGGCCGGGCGTGGGTGTGCGGCCGGAACCGTTGAGGCTGGGCGGGCTCACCGTCGACCCGGCGGTGGTGCTCGCGCCGATGGCCGGCATCACCAACCCGGCCTTCCGGACGCTGTGCCGGGAGTTCGGCGCCGGCCTCTACGTGTGCGAGATGATCACCACCCGCGCCCTGGTCGAGCGCAACGAGAAGACCCTGCAGATGGTGCGGGCCACTCCCGAGGAGAAGAGCGCCTTCTCCGTCCAGCTCTACGGCGTCGATCCGGCGACCGTCGGGCGGGCCGTAGAGATGCTGGTCGACGAGGGTGTGGCGGGGACCCGACCGGCGCACATCGACCTGAACTTCGGCTGCCCAGTGCCGAAGGTGACCCGCAAGGGCGGGGGAGCGGCGCTGCCGTGGCGGCGCCGGCTCTTCGCTGACATCGTGCGGTCCGCCGTCCGCGCGGCCGGAGACGTTCCGGTCACCGTCAAGACCCGCGTGGGCATCGACGCCGACCACGTCACCTACCTCGAGGCCGGCCGGACGGCGCAGGACGAGGGTGCCGCCGCGATCACCCTGCACGGGCGCACCGCCGACCAGCTCTACAGCGGCACGGCCGACTGGTCGCACATCGCCCGGCTGGTCGAGGCGGTCGACATCCCGGTGCTCGGCAACGGCGACATCTGGGAGGCCGACGACGCGCTGCGCATGGTTGCCCAGACCGGCTGCGCGGGCGTCGTCATCGGCCGGGGCTGCCTGGGCCGGCCGTGGCTGTTCGGCGACCTCGCCACGGCCTTCGCCGGGAAGCCGTCGCGCGCGCTGCCGACCCTCCGCGAGGTCGCCGCGGTCATGCAGCGGCACGCCACCCTCCTGTCGGAGGAGCAGGGCGAGCTGCACGGCTGCACCGACTTCCGCAAGCACGTGGCCTGGTACCTCAAAGGCTTCTCCGTCGGCTCCGACATCCGCCGGGCGCTGGCGATGGTGAGCGGCCTCGACGAGCTGGCCGGCCTGCTGGCCGGCATCCCGGACCAGCCCTATCCGACCGCCGTCCTCGGCGCCCCGCGCGGGCGGACGAGCACCCCGCGCCCGGTGGCGCTGCCGGAGGGCTGGCTGGCCGACCGGGACGATCCCCGGCCACCGGCAGGGGCCGAGCTGGATGTGAGCGGCGGATGAGCAACGGCCCGTTCCTCTACGACGAGGGCCCGGAACAGTTGCACACCGACGTCCCCCGGCGCAGGCGGGGATTCCTGCTCTGGGTGTTCGGGGGCACGGCGCTCGTCGCCGTCCTCATGGTCGTGGTCCTTCCGCTGGTGAGGGGGTCCGCCGGGGACCAGTCACGGGAGGTCGTCCAGGTCTTCCTGGCCGCGCTCGACAAGGGCGACAACGACACCGCCTACCAGCTGCTCTGTGAGAAGGAACGCGCCGCCCTGACCCCGGACGACGTGGCGGCGCGCTACGTCGGCGGCGGCGGCGCCGGCCAGATCGTGGCGGTGTCCGACGCCCGGGCCGACGGCGACCCGGTGCAGCGGGTGCGGGTCGAGTGGCCGGACGGTTCGCACACCGGGTTCACCGTCGTCAACTCCGACGGCCCACACGTCTGCGGTGTCACGCCCGAGGGCTGACCGCCCCGTTCGAATCGCGCTGCCCCGGCCGCTGAGCCAAGATCATTCCCAGTCGCCGGCGCCGTGGCCACCACCATGGAGCTGCACTGGTGCGGATGGGGCGACCGGGGACGCCCGGGTACGGCACCATCTCCGCCAAAGCGGGGTCCGGCTTGTCGAGCGCGGAGGTGCGGAACGTGAGCAGCGGTACGTCCACCAAGTGGGTCTACGACTTCAGCGAGGGCAACAGGGACCAGAAGGACCTGCTCGGCGGGAAGGGTGCCAACCTCGCCGAGATGACCAACCTCGGTCTGCCGGTCCCGCCGGGCTTCACCATCACCACCGACGCCTGCCGCTACTACCTGGAGCACGGCGGCACCCCGGCCGAGCTCGACGCGCAGGTCACCGAGCACCTGTCCGCGCTCCAGAAGGCCATGGGCAAGACCCTCGGCGACCCGGCCGACCCGCTGCTGGTGTCGGTGCGCTCGGGCGCGGCCGCCTCCATGCCCGGGATGATGGAGACCGTCCTCAACGTCGGCCTCAACGACGAGTCGGTGCGGGGCCTGGCCGAGCAGTCGGGCAACGAGCGCTTCGCCTGGGACTCCTACCGCCGGCTGATCCAGATGTTCGGCAAGACCGTCCTCGACATCGACGGCGACCTGTTCGAGCACGCCCTCGACGAGGTCAAGCGCGAGCAGGGCACCGACCTCGACCTCGATCTCGACGCCGAGCACCTCGAGGACGTCGTCGCCCGCTTCAAGGCCATCGTCGAGGAGCAGTCAGGGCGGCCGTTCCCGATGAACCCGCGCGAGCAGATGGACCTCGCGATCAACGCGGTCTTCGACTCGTGGAACTCCGAGCGCGCGATCATCTACCGGCGCCGTGAGCGCATCCCCAGCGACGCGGGCACCGCCGTCAACGTCTGCGCCATGGTGTTCGGCAACCTGGGCTCGGACTCAGGCACCGGCGTCGCCTTCACCCGCGACCCCGGTAGCGGCGCGCAGGGCGTCTACGGCGACTATCTGCAGAACGCCCAGGGCGAGGACGTCGTCGCCGGCATCCGCAACACCGTGCCGCTGGCCGACCTGGAGAGAATCGACAAGGGCGCCTACGACGAGCTCATGACGACGATGTCGACGCTCGAGTCGCACTACCGCGACCTGTGCGACATCGAGTTCACCGTCGAGCGCAACAAGCTCTGGATGCTGCAGACCCGCGTCGGAAAGCGGGGGGCGGCGGCCGCCTTCATCATCGCCACCCAGCTGGTCGACGAGGGCCTCATCGACATGGACGAGGCGGTCCGCCGGGTCAGCGGCGACCAGCTCGCGCAGCTGATGTTCCCCCGGTTCGTCGAGGGCGGGGACGCCACGCAGCTGACCCAGGGCATGAATGCCTCACCAGGCGCGGCGGTGGGCAAGGCGGTGTTCTCCTCGGAGACCGCCGTCCAGTGGGCCGACCGCGGGGAGAAGGTCATCCTGGTCCGGCGGGAGACCAACCCCGACGACCTCTCCGGGATGATCGCCGCCGAGGGCGTGCTGACCAGCCGTGGCGGGAAGACCTCGCACGCCGCCGACGTCGCCCGCGGCATGGTCAAGACCTGCGTCTGCGGCGCCGAGGAGCTGCGGGTCGACACCAAGAAGAAGCAGTTCACCGCCCCCCGTGGCACCGTCGTCCGCGAGGGCGACGTCATCTCCATCGACGGCTCCACCGGGCGGGTCTGGCTCGGGGAGGTGCCGGTCGAGGCGCCGGCCGTCGTCCGCTACTTCGAGGGTGAGATCGCCCCGGACTCCGAGGAGGCCGACGACCTGGTGCGCAGCGTGCACCGGATCCTCACCCACGCCGACGAGAAGCGGCGGCTGGACGTCCGCACCAACGCCGACACCCCCGAGGACTCCGCCCGCGCCCGCCGGTTCGGCGCGCAGGGCATCGGGCTGTGCCGCACCGAGCACATGTTCCTCGGCGACCGGCGCCAGCTCGTGGAGACGCTGATCCTCGCCGACAGCGAGGACGAGCGGAACGCCGCCCTTGACCAGCTCGAGCCGCTGCAGAGGCGGGACTTCCTCGAGATCTTCGAGGCGATGGACGGCCTGCCGACGACGATCCGGCTGCTCGACCCGCCGCTGCACGAGTTCCTGCCCGACCTCACCGATCTCTCGGTCCGGGTGGCGCTCGCCGAGGAGCGTGGGGAGCACGACGAGGGCACCCTCCGGCTGCTCGCCGCGGTGCAGGGGATGCACGAGCAGAACCCGATGCTGGGGCTGCGCGGCGTGCGGCTGGGGTTGGTCGTGCCGGGTCTGTTCACCATGCAGGTGCGCGCGATCGCCCAGGCGGCCGCGGAGCGGAAGAAGGCCGGTGGTGATCCGCGGCCGGAGATCATGATCCCGCTGGTCGGGGCCGTGCAGGAGCTCGAGGCGATCCGCGAGGAGGCCGAGGCGGTGCTGGCGGAGGTGGCCGAGGCCGAGGGTGTCGACGTCCCCGCCACGATCGGCACGATGATCGAGGTGCCGCGCGCGGTGCTGACCGCCGGGGAGATCGCCGGGGCGGCCGACTTCTTCTCCTTCGGCACGAACGACCTCACGCAGATGACCTGGGGTTTCTCCCGGGACGACGTCGAGGCGGCGTTCTTCCACGCCTACCTGGACAAGGGCATCTTCGGTGTCTCGCCGTTCGAGTCGCTGGACATCCCCGGCGTGGGCCGGCTCATCGAGATCGCGGTCGAGGGCGGCCGAGCGGCCCGGCCGGGCCTGAAGCTGGGGATCTGCGGCGAGCACGGCGGCGACCCGGACTCGGTGCACTTCTTCCACGAGGTCGGCCTCGACTACGTCTCCTGCTCACCTTTCCGCGTGCCGGTCGCGCGGCTGGAGGCCGGTCGCGCGGCCCTGGGCGGGACGCGCACCGGGTCGTGAGTCAGGGGCGCCGGACGGCTCAGGGCGCCTCGACCGCCGTGCACCCGATGGAGATCAGCAGCCCGCGGGGGAGAGGAACCTGCATGGTCATCCGCGCGGGTGGCTCGGTGGGGAAGAACTCCTCGAACAAGGCGTTCATCGCCGGGAAGTCGGCGTGGTCGGCGACCAGCACCGTGGTGCTGACGACGAGGTCGGGGCGGCTGCCTGCGACGCGCAGGACGGTCGCCAGGTTGGTGAACGCCTGACGCGCCTGCGCGTCGAAGGAGTCGCCCGGCACCTCGCCGGTGGCCGGATCGACGCCGGGCTGGCCGGACACGAAGACGAACCCACCGGCGCGGACGGCGTGGGAGTAGGGGCCGATCGGCGGCGGGAGGCCGGGACCGGTGACGACCTGACGATCCATGCTCGGTCCTTCCAGGAGCTCTTCCGGTCGGTCGGCTGCAGCTTCCTCCCCGGTGTTCTCCCGCGGGGTGTGGAAGGCGACGGCCACAGTTTCCCCAGGGGCCGCACGAGGTCAGGGGGACGTGGTACCCATGACGCGTGGGAGTGCGGCGGGGGAGCCTGATGGCCAGGGTTTTCGTGGCCGCCGTCCTCGCGTTCGTGCTCCTGGTGAGTTCCACGGCGCTGGCGATCTGGTGGAACGCGCGGCGGGACTCCCGCCCGGCGTCCGACGCCATCGTGGTGCTGGGCTCGGCGCAGTACAACGGCGTCCCGTCGTCGATCTTCGAAGCCCGGCTCGAGCATGCGATCGCCCTGTACAAGGACGGCGTCGCGCCCATGATCGTGACGGTCGGCGGCAAGGCCACCGGTGACCAGTTCACCGAGGCCGAAGCCGGGCGCGACTACCTGGCGAACGCGGGCATCCCGGACGACGCCCTGCTCGCCGTCCCCAAGGGGGTGGACACCCTGGAGAGCATGCGGGTGGTGTCGGCCGCGTTCGACGAGCACGGCTGGAGCAGCGCGGTCCTGGTGACCGACCCGTGGCACGCGATGCGCGCCGAGCGCATGGCGGAGGACGCCGGCATGACCGCGGAGAGCTCGCCGACCCGGCAGGGCCCGGCCGTCCAGACCCGCGGCACCCAGTTCCGTTACATCCTCCGGGAGACTGCTGCCTATCTGGTGTACCGCGCCACGGGCGAGAGCGTCGCGGGCGCACCCGGGATCGGCTGAGGGGGAGGGGACTGTGCTCGAACTGGGAAAGGCCGGCTCGGCCGGTTACCCGAAGGGTGAGCTGCCCGTTCTCCGTGACGGGTCGGTGGTGGCCGTCCTGCGCGCCTCCCATTGGAAGGAAGCGGCCACGGCCGTCGTCGGCGATCGCGAATGGGTGTTCGTCAAGCGCAAGGGTGAGCTCACCGCCCGATGGGCCACCGAGCCCGAGGGCGTCGTGCGGCTGCGCGCCCGGCAGTCCTCGTTCTGGAAGGGCACGTGGAGCGTCGACCTCGAGGGGAAGCCGGTGGAGGTGCAGAACGCCTCGATGTGGAAGGGCACCCACCGCTACCTGGTCGGCGGCCAGCAGATCGCCGAGAGCGGCTCGACCGGCGGGTGGTCGCCGCGGCCGACCCTGGATGCCGACGGTTCGCTGCCGCTGCACCAGCAGGTGTTCCTGCTCTGGCTCGAGTTGGTCATCAGCCGGCGGAACGCCGCTGCGGCGGCCGGCGGCGCCAGCGTCGCGGTCATCGGGGGGAGTAGCTGATGCCCCCGCGGGGACGGATCCGCGCTGCCGACATCGCGCTGGTCCGCGAGCGCTCGCAGATCGATGAAATCGTCGGTGAGCACCTGCAACTCAAGCGCGCGGGCGGGGGCAGCCTGAAGGGCCTGTGCCCTTTCCACGACGAGAAATCGCCGTCCTTCCAGGTGACCCCCTCGCGCGGCCTGTGGCATTGCTTTGGCTGCGGCATGGGCGGCGATGTCATCTCGTTCATTCAGCAGATCGACCACCTGTCGTTCTCGGAGTCGATCGAGTTGCTGGCCGGCCGGGCCAACGTCGAGCTGCACTACGAGGACGACAGCGGTCGCGCCACTGGCGCTCCTGACCGCGCCAACGTCGGCCAGCGGGCCCGACTCGTCGCGGCCAACGCTGCGGCGGCTGCCTTCTTCGCCGAACAACTCGGCACGCCCGACGCGGCGCCCGCCCGTCAGTTCCTTGCCGAGCGCGGCTTCGACCGCCAGGTCGCGATCGACTTCGGCTGCGGCTTCGCGCCCGGCGGCTGGGACGCGCTCACCCGGCACCTGCGCGCCAAGGGCTTCACCCAGGCCGAGCTGGTGACCGGTGGGCTGGCCAAGGAGTCCTCGCGCGGAACGCTCATCGACCGCTTCCACCGGCGACTGGTCTGGCCGATCCGCGACATCACCGGCGACGTCATCGGCTTCGGCGCCCGCAAGCTGATGGACGACGACCCGGGCCCGAAGTACCTCAACACCCCCGAGACGCCGCTCTACAAGAAGTCCACCGTCCTCTACGGGATCGAGCGGGCCAAGCGCGACATCGCCCGCAAGCACCAGGCCGTCGTCGTCGAGGGCTACACCGACGTCATGGCCTGTCACCTCGCCGGCGTCACCACCGCTGTCGCCTCCTGCGGCACCGCCTTCGGCGGGGAGCACATCAGCGTGCTGCGCCGGCTGCTCATGGACCAGGACGAGTTCCGCGGCGAGGTCGTCTACACCTTCGACGGCGACGCGGCCGGGCAGGCCGCGGCGATGAAGACCTTCGCCGAGGACCAGCGCTTCGTCGGCCAGACCTTCGTCGCCGTCGAACCCGACGGACGCGATCCGTGCGAGCTACGTCAGGAGCACGGGGACGCCGCCGTCCGCGATCTCGTCGCCCGGCGCACGCCGCTGATCGAGTTCGTGCTGAAGACGACCCTGGCCGGCTACGACCTGGACACCGTCGAGGGCCGGGTGGCGGCGCTGGAGAAGACCGCGCCCCTGCTGGCACAGATCAAGGACCATGCGCTGCGCCCCGCCTACGCCCGGCGGCTGGCCGGGCTGCTGGGCCTGCCCGACGAGAACGACGTCATGGAGCGGCTCCGGCGGCTGACCGGCGGCGAGCGACCCCGGCCGCGGCCCCGGGGGCCCCAGCGGACGCCGGACGACGCGGCGGTCGAGGTCGAACGCGAGGCGGTGAAGGCGGCGCTGCAGGTGCCCGAGGTGGCCGGACCGTCGTTCGACGCCGTGCCACCCGCCGCGTACACCGACCCCGACTATGCCGCGGTCGCCGAGGCCGTGGCCGGGGCCGGGGGGGCGGCGGCCGCGACCGTCACCGGTCCGGCCTGGCTGGACGAGGTCGCCGCGCACTGCTCCCGGGAATCGGCGCGGGCGATGTTGACGGCGCTGGCCGTCGAGCCGATGCGGTCCGTGGGCGAGGGTGACTCCGCCTACGTCAATGCCGTGATGGCCCGGCTGCAGGAAATGGCGACGGTGCGCCGGGTGGCGGCACTCAAGGGGAAGCTGCAGCGGATGAACCCGGTCGAGGCCCCCGAGGAGTACACGAAGGTGTTCGGCCAGCTCGTCGCGCTCGAGGCGCAGGCGCGGTCGCTGCGCGAGCGTGCGATGGGCGGGTTGACCCCGTGAGCGAGCTTGCGAGCTCACCCGGGGGCACAGCAGTCCGACGAACGGCTGCGACGAGCGTCAGCGAGGAGGGGCCGTGAGTCTTCTCGACCAGGTGAAGCGGCGGTTCGCGCGGGCGCCGGAGCCGGTGCGAGTCGCCGTCCTGGCGTCGGCGGATCCCGACGAGCGGGTGCTGGCCTGGGGCACGCTGGTCCGCGACGGCGGCTGGCTGGTCGCCACCTCGCGGGGTCTGCGGATCGTGCCGCGGCAGGTCACGTCGGTCGTCGAGGCCGAGGTGCTGCCCTGGCACGAGATCGGTTCGGCCCGGTGGCTGGCGACAGCGGACGGCGGAGGCCGTTTCGAGGTGGTCCCGCTGACCGAGGTCGAGCCCGGGGTGCAGGCGCGGCAGCCGGAGGTCCGGCACGTGCTGAGGGATGCCGGTGAGCTGCCCGCGGTGGTGCGCCGGCGGGTCGACCAGACGGTGGTGGCCAGTCAGCGGTCGCCGTTGCCCGGCGGTGGAGGTGTGCTGCTCGTCGCGCGGCGCATCCCCGGTCAGCCGGCTCGCGAGTGGACCGTCGTGTTCGACGACGACGTTCAGCGGAGCGACCCGGACGCACGGGAAGCGGCACGGCAGAAGCTGGCCGACCTGGTCGCCGCCGACCAGCCGGACTGACCCGGTCAGGTCAGTGGGGGGCCTCGCTGCCCATCCGTGCGCGGAGGGACGACAGGACGTCGTCCGCGCGTGCCTGTGCGATCCCGGCGAGGCTCTGCAGGCGCGGGTCGTCCTTCGCCTGCGCGTAGGCGCGGCGGATCTGCTCGTACCGCTCGCGTCCGGCCTTGGAGCCGAG
This sequence comes from Blastococcus sp., assembly GCA_025965695.1. GTDB lineage: Bacteria > Actinomycetota > Actinomycetes > Mycobacteriales > Geodermatophilaceae > Blastococcus_B. The sequence continues at coordinate 33,515 of JAOPWM010000072.1, forward strand.
GACGTACCCGGCTCCGAAACCGGCGAGGAAGGACAGCTTCGCCACGAATACCTCCAGGAACGTCGAGCCAGGACGGCGATCACGCTACCTGTGAGGGTGACCGCACGAGAGCCGGGCGAGCCACTCCGGAGGAACTCGGGCGCCTGATGTACCCTCGTCAGGCCAGCGGGTCGCACCCGCCCATCCCCCGTAGCTCAATTGGCAGAGCATGCGACTGTTAATCGCAGGGTTAGTGGTTCGAGTCCACTCGGGGGAGCCTCGCTCATCTGCAGAGCACCGTCCCGCCTAACAAGTCGCCAACGACACCGTCGCCGGCCGGTCGCGTCTCTTCGCCGAACACCAGGCGGGGTGTGGAACCCCCCAAGGACATCGCTTCGCCAGCCGGCAGGAGCACGTCGTCACGCTAGCTCGGCCAGTGCCTGCGCCCGGCGATTCGAGACCCCGGCGGAGCTCCACCGACTATCGGTCTCGGCTCATGAGCCGTGCTAATGACCGCCCGCTCATGGTTGCAGTTGTGGTTGGAGTTGGTCCGCTCCGATCTTGGTTCGCGCTCGTTCGCCGTCGTTCAACGAAGCGGTGAACCCGCTGCTTAGCAGGCCTTCTCGGACATCCGCGGACGTCGGCGAACAACGTCAGATCGGCCTGGCAGTGTGGGTCACCGTCTGGTCGGCAGGGGGTTTGCAGCTGGCATCCGTGGTCGGTGAGCAAGCGGGCTGGGACAGGTAGGGACCAATCTGCGTCCGCAGCGTGATCGCTATGCCGCGCCGAGGTTCGCGCGTCGTCGGGAGATGGTGCGCTTTGTGGTGCCGAGCAGGGCAGCGATGTCGCGGATGGATGCACCTCGAGCGCTGAGGCGGCGGACGGCCTCCTGTTGTTCGACTGAGGTGAGGTCGTCGTAGTAGATGTGGTCGCCGGCGAGGGCGCGTTCCACGGCGATCTCATCGATGCCGTCTCGCCGGGCACGTTCGGCGGTCGGCGGCGGAGGTGGGGGGTCGGTGTCGATGTCGTCCCAGGCCAGTGGCGGCAGCCAGCCTTGCACGGCGGCGTGGGCTCGGGCGGTGTCCGCGGCGGCACGCTGCTCGCTGGTCGTCTGGGGCGGCGTGGTGTTCCACAGCCGTTCGTGGAGGGCAGCGACGTCGTGGGCGGTGCGGGCGGTGACTGACCGACCGGTCATGCTGCGGTGCACGCTCTTCGGGTGGCGGCCGAGTTCGGCGGCTAACCGTTCAGGAGCCCAACCGATGGCGATCAGCGCTTGCAGGCGACGGTGGGTGCCGGTGGAATCGACGCGGCTGCTCGGCGCCCGGCTGTCAGCCTCGATGCCGATGCCGAGCACGCGGGGTGGCCGTGCTCGGGCGGACCCGCTGCGTTGTCCGGGAGTCGCCGCAGTCGTACTCGGCCAGTTGGCGGATGTGGCTGACCGAGGGGCCTGCGAGTTCCGCGAGGTAGGGGTGCCAGCGTCCGTAGATTCGTTCTCGGGTGGTGGTGCGGCTGGCGGCGGTGTTGGCGGCGGTGCAGTCGAGACAGCGGCAGCGGTCCTTGACGTAGGCAGCGCGGGTGCCATGGCGGTGGCGGCCCCGCGGATGGGTGCACTCGCGCGTCACCCAGGCTTGAATTCGCTCGGCTCGGCGACGGGCTTGCTCGATGCCGCGCCGGTGCTTGGCGCAGGAGTGCCGGGGATGAGAAGCGTCGGCGAGTGGGGCGGAGGCGTAGTCGGCGCAGTAGTCGCAGGCGGGGCAGGTGCGGCAGACCCTCATCGCAGCACCGGCTGCCGGGGAGGATCCGGCCTCGGGGGCGCGGGTGGGGTGCGGCCGGGGACGCCGGCTCGGCGAAGTCGGTCCTCGATCCAGTCGGTGCGGAGAGTTCCGGCATTCCCGACGTGCTCGTCGAAGGCCATCGCGGTGAACTGGGCGGCGACCGCCGACCATTCCCCGTCGGACAGCGGCCGCTCCAGATGCGCCTCGACGGTGGGCCGGTCGACGTAGGCGACGCTCGCTTCGAGGACATCGGCGAGATCGGTCAGTAGCCGGTTGGTGTCCCCGCCGTAGGCGGCGACGAGGACCTCCAGCGCCCAGGGGCGCACGGCCTCCCGGATCGGCATGACGTCGCCGCTGCCGCCGGTGGCTTATGGCTCAGCAGGGTCGCCCGAATCGGTGCTGCGGGACGTGTCGGTGCGGCGTGCTGTCCGATCCTCGTTCCACATTGGCGCTCCCACCCCGTCGGTCGTTGCTCTCAGCGGGAGAAGGCGCCATTTCGGCCTGTGTGGTGACAGAGCCGACGGAAGTTCTTCGACTACGCCGGACGTGGTTCGCGCCGAATGCGGGACTGGCCAGTGGGGCCATGCGGGTCGTGATGGCGACCGCGGATGTCAGTACCGGCTGGCAGGCTGACCAGGGACTGTTGCGGCGAGGAGGTCCGTAATGAAGCAGACCGGACACCGGCCGTATGGCGACGTGCGTCATCGAGTCGTCCGGTTTCGGGGCCTGGCGGGCGGTCACCGCCGCGCCGGCGATGCTCGGCAGCCTGCTGCTGTTGATGCTGTTATCCGTCGCGCTGGGCCGGTGGGCCGGACTCCTCCCGCTGGCTTGGGCGACCGGTGCGGCGGTGGTGATGAGCCGGGTCGGCGAACGGGTGACCCTTCGCGCGGCGTGCGGAACCGGCTGACCGCGGCGGCAATGGGACGCGGCAGAAGGACGCAGGGGACCGGAACCGACATCCACCACCTCGCCGAGTTAGCTCCCACTCGGCCGACGCCCGGTCGGCCGCCTACTCGGCGACGTGGGGATGTGTTCCTGGTGGGGCGAGGTTCGGCCGACCTGGTGGTCAGCGTGGGACAAGGCCTGGCGAACCAGCTCACCGATGTGGTGGTCGGCGAGCGCGTAGAAAATAAAATTGCCCTCGCGCCGATTGGTTACCAGCCCGGCCAGGCGCAGCTTCGACAGGTGCTGACTGACCGCCGTGGGAGTCGTGCTCGCAAGGTCGGCCAGGCAGGCGACCGACGTCTCGCCCTGCATCAGTGCCCAGAGGATGTTCAGCCGGGTCGGGTCGGCGAGCATCCGCAGCGCGTCAGCAGCCCGCCGGGCGTAGCCCGGTTCGGGCATGTCGAAGCCCTCGATGCCACGGTGCACACGCTCAGGCTACCGGCCGACATAGCTAGGTAACTACCTTCGCAGTTGCGAAGGTAGGCTCGTTCGAGTGACGACATCGGCAGCCACCGCCCCTACCGCTGTCCATGCCCTGGCTCCGCCCCGGTGGCAGGGGGTCTTCTGGTCGCTGCCGGAGATCCGCTGGTCGGCCGGGGCGCTGGTGCTTTTTCTGGTCGGCGGCATTGCACAGGTGACGGGCGCTCCCGCGCCGGCCTACTGGGCGTTGTACCTGGCTTGCTACGCCGTCGGCGGCTGGGAGCCGGCCTGGGCCGCGGTGAAGGCGCTGCGGGAGAAGACCTTGGACGTCGACCTGCTGATGATCGTCGCCGCGCTCGGCGCCGCCGCGATCGGACAGGTCTTTGACGGCGCTCTGCTCATCGTCATCTTCGCCACCTCCGGCGCACTGGAGGCGTTCGCCACCCGCCGCACCGCTGATGCCGTGCGCGGGCTGACCGACCTGGCTCCCGAGCAGGCCACCCTGGTAGACGGCGACGGCGCCGACCGGCAGGTCGCCGCCGTCGACCTCGCCGTCGGGGACCGGGTGTTGGTACGGCCGGGGGAGCGGGTGCCGGGCGACGGCCGGGTGATCGCGGGGGCCTCCGAGGTGAACCAGGCGTCGATTACCGGCGAGCCGCTGCCGGTGGACAAGACCGTCGGCGACGAGGTGTTCGCCGGGACCAGCAACGGCACCGGCGTGCTGACCGTCGACGTGACCCGACCCGCGGGGGACAGCGTCGTGGCCCGGATCGCGACCATGGTCGAGGAGGCGTCCGCGACCAAGGCACGCACCCAGTTGTTCATCGAGAAGGTCGAGCAGCGCTACTCGGTCGGCGTCGTCGCGACGACGCTGGCGATCTTCACGATCCCGCTGCTAGCGGGCGATGACCTGCAGGGCGCGCTGCTGCGGTCGATGACGTTCTTGATCGTCGCCTCCCCGTGCGCGGTCGTGCTGGCCACGATGCCGCCGCTGCTGTCCGCGATCGCCAACGCCGGCCGGCGTGGCGTGCTGGTCAAGTCCGCGGTGGTGATGGAGCACCTGGGCAGCGTCGACGTGGTGGCGCTGGACAAGACCGGCACGCTCACCACCGGCGCGCCGACCGTTGTGGCCATCCGGCCACTGCCGGCCGGACCGTGCGGCGAGAAGGACCTGCTCGCGCTGGCCGCCGCCGCGGAGGCGGACAGCGAGCACCCGGTCGGGCAGGCCATCGTCGCCGCGGCCCGCGCCCGGGGCATCGACCTGCTGCCGGCCACCGACTTCCGGGCCGAGGTCGGCCGCGGGATCACCGCCGGCGTCGCCGGCTTCACGGTCACCGTGGCCGCCCCCGGCCCCGACCTCGACCGAGTGCCCGCACTAACGGCGATGGTCGAAGGCGAGCAGGCGCAAGGTCACACGGCCGTCGTGGTCGCCCTCGATGGCCGGCCGGTCGGCGTGCTCGCCGTCGCCGACGAGCTCCGCCCCGAGGCCGCCGCCGCCGTGACCGCACTGCGCGCGGCAACGGCTGCCGAGCCGGTGCTGCTCACCGGGGACAACGCACAGGCGGCCGCGACCCTGGCCGCGCAGGTGGGGCTGACCGACGTCCGCGCCGGGCTGCTGCCGGAGGACAAGGTGACCGCGGTCCGAGAGCTGCAGGCCGACGGCCGACGGGTGCTGCTCCTCGGCGACGGGATCAACGACGCCGCCGCCATCGCCGCCGACGACGTGGGCGTGGCGATGGGCGGCGTCGGATCGGACTTGGCGCTGTCCTCCGCCGTCTAGGTCGTCGTCCGGGACGACCTGACCACCCTGCCTGCGGTCATCGAGCTGTCCCGCCGGGCCCGCCGGGTCGTCGTGCAGAACCTGGTCATCGCCGCGACGGTCATCACCGCGCTGGTACTCATCGACCTGCTCGGCGAGCTGCCGCTGCCGCTGGGTGTCCTCGGCCACGAGGGCTCGACCGTCATTGTCGGGCTCAACGGGCTGCGGCTGCTGTCCCGCCGCGCATGGAAGTCGCCTCAGAGGTAGCGGCAGGTCGTTCTCGTTTGTCTGACACGCCGAAGGTCGACCGATCGTCCAGTGGCAGACACCGCGCCCCAACTACCGCTGCCGCTGGTGGTCACAGCGGAGGGCGAGGGCCGCACGGGCTGGCGGGCGACGCTGCCGGGCGCCGTGGCGCCAGGCCCGGGGCTGACCTCGCTCGCGGGTTGCAGCCCGTCGCTGGCCCACAAGGCCGGTCAGGCATCGAACGAGGGCCGAGCGTTCCGTCAGGTGCGGTTCGTGTCCTCGGTGTCGTGGTCGGCGCGGTGCTTGCGGACACGCCAGACGATGACGGCGATGGCTACCACGCCGAGGACGACCAGTGCGGCGTCCCGGCCGAAGCTCTTCTCGACCTGGGCGTAGAAGGCGCCGGCGGCATAGCCGAGCAGCACGACGGCTGCGCCCCACGCAACGCCTCCCAGCGCATTCCACGCCAGGAACCGCGAGTACGGCATCCGGGCCGTGCCGGCGAGGGCGGGCATCACCGCCCGGAAGAAGGCCACCCATCGGCCCAGGAAGACCGCGCTCCCACCTCGGCGGCCCAAGAACGCCTGGGCGTCGTCCACACGCGTGCGGCGCTTCTCCAGGAACGACAGCTGCAGCACCCGCGTACCGGCGTGCGGCCGATCTCGTAGCCGACGGTGTCACCGACGATCGCGGCGACGATCACCACGACCAGCACAGCCGCCAGGGATACGTGGCCGAGCTTGGCCGGCCCGGCCGCCTCTCTTGACCGATGGGCTCCGTTCGTCCACGCTTACCGTTCGTGGACGCTTACCGACCCGATGAGGCGTGGACCGCGCTGGGCGACCCCTCGCGGCGCGCCATCGTGGAGTGCCTAGCCGAGCGGCCGCGAGCGGTCGGCGAGCTGGCCGACGCGCTGCCAATCAGCCGCCCGGCGGTGTCCCAGCACTTGAAGGTGCTGAAGGACGCAGGACTGGTCGCCGAGCGCGTGGCCGGCACCCGGCGGATCTATCGGCTCAACCCGGTCGGCGTCGCCGCGATGCGCGACCAGCTCGACACCTACTGGAACCGGGCGCTAGCCGGATACCAGGACGCCGTCGCTTCCCCCGACGACACCGAGGAACAGCACGTCGTCCAACCAGGAGCCGAACCAGGACAGGAGAGGTCATGACCCAGGCAGCCACCGCCGCCGTTCGCAAGCAGATCCTCGTCGAGGCGCCCCAAGAGCGGGCGTTCACGGTCTTCACGAAAAACTTCGGGGATTTCAAGCCGCGCGAACACAACATCCTGGCCTCGCCCATCGCAAAGACGGTGTTCGAGCCGCGGGTCGGCGGGCACATCACCGACATCGCCGAGGACGGAAGCGAGTGCCGCTGGGCGCGGGTGCTGGCCTACGAGCCGCACGAGCGGGTGGTGTTCAGCTGGGACATCGGCCCGGACTGGCAGATCGTGGCCGACCCGGACTACGCCAGCGAGGTCGAGGTCCGGTTCATCGTCGAGACCCCTCGGCGCACCCGGGTCGAGCTGGAGCACCGCAACTTCGACCGGCACGGCCCCGGCTGGGAGGCCGTCCGCGACGGCATCGCCACCGACCAGGGATGGCCGCTGTACCTGGACCGCTACGCCGCCCTGATCAGCGGGGACAGCTGACGTGCCCCCGATCCTCGCCACCACCGAGGTGGACCGCCCCGCCGAGGACGTCTTCGCCTATGCCACCGATCCAGCGCGCTTCCCCGAGTGGCAGGCGGGCGTGGTCAGCGGGCACATGGACGGCGGAGGGACCGGGGTCGGCGCGCGGTGCATCTCGGTCCGCCGCATCGGCGGCGCCGAACGGGCGTCCACGTCAGAACTGGTGCACGTCGACCCGCCGCGCACGTGGAGTGTGCGGGGCGTCGACGGGCCGATCCGAGCCGCGGTCGACGTCACCGTCGAATCCATCGGCGCGGACCGGGCCCGCGTGTCCATCGGGGTCGACTTCACCGGACACGGCATCGGGAAGCTGCTCGTACCGCTCGTCGTCCGCCGCCAGGCGCACAAGGAGATGCCGACCAACCTCGCCCGGCTCAAGGAGCGCCTCGAGCAGTCCACCAGCTGACGCGGTCATCGGCCGCCAGCCCGACGGCCCCGTGGATTTGGGAGCCGGGTCCGACGTCCCACCGCAACGGTCCACATGTCTCGGGTCAGAACGGACGTCTCCGCCCGGCCACGCTGACGCCGATGAGCGCGGCGGCCAGGAGCAGAACCGCGCCGGCGTAGAACACCGCTCGGATGCCCAGGGTGTCGGCGAGCGCGGCGCCGAGCAGCAGGCTGGCCAGCCGCATCGACTGCCAGATGAGGTCGAAGGCGGCGAAGACCCTGCCGCGCAGCTGCTCGGGCACGTGGGACTGGATGAGCGAGGAGAAGGTGACGTTGCCGGTGGAGGTGCCCAGCCCGTAGACCGCCAGCGCGGCCACGGCGGCCGGAAGCGCGGTGACGGTGGCCAGCACCAGGTCGACGAGGCCGCGCAGCCCGAACGCCCCGAACAGCAGCCGCGGGCTGCGCGCCCGAGCGCCGAGGCGGATCAGCAGCAGCGGGCCGAGGAACGCACCGACTGCGATGGCGGCCAGCAAGAACCCGTACCCGGCGCCGGCGGCGTGAAGCTGGCGGGCGGCAAGCACCACCAGCAGCGCGCTGGTCGCCCCGGCCGACAGGGCGGCCAGCGCCTGCGCGACCGCCAGCGCCCGCAGCAGCCGATCCCGGCCGAGCAGGCCGAGCGCCTCCCGGCCCTGGGTCCAGATGCTGGTTGTGGTGATCGGACGGGGCGCCTCGCCCGAGCGCAGCCCGGCGAGCAGCAGCGCGGAGAGCCCGAAGCTGGCCGCGTTGGCCGCGAACGCCCACCCGAAGCCGGCGGTGACGGCCAGCAGCCCGGCCGCCGGGGCGAGCGCCACCTGGATGAGCACCGCCGCCGACCAGATTCCGGAGTTCGCCACGACCAGCTCGTCGTCGCGGACGAGGGTCGGCAGCAGCGAGCCGGCGGCTGGGTTGAAGAAAACCGACCCGGCCGACAGGCCGAACGCCAGCACGTAGACGACCGTGACGTCCTCGTGCCACACGGCGAGGGCCGCGGCGAGGAAGAGGCGGACCAAGTCCGCGGCGAGCATGACTTGCACCCGGGGCAGCCGATCCACCAACGGGCCGGCCAGCGGGGCCAGCAGCAGCACCGGGGCGATCTCGGCCAGCACCAGACCGGACACGCCGAGTCCGGAGCCGGTGAGCTGGTAGATCAGCAGCGCCAGGGTGGTGAACTGCAGCACGTCGCCGGCCTGGCTGACCGTGCGGGCGGTCCAGAGCCGCCGGTATCCCGGCCGGGCCAGCACCGAACGAAGACCGGATTGATCGTTGGTCCGTCGCACCCGCTCATCGTGCCCGGACGGCCGTAGCCACCCACTCGGCGCCGTCTGCGGTCGGCCGGGGCTACCCGCCCTGGACCGCGCGCTGTCGCCAGGGCACCAGCTACCCGAGGGCGGCCATGCCCTACCGGCGTGGTCGTCGGCTGCCCGGCCCGAGGTGCTCTTGGACGTGTCCGCCGTGATGGGGCGCGCTGCTCTCCACCCGCGCCACCAGACCCGCCGCCCGTCCGCGGGTCGGCACCGATCGCACGGGTAGAAGCTCCGGAGTCGGCGCATGCGGCGGATGGCATCGGGCCATCCACAGCCGGCGAGAGGAGGTCCTCGTGACCGTTGCCGCCCAGATGCTCGAGACCTATCCGAAGGACCTCGGTGGGATCGACCGGGAGAAGCTACGCACCTGTATCGAGGCATGCGTCGAGTGCGCCCAGGCCTGCACCGCGTGCGCCGACGCCTGCCTGAGTGAGGAGTTGGTGGCGGACCTGCGGAAGTGCATCCGCACGTGCGCGGACTGCGCCGACGTCTGTGACACCACCGGCCGGGTCCTCTCCCGGCACACCGGCTATGACGCCGACCTCACTCGCGCAGTGCTGGAGGCGTGTGTCGCCGCCTGCAAGGCCTGCGGTGACGAGTGCGAGCAGCACGCGCAGATGCACGAGCACTGCCGGGTGTGCGCCGAGGTCTGCCGACGCTGCGAGCAGGCCTGCCGCGACCTTCTCGCTGGCCTCGGGTGAGGGTTTGCCGGCCGGCGACGGGTGGCCGGGGCAGCCGCGTGGTCACGCAACCAGCTTGAAGGGTGCGGCGGCCCCGGGCTCTGCAGTTCACCGACGTCTCGGAGCGGGGCCAGCTTCTTCTGACGGGGAGCCGGCGGTGGCGACAGCTCCTCCACGCCACCACCGCCGGCGGAAAGTCAGCCGCCCAGCTCGGTCAGCAGCGCCTGCATCTCGGAGATCTCAGCGGACTGGTTGTCGCGAATCGACTCAGCCATCGCGATCGCGTCGGCGTTCTGCCCGCCGGCGGCCTCGGTCACGGACATGTCCACCGC
>JAOPWM010000226.1 GCA_025965695.1 Blastococcus sp.
GAAGGACGGCGCCGTCGCGGCGGGCGTCGAGGTAGGCGGGGATCTTCCAGGACCCGGACAGCGGCCCCGTCTCGGCCTCGCCGTCGCCGACGACGCACGCGACCAGCAGGTCCGGATGGTCGAAGGCGGCACCGGCGGCATGGGCGAGGGCGTATCCCAGCTCGCCCCCTTCGTGGAGGCTCCCCGGCGTCGGCACGCTGACGTGGCTCGGGATGCCGCCGGGAGTGGAGAACTGGCGGAACAACCGGTGCATGCCCTCGGCGGCCGGGCCGATGTGCGGGTACACCTCGCTGTAGGTGCCCTCGAGCCACGTGTTGGCCACGAGTGCCGGCCCGCCGTGTCCAGGGCCGGCGACGTACAGGCAGGGGGTGCCGGTGCGCCGGATCAGCCGGTTGAGCTGCACGTACAGCGCGGAAAGGCCGGGGCTGGTGCCCCAGTGCCCGAGCAGGCGGGGCTTGACGTCGCTGTGCCGCAGCGGGCGGGTGAGCAGGGCGTCGTCCTGCAGGTAGATCTGGCCGACGGTCAGATAGTTCGCGGCGGCCCACCACCGCAGGTCCAGCTCCAGGTCCTCGACCGGGTACGAATCGGCAGCCGTGTCGGCCGACGGGGGGGTGGTCGTACCGGCGACGGTGGAGAGCAGTTCCATGTCTCGAACAGTCCGCCGACACGGCGCGCTTCGACGGGGTCCAAAGTCGCTTTTCCGCCGGTGAAGTGCCCGACCGGGTCGGCGGGGCCGTCGGCGGGACCTCTTGCCGTGGGAGCCGGGACCGACGGCACTACCTGGTGGCGGCGCCGTCGCGCACGGTCGGTCGTGACGATGCGGTCCACGGCCGCATTAGCGCCCCGCACGCCCCGCACTGCCGCCTGCGCCGACGTGCTAGAGCGCGTTCGGGGTCAGCAGCGACCCTCATCACGACCCAGCACCCCCTGACTCGAGGAGCACACTGTGATCCCAGCTCTACAGTCGCCAGGTACCGGCAGCGAGCGATTGGACGTGCACAACGCGGCCATCGACGAGCCCGCCGCAGCGGCCGGGCGCTGCGGCACGGTCCACCTCCCGACCGGACGAATTTGCCGGGCATCAGCGCGTCACGCCGACGGCTGCGACTTCGGGCCGGCGTCATGATCCGCGGCGCCCCTCGCGTGCCGGCGGCTTCAGGCGGCAGCTCCGGGGTGGCAGCCGAGCCTGCCCGTCGCGGTGTCGCGGAGGCGGCAGCCGCGTGGTGATCCACGTGACCGCCCCACCGGCGCGGGCTGCCTGGGAGCTGTCACCCGCGGAGGTCCTAGATCACGAAGGCGTTGTCCCGGCAACCGGCCTGGACCACGGCTCAGCCGCCGCCCGGCTGGCGAGAGACGGGCCCAACGCAGTGCAACTGCACCCACCGATGCCGCTCTGGCGCTCGGTCACCGGGCAGTTGCACGACACCTTGGTTCTGGTGCTGCTGGCAGCGGCGGTGCTCACCGCCGTCACCGGTGACTTCGTTGACACGGCGGTCATCCTGTTGGTGGTGACGGTCAACACCGTCCTCGGCGTCGTCCAGGAGCGCCGGGCGCTGCGCGAGATCCGCGCTCTCGACGACCTCGTCGCTCCGAACGCCCGCGTGACCAGGGACGGGCGGGACACCTGGGTGCCGACCCGGGAACTCGTCCGCGGAGATGTCCTACAGCTGACCGCCGGCGACGAGGTCGGTGCCGACGCCCGGCTGGTGCGCTCCGTGCAACTGCAGGTCGACGAGTCGCTGCTGACCGGGGAGTCCCAACCGAGCGATCGGGACGCTGAGGCGGTCTCGCCCGGGTCCACCCCGATGGCCGACCGGACAGGCATGGTGCACGCAGGGAGCACGGTCCTCCGTGGCTCGGGTGAAGCGGTCGTCGTCGCGACGGGGATCTCCACCGTGATCGGGCAGGTCGCGCTGCTCGTGGGGGGACGCCGGTCGCCGCTCACGCCGCTGCAACGTCGGCTGGCCATCCTGGGTCGGCAGATCTCGATCGGGGTCGCTGTCGCCTGTCTGGTCTTCCTGGCCTCTGGTCTCCTTCGCGGCCAGCCGTGGGAGACGACCGTCGTGGCAGCCGTCGCGTTGGCCGTGGCCGCTGTTCCGGAGTCGCTGCCGGCGGTGGTCACCCTGGCGCTGTCCGCCGGAGCGAGCCGGATGGGCCGGCGGGGCGCCGTGGTGCGGTCCCTGCCTGCGGTGGAGACGCTCGGCTCGGTGACCTTGCTGGCCACCGACAAGACCGGCACCCTGACCGAGGGCGCGATGAGCGTCGACCGGATCTGGACCCCCGGGGACGGGGAGATTTCCGTCGGGCCTGGTGCTCCTGCCTCGGACGAGGCCCGGAAGCTGTGGTCGGCTGCCGCGCTGTGCAACGACGCCGACGCCTCCGGCGACGGCCCGGACGGCAGCGCGGGCACGGCGGACACCGAGACCGCGATCGTCCGCGCATCCCGCGCGGCCGGCTGCGACGTCCAGCAGCTGCGTCGTGACCACCCACGGGAGCGCGAGGAGCCCTTCGACGCAGTCACCCGGCAGATGACCACGTGGCATCGCGGGCCCGACGGCGAACGCAGTGTGCTGATCAAGGGTGCGCCGGAGGTGGTGCTGCGCAGGATCGACGGCGCAGGGGCCGCGCAGGCCCTCTCCGACCGGTGGGCCGCAGTCGGACGGCGAGTGCTGGCCGTGGCCGCCGATGGCCACCTGCTCGGCCTGATCGCGCTGGCCGACCCGGTACGTCCCGAGGCCGCCGCCGCGGTCGAGTCCCTGCACCGCGCCGGGATCTCCGTCGTCCTGGTCAGCGGTGATCACGCAGGCACCGCCACGGCGGTGGCCCGGGAGGTCGGCGTCGTCGACGCCCGACACCCGGCCGCCGGGCATGTGCACGCACGGGTCGAGCCGGCCGGGAAGCTGGACCTGATCACCGGTTGGCAGGCCGCCGGCCAGGTGGTGGCGATGACCGGGGACGGGGTGAACGACGCCCCGGCGCTGCGCGCCGCTGACATCGGCGTGGCCATGGGACAACGGGGAACCGACGTGGCCAAGGAGGCCGCGGACCTGGTGCTCGTCGACGACAGCCTGGGAACGGTCACGGCGGCGGTCGCGGAGGGACGCCGGGTCTTCGACAACGTCCGCCGATTCGTGGGCTATGGCCTGGCCGGCGGCCTCAGCGAGGTGCTGGTCATGCTCCTCGGCCCCTTCCTCGGGCTGGCGCTGCCGCTGCTGCCGGCCCAGGTGTTGTGGGTGAACCTGCTGACTCACGGGCCGGTCGGGGTAGCGATGGGCGGGGAGCCTGCTGCCCCCGACGTGCTACGCCGTCCCCCCCGGGACCCCGCCACCGGGGTGCTCGACCGGTCGCTGGTGACCCAGCTGGTGGTGAACGGGCTGGCCCTGACCGCGGTCTGTCTCGCCGTGGCGGCATGGTCGCTATCGGCCGGTGGGCCGTGGCAGACGCAGCTGTTCGTCACCTTGTCCGTCGGGCAGCTGGTGCTGGCGCTCGCGCTGCGGCCGGCCGGCGCGTGGTCCGGCGGGTCGCCGTGGCTGCCCGTCGCGGTCGTGGGGAACCTGGTCCTGCTCGCGGCCGCGGTGCTGCTGCCCGGCCTGACCGATCTGCTCGGCACCGAGCCGCTCAGCGTGTCCGAGACCGTTCTCGCGGTCGGGCCGGCTCTGTTGCCCGGCACCCTGGTGCTCCTGATCCGCGCAACCCGACGGCCGGCCCTCAACACAGGTGCAAAGTGATGGCCATTCCGGACTTTCTCCTCTATGTCCTCGAATCGGCGCCCCGCATATCGGCTCATGACGAATACTCGGGTGGCCGCCTCCCGAGCCTGGGCGAAGCGCCATCCATTCCTGACCTTCGTCGTGCTCGCCTATGCATTCTCGTGGTCCCTGTGGTCCTGTGGGCGCTGGCGGCGGCAGGATCCCGTTCCTCCTCGGGGGACTCGGTCCGCTGGTGGCCGCGGGCGCCGTGACCACGATGGCCGGTGGATCGCTGCGCGCCTGGCTCCGTCCCACCTGGCGCTGGCGGGTGAGCCCGCGGTGGTGGGCCTACGCCCTGGGGCCTACGCCCTGGGGCCTACCGGCGCTGCCGTACGCGGTGGTAACCCTCGTTCTACAGGTTTCGTGATTTCCCGTCGACTGGTCGCTGGGACTGGACCGGCTCCCCGCGTATGCGGGGACGTTCGTCTTCGTGCTGTTTCTCGGGGTGCTCTCGAGGAACCCGGGTGGAGAGGTTTCGGGCTGCCCCTCCTTCAGGAGCAGTACTCGCCGGTTCGAGCGACCCTGGTGCTCGGATTGGTGTGGGGCGTCTGGCATGTACCGCTCGAAGGCCCGGCAGGTTTCGTCGTGCCGATGGTTCTGGTGTTCTTCTACACGGTGCTCTGGAATCGAACCCGCAGCGTCCTCCTGTGCATTCTGCTCCACGCGAGTTTCACCCCCGCCCAGCACCAGTTGATCCTGATGGCCCGCGGCCGGGCCTACACAGCAGTGCTGGATGCGCCTGACTGGGCCATTCTGGGCACCTATCTGGTGGCCGTACTGATCCTCATTGCGGTCACAAGAGGGCGCCTCGGAAAAACTCGGTCACCCGTGGTGGCAGATGTTCCGCTACCAGCCGCCGCGTGAGCATCCTTCCGGTCGGGCGTCGGTTCGGGGCGGCGGCTCCGGACGCCATAGACGACACCGCCGGGCCGATGACCAGTCGGGACGACGGCGGACATGCCGCGCCCGGCCTGAGGCCGGGGGATCACGAGGAGATGTGACGAACGAGCGCCAGTGGACCGACATCGTCACGGCGGCCTCGAAGGCGCCGTCGATCCACAACACCCAGCCGTGGCTGTTCGCCGCTCATCCGGACCGGTTGGAGGTCTGCACCGATCCTGAGCGGGCCCTCGCCGCGCTCGACCCGACCGACCGGCAGCGGGTCATCAGCTGCGGCGTCGCCGTGGAGTTCGCCGTCGTCACGACCCGGGCCCCAGGGATACGGCGTCGCGGTGGCGCAGCTGCCCTACGCGGGTGATCCCGACCACCTCGTAACCCTGCGCCTGACGGAGTCGGGGAGCCGACGGAGACGGACACGGAGCGGCGGCCGCCATCGAGCGCCGCCACACCCATCGCGGTGCCTTGCTGCCACGGGCGGTCCCATCCGATCTCGTGGACCGCCTGCGGGCGGAAGCCAGCGAGTTCGGTGTGTGGGTCAAACACGTCAGCCAGGCCGGGCAGGAGGTCGCCACCGTCTTCCTCACCTCCCGGGCTGAAGAGATCGAGCAGGGCGAGCCGGCCTACCTGGCCGAGCTCGAGCGCTGGCTGCGCACCGACCCGACGGCGGTCCACGGGGTGCCGGTGGAGGCGGTGCCCAGCGCAGACCCGGCGACTCGGCCGTCCAACTGGCTCATCCGCGACTTCGTCGTCGGCTCGCGGGGCGGAGAGCCGCCCGCCGGCAGCGGTAAATCCTGACGCGCCCCACCCCCGGTAGAGAGGCCGACCGTGCTTCTGCTGGGCACCGAGAACGACAACCGCTATGCCTGGCTGGACGCCGGGCGCGCGCTCGGCCGCGTGTTACTCAGCGCTACCAACGCCGGCCTCGCGGCATGCCCCTTGACCCAGGCGCTCGACTGGGCGGCGACCCGCAGTGAACTCCGCTCGCCGCTCTCCCTGGTCGGACATCCTCAGATGCTGCTGCGCCTGGGTTATCGGTCGCGCCGGGAACGGTCAGCGGCCGCCGCCCGATCGTCGAGGCCTTCAGCAGGTTCTGAGCCTGGCTGGCGGCCGCTGCCGTCAGCTCTAGGTCGCGGCGGCCGGAGCGGTGGTCAGGCGGACAACCTCCGCGGCGATCTCGTCCCCCCACGCCCGTACGGCGTCCCAGTCGCGGAAGTCACCGACCGGCGCGCGCATGGCGGTCACCATGGCCCGTTCCCCGAAGGAGAGCCGGTTCTTCTCCAGCCGCCCGGGGAAGAGACGGTGGCCGCGGGCACCGGTCAGTTGCATGAGCGTGCCGACGTCGTGCGGTTCGTCGGCCGGGAAGGGCGGTTCCCCGATCGGACCGCTGGAGAACAGCCACACCGGCCGGCCGCGCAGCTCTGCGACGTGTGCGACCGCGTACTGACGGGCCGGCTCGAGCCACCGGCCAACGTAGACCGCGCTGCCGAGAACGACCGCGTCGTACGGCGCCGGATCCGGCCGCTGCTCCACCGGCAGGCTCACGGCTTCCAAGCGGGCGGCGCGACCTACGTCGGAGTCGGCGAGGGCGCGAGCCAGCGCGGTTCCGATCTCGGCGGTGGCCCCGTGCTTGCTGGCCACGACGATCAGGACCCGGAGGTCGCGCGCGCTCACCGCGTGGCTCCGGAGCCGACCTGCTCGTCAGCGGTGAACCGGGCGGTCCTATGGGCGACTGCCGACGGGTGCACTCTGACGACCAGCGGTGACGGCTGGGAGATGTGCTTCATGGTGTCTCTCCGGTTCGGGTGAGAGTCACGGGGAAGCGTCGGCGGGCTGTGCGGTCCCGGCGGGCTGGGGGAGGACTCGGACGCTGACCACGCCGACGACGGTGGGAGCCAGTTCCTGGAGCGCGCGCTCCTCGACGCGTGGCGAGCTCTGGGAAGTTCCCTGCGTCCGCCGGACGGTCGCCGCGCCCTCAGTGACCGCGATGTCCCAGCAGCCCGTCTCACCGGTGTATTCCTCGACTGCCCGGAGCAGGTCGGCCCGGATGGTGTCGTCCGGACGGGCTAGCGTGCGCAGCAGGTCCCGTCGGCTCACGATGCCGACCGTCCGGCCGTGCTCCAGTACCGGGACGCTGCGCAGGTGCTGGTCGACGAACATTCGGGCGACGTCGGCGATGTCGGCGGAGGCCTCCACCGATCGAACTTCTGCGGTCATCACGTCGCGGACGAGCAGTGGCGGCACCGAGTGGTCCGCCGCTGTCTCGCGGCGCAGGTGCAGACGCGGATCGGGCGCAAGGCGGTCGCGGAGCACGTCGCCTTGGGCGACGATGCCGACCAGCTTGTCGTCTCGGTCGACCACGGGCAGGGCGGCGAAGCCTCGTTCGGCCATCATCTCGGCGGCCCGCTTGACGAGGCTGTCCGGGGCGATAGTGATCACGTCGCGGGTCATGGCATCCCTGGTCTGCACGGCCGCCTCCTCGGTCTGGCGTTGCGACGACGCTAGGGCGGGCGTGGCCCCCTTTCCCAGGGTCTCCGGGCACAACCGGGCGGGACCTCCGTCCCGTCCGCGCCACTCCACGGGACGTTCGGTCCGCCACGTCGGGACGGTGGACCCTCGGTCCAGAGGACCCCCGGGTCGACGGTATGACTGGTGCCCGGTCACGGGCGGGGCTGCGATCTCAGGAGAATCACCATGGACGCTGGCATCCATCCGATCCGCGACGACGGCGGACGGCCGCGGGTGGTCGTCGGAGTGGACGGGTCACCCGGTTCACGCGCCGCGCTGGTCCACGCCTTGACCACCGCCGCGCAGCGAGGCGCCGAACTGGAGGTCGTCTCGAGCTACCCGGTGAACCTCGTGTGGACGGGTGGCTTGCCGCTGGAGATCCCCGACACCGAGGCGATCCGCGTCGATACGGAGTCCCGGGCGCGGGCCCTCGTCGACGACGTTCGGAGTAACCTGTCGACCATCGGGATACCCGGTGTGGACGCCGTTGGCGTCCGGCTGGTGGTGTCCGAGGGCCGCGCGGTACCGGAACTGCTCAAGCGTTCGGAGCACGCAGACCTGCTAGTGGTCGGTAGCCGCGGACGCGGCGCGATGCGCAGCGCGCTTCTGGGATCGGTGGCCCTGCACTGCGCGACCCACGCCCCGTGCCCGGTCCTCGTGGTGCACCCCCTGTCCTCGGTCGCCGAGCCGCCCCGGGTGGTGGTCGGCGTGGACGGGTCGGCCGAGTCCCGGGCTGCGCTCGTCGCGGCGCTCGGGGACGCGGGCCGTACCGGGGCCGAGGTCGAAGTCGTTGCCGCGTATTTCCCCACGGACTACTGGACGGACGTGACCCTGGTGCTCGTCCAGTCCGTCGAGGCGATCCGTGCGGACCTGCAGCGCCGCACCGACGAGTTGGTGGCGGACGTAGTGCGCGAGCGGTCAGCCGCCGGAGGTACATCCCGGGTCCGGACAACGATCCACGAAGGTCCGGCCGCGGAGGTGCTGCTGCAGCGGGCACAGAACGCGCAGATGCTCGTCGTAGGCACCCGCGGGCGGGGCGCGATCCGTGGTCTTCTGCTCGGCTCGGTCGCCCTGCACTGCGCCATGCACGCCCCTGGTCCCGTGATGCTCGTGCATCCGCAGCGCAGCAGGTTGACTGCGGTGGACAGCGGGTCGGAACCGGCAATGACCGAGTTCTGATCAGCCGGCGGCGCGCAGGCGGACGCCCTGCAGCATGACGCGTTCCATCAGGAGGTGGACCGGCTCGAGCATCATCGGGATGAGTAGCCCGAGCGCCCGGGGGCGATAGTCCGCACGCACGCGGGCGAGCAAGCGGCACGACCGCGGCCCGACGGGGACGAGGACGAACGACCAGTCCAGTCCAGCAGCACGCGGTCGCCGTCCCGGGCCGGTGCGCCGGTCAGCGCGTTCATGGTCATCCGCAGGACCAGCGCGCGGGGCGGGTCCACGACGGCCGCGGTCGGGCCAGTCCCCGGGCCGAGCGGCACAGAGTCGCCGACGGCCAGCGACTGGAACTGCGGCAGGACCGACCGAGCGGAGTCACCTTCGGCGAAGTCGCCTATTCCTGCGGCTCGCTCCAGCCGGTCGTAGCTGTACCAGCCGGCGCGGCCGAAGCCCATCTGCACCAGCCACGGCCACACATCCTCGGGTGGGTCGCGATCGTGACGGCTCGGGTGGTCTGCCACCGAGCTCGGACGACGTCATCGCCCGGGAGCACTCCGGCGCTCTCGGCCCGGGTGGCACCCCACGTCTGCAGGCGAGGCCGCAGCAGGACGGCGTAGGCCAACCCGGCACCCGCCGCGATCCAGCGGACGCGTCGACGCACGGTCATGGCCGCCGGCCGACAACTCTGCGGGCACGAGCCAGGGCGGCGGTCGATGGAGCGCGCCCGAAGCGCGGCCGGTAGAGAACCGCGGCGTAACCGCTAATCCCTGCCGCGAGGGCCGTCGCACCGACGGCGAGGCCCGGAGAGCTGTCGGCGGTCCCGCCGAGTAGCATGCTCCAGCCCATGGCGGCCACCGACCAGCCCAGGAGCGCGTACCCGCCCAGCACCGCGGCGGCCGGAGCCCGCGCCCAGTACCTGCCGCGCAGGAGACCGATCGCCATGAGCAGTGAGGCGGGTGCGATCAGTCCGAGGTCCATCACCTTGACCACCCAGAAGGCATTCGGCGTAGTGAGCACCCCGTCGCCGACCGGATGCTCCCGCAGGGCGTCGACCAATGGGGACAGGTGAATGCCGACGACGACGAAGCCGACCACCGCCAGGAGCAGGACGCCGGTGGCCCGTTCCAGCCGGCGGCTCCACCGGAGCGGGGGCTGGGAGCGCAGCGCCCTGGTGGCACGCACGGCAACCCCGACCCCGATGCCGATGACTCCGAGCAACAGAGGAGAGAACCACTCCGCGTTGCCCGGCAGCCGGCCGAACTCACTACCGAGCAGGAGCTGGGTCCAGATGTAGACGGTGAACACGGCCGGCGCCAGGGCCAGCACCGGGGCGGCGGGGTGGCCGCGCCAGGCGAGGCGCCCGACCCAGAAGCAGAGGGGGGTGACGAGGACCAGCGCCGTGAGGTCGCTGCCACGGATCTGGTCGAGTCCGGACGCCGACGTGCGGTAGTGCAGCAGGTCGAGTGCAAGGGGTCCCACCACGGCCGTGGCCGCGACCAGCGTCCCCTGCAAGACGAGCAATGCGGCCAATCCGCGGTCAGCAGCCCGCCGCTGGACCGCCTCGTGGGCCGTCAGCACACCGACGGATGGGGTCACTGTTGACGATCTCCCTGTGGTCACGCCGCCAGTTTTCTGGTGCTCAGGCCGCCCTGACCGGGTAGCCGGTCCTCGGATGGGTGGACGAACGTCCCTTCCACCTGAGCGACGTCCCGTCCGCGGAACCGGACCGTGACGTTCAGGCGGGGTCAAGGGCTGCGGCTGAGGACTACGTTGATCTCGACTGCCGCCCCGACGCTCCGCAGGAAGCGAGGCCCGTCGGCGCAGCGGAGGGGCGTCATGACCAGCAGTGCGGCGATGCCGGTGATCCGGGTCTTCCTCGTCGACGACCACGAAGTCGTCCGACGCGGAGTCGCCGACGTCCTGTCTACGGACCCGGGCATCACGGTCATCGGTGAGGCGAAGAACGCCGTGGAGGCGATGGCCCGGGTGCCGGCACTTCGCCCCGACGTCGTCGTGCTGGACGTCCGGCTGCCCGATGGGGACGGCGTGACGGTCTGCCGCGATCTGCGTGCCCGGATGCCCGATCTCGGCGTTGTGATGTTGACCAGCTACAGCGACGACGAGGCCCTGTTCCAGGCGATCCTGGCTGGTGCCTCGGGCTATCTGCTCAAGCAAATTCTCGGCCAGGACCTGGTGACCGCCGTGCGCACTGTCGCCGCGGGCGGTTCGCTGCTGGACCCGGCCGCCACCACGGCGGTCCTGGCGCGCATGCGGCGGGCCGTCGAGCCGGCAGGTCCCCTCGCGGGCCTCAGCGACCAGGAGCGCACCGTTCTGGACCTGATCGGCGAGGGCCTCACGAACCGGCAGATCGGCGAGCGCATGTTCCTGGCCGAGAAGACGGTCAAGAACTACGTGTCGCACGTGCTGGCCAAACTCGGCATGCAACGCCGCACCCAGGCCGCCATCTTGGCCACCGAGCTGCGGGCCCCTGCTCAGAGCGGCCCCGAGAGTTCCTGAGTCGCTCAGGTGTGCAGCGGAGCGTGCCAGCGCAGCCGGGTGCCTCCGTCCTGCAACCTGACGGCCGTGACGACGCCACCGCGGCGGCGTGCCCGCTCCTCCAGGTTGCGCAGACCGCTGCGCGGCGCCCCGGGGTCGATGCCGGTGCCGTCGTCGACGACCTCCACCACGACGTCGTCGGCCACGTCGAGAGTCACGGTCACGGTGGCTGCCCGGGCGTGCCGCACGGCGTTGCTGACGCCTTCCCGGACGACGGCCTCCACGTCGGCGGCCAAGTCGCCGGTGACCAAGCTGTCCACCGCACCCGACATCCGCACCGTGGTTCGCAGGTCAGCACCGGCGGTCTCGGTCACGATGTCCAGCAGGCGCCGCCGGAGGCTGTTGCCGTCCCGGGCGCCGGCCGCGGTGTGCAGGTCGAAGATCGTCGTCCGGATGTCGCGCACCGTCTCATCGAGCTGGTCGACCGCCGACCTGACCCGGCTCGCAGCCTCGGCGTCCTCGATCCGGGGCAGGACGCTCTGCAGGCTGAGCCCAGCGGCGAACACCCGCTGGATCACATGGTCGTGCAGATCGCGGGCGATGCGGTCGCGGTCCTCGAAGACGTCGAGCCGGCGGGCGACCTGCTGGCGAGCCGCGAGATCCAGAGCGAGCGCCGTCTCGTCGGCGAAGGAGCTGATCAGCGCGGCGAGCGTGCCTTCGAAGGGAACCGCGCCTGCCCCTCGCAGGGCGATGATCACCGAAGCGCCACCCACCGTGCTGCGCAATGGAACCGCGAGACACGGTCCCCACGCGACATGAGCGTGGGGAGCTTCCCCGGCCATACCGGTCATGTCCAGGACGACGACGGCGCCCGCAGTGGCAACCGCCTCGAGAACCGTTCCCGCGTCCTCGCCCAGACCGATCCCGGTGATCCTGTCCAGGTCTGTACCGGTCTGCGCCCGAACCTCGTACGAGCCATCCGTGATGTCGGGGCCGAGCAGGAGAAGGGTCGCGTCCGCGTCGGTCAACTTTGCGACGCGCTCCACCACCAGGTCGAGGACCTCTTGCGGGGGCAAGCCCTGCAACAGGGCGGTTCGCACATCGGTGACCGCGGCCAGCCACGAGCGTTGCGCCTCGGCTGCCTCGAACAGGCGCGCGTTGGCGATCGCGATGCCCGCAGCCCCGGCCAGCGCCGTGAGGACGGCCTCGTCCTCGGTGCTGAACAACCCCTCCCGCTTCGCGGTGAGGTAGAGGTTGCCGAACACCTCACCGCGACTGCGGACCGGGACGCCGAGGAAGCTACCCATCTCCGGATGGCCCGGAGGGAAGCCGATCGACGACGGGTGCTGCCGGAGATCGTCCAGTCGGAGCGCCCGCGGCTCGGCGGTCAGCTCACCCAGAACGCCCTTCCCCTCGGGCAGGTGCCCCAGCTGTGCGGCGAGTTCCTCCTCCACGCCGACATGGACGAAGGCGGCCAGCGACCCGTCCGGCCCCAGGACGCCGAGGGCCCCGTAGCGGGCATCGACCAGCTCGGTCGCGGCCTCGACGATGCGCCGCAGGGTCACGTCCAGGTTCAACCCGGTAGAGACACTGAGGAAGGCGTCGAGCAGCCCCTGCACCCGTTCCTGGGTGCGAGCGACGGCGCGCAGCCGGTCCTGCACCTCGTCGAGGAGTTCGGTCAGCCGCATCCCCGCGAGCGAGGAACGGTCGCCGGATGCCGTGGGGCCGTCGTCAGCCACGTAGCCGCTCACTCTCACCTGCCCTTGCGTCGCTCACGACTGTGGCAGGCGACCCACCGCCGGGAAAGTGGGTGCCCGATCGGTGGCCGGGGACACACGATAGCCCCGCAGGATGCCGATCTGTACCGCGACGTAGCTGTAGCGGGCCGTCGGTATCCAGGTCTGCAGTCCCAGGAGTGCCGCGGCAGCGATGTCGTCGGAATCGGTGAGCACGTGCGCCGGCCCTACGGCCGTAACCGTCCAGCCGGCACCGGTCAGCGTGTCCAGGCAGTCGCCCTCGAAGGCGACCACGGCGCCGCGAACCGCGCGGGCGAGCTTGCTACCGGCCCGCGTCGGGATCAGCACCTCTCCATTCCGAACCCTGAACCGCACCGGCTGGACGACCGGGAGGGCCCCGCGGGTGAAGACGAGCCGGCCGAAGTCGAGCGTGCCCAGCAGCCGCCGGCACTCCACGTCATCGAGTGCCTCGGCCTTCCAGGACGGGCTGGCGTCGATGCGGGCCACCTCCATACCGGCTTCGGTCCGTCGCACGCGCGCTCCGCGACCGCGGAGGCGGATCGGTGGACGGCTCGACCGGTGAGTCCGACTGTGCGCCTTGCCGAGGTGGCCCCGCAGGGGCGATGGGCCTCTAAGGGCAGCCGCAAGTCCCGACGGCGGTGCCCGGCCGACGTCAGGCGGTGGGGGAGCGTTGTTCGGTCGGTCTCTTGTCCCCGGCCCGTAACAGGACCCGCAGGATCAGCAGGCCGACCAGGGTGATCGCGACCCCCATGGCCGTCGGAAACGCGGAGATCCCCAGAGGACAGTTGGTGACCACGTCGAACCACGCATGGAACACGGCCACGACCAGCAGGCTTCCGTAAACGAATCGCAATAGCCACGCGAAGATCCACGACGCGCCCCAGATGCTGAAGTAGAAGCCGACGAAACCGATCAGTGGTATCGCTCGAGCTGGGCGTGATGCCGAACAGCGAAGGTGCCACGCCGCCCAGATCACGCTGAGCACATTCGCCGCGGTCACGACGGACCACCGGCCCTCGAGCTGCGGCTGCAGGAATCCGCGCCAGCCCAGCTCCTCGCCGAATCCGTAGAAGACCAGGTTGATGGCCGAGTAGACGAACACGGGCAGAGCGGCCAACTCGGCTGAGTGCCCGAGCTGCGACCACCTGACCTCGCGGCCGGACCCGTCCGTCCACAGTGCCATGGGAATCGCGACCACAAGCAGTGCCACGGGTGTCCCAGCGCGAAGGCGAACGCGCGAAACCGGCCCCGCCAGGCGACGGCTCGCCTGAGCAGGGTAACGACGCCACCGCGGCAGGACACGGCTCCGATGACGAGAACCGCCGACACCGCTGGGCCGAGCGCGCCGATCGGCGAGGAGCTGGGGTGGCGAGGTTTCCTGCAACCCCACCTGGAGTCGCGGCGGCAGCCGGTCACCGCTGCCGGCCTGGTCAGTCTCCCGTGGGCCCTGTGGCACTTGCCCCTGTTTGGCATCACGCCGAGCTACCGGGCCATGCCGCTGATCGGTTTCGTCTGGTTCGCGGTGAGCATCTGGGTCGCTTCGTGGATCTTCGCGTGGCTCCTTCACCTCGGACGGGGGAGCCTCCTCGTGGTCGTCGTCTTCCACGCGTGGTTCGACATCGCCACCGACTCGCCCCTCGGACCTTCCGCCCTGCCGACCGCCATGGGGGCGGCCGTCACGGTCGTCGGGCCGGTTGTGCTCCGCAAGCTCCTCCGGCTCCCGGCCGGTCGCCAGCGGCCGGTGGCCGCCGTACGGGAGGGGATCAGGTAGACAGCTTCTTGCGCCGGTGAGCAGGTACCCGCCGCCGACAGGGTGGCCAGCAGCACCCCAGGCAGCCGGTAGTCCGTGAACGGGCTGCCGTGCAGCGCGGCGGGGTCGGCGGCGAGGAGCGATCCGTCCGGGGCGATCGCCATCAATCCGCCGGTGACTGCAGTCCCACCGGTAGTGAACAGCTCCAGTCCGGCGAGAACGCGAATCGAACGGCGCGGACGCGTCGACTCTTCAGGCAGCGCTCGGTCTGGGCGACTCTCGCGGAACGTTGCGCTATACAGGCCACCCTCGGCCAGCGTGCGGATTGTCGGTCAGGGGCGAATGTCCCGGCGGAGAGGGCAACCTGTCACGGAGGACAGCGCTGGCCGCACACCGGACTGGCCGCCTCTGCGTCAGCTGTTCGGGCGCCGGAGGAGGCGGACGATGCGCAGAGCGTCTCACGTGGCGAACGCCGAGCTGTCGATGCCCAGTGTGGCCAAGGCCTGGGTCAGCCAGAAGTGGGTCGTTCCGAACAGGCAGAGCGCGACTCCTCCGATGTTGCGCATCATGAAAACGGCGCGCACCTCCGCGCGCACGGCGTGCCGTGAGGGGGCGCCGATGCCGTGGCCGGCTTTGCCGGGTGCGGCGAGAGAAGCGGTGGAGTCTCAACACGTGCTGGGTCTCGGGCTCGTTCAATGGAGCCCGCAGGGCCGTCGCGGCCGCCCCTGCGGGCTCCGGCCGAACACGCCTGTCTCGGTCACAGCCACGTCGTTCCTCCTCGACCGTCCGAGACCGGCCGGGGACCTGACTCGGCGGGGGTGCGGCGGGACGGCGGCGTCGGGGGCTGAACTGACGGCGCAGGGCGCGTGGTGTTCTCGACCACGGTCCGGCGCGGCCGGAGGGGCGTGCCGTCGGCCGGCGCCGCTCGCCCGATTCGGAGCAGCATCTGCGGGTGAGCAGGCGTGGTCAGCTCGCTCAGCCGGTGGCGCGTCGCCGGCACCTCGAGCGCCTGGGTGATGGGGCCGGCTACCCACTCGCGGCGGGTGAGCTCCAGGAGCAAGCGCTCGAGCGCCTCTCCCGAGCGCAGCCAAGCGGCGGGGTCGTCCTGCGCAGTGGCGATGAGCACGAGCGTCTGATCGGTGCCTGAGCCGGTCCGTGCCGGCAGGCCGCCGGTACCGCGGGTGTCGAAGTCCCGGAGCGGGACGGCGTCGGTGCGCACCCCGGTGGTCAGGGGCACGGAGCTGGCCGTGACCCCGTCCCCCTGCGCCGGTGTGCGGCTGGTCCACTGCCGCAGCTCCTCGCGGTAAGCGCGGTCCGCGTTCTGCAGCCGGTCGGCCTGTTGGGTCAGCGCGGCGACCAGCGCGCGCTGCCCCGGGCTGCGGACGGGCACCAGGAGTGACTCCTCGGCGGCGGTGGCTTCGGCGAGGCGGTCGACGATCTCGTCGGACACTGTGGCCGGACCGAAGGGCCGGCGGTTCGTGTGCCGCCGCGGGATCGCCCGAGCCAGTACGGCCAGGACGGGATCCGGCTCGCCCTCCACCGGCCGGACGACGGCCAGCAGATCGGGGTCGGCCGGCCCTGGCAGCCGCTCGACCACTACCGCGAACCCGCGGGCGGACAGCGCCGCCCGCACGTTGAAGAGCGCGGCCCCGACGCTCTGGAAGAGTTCACGGCCGTTCGGGTCGAGAACCGGCAGCTGCCGAGAGCGGTCGGCCCGCAGTTCCATTCGGTCGCGGAACAGGACAAAGGTCCACGGTTGGGTGTTGTGGACCGAGGGAGCAAGCCTGCCCTGGTCCGCGGCCTCCTCCAACGCGCGTGCCAGCCTGTCCCGAGGTTGGCCGGGCCGTGAGGAGTGCGTCGATGCCCTCATGGCCGGGGCCACCCGGTCAGGTATGCCCGACCGGCAGGCGCCGGACCTTGTGGGCGGCCGGCTCGCCGAGCCTCCACGTGACCACGATGGCCACGACGAACAGGGCGAGCAGGAGCTCGCTGGTCTCGGCCCAGAGGGCGGCGATGCCGAGGCTCAGGGCGACCATGCCGCTCACCAGGGCGGTGCCACGGCTCGGGAGTGAACGCGCCCCGGCCGGCGATGAGGGCGGCGGCGGTGCCGAGGATCAGGGCCGAGGCGGCCATGCCGCGGGGGTCCTTGATGAACGGCATCTCGCCGGCGACCAGATAGCCGATGTACGGGATCACGATGAACGCGAGGAGCACGGTGGCGACGACGTCCTTGGAAGTCATGCGCACGGGTCTCACCTGCCGAGAAGGCTGGAACGGACACGCTCAGCCTGACCGGTCCCCAGCCCGGGCACCGCTGGAGGATGTCCCGGAACGACCTGTCCAAGGTCTGTTGTCGGCGGTGCCCTAAGTCACTCAGGAGTGGTTCGGACGGCGGCGGTGCAGCGGCACGTCCAGGCTGCCGCGGGGGTCGAGTCGGTACTCGTCGTCGCGCGCCGAAGCACCAGGACGGCGGCCCGCTGGGCGCTGCTGCCTACGGTGAGCCGGTCGTGGGTGATCGTCACCTCGCCCTCGGGATGGCCGCGGTAGCGCAGCCGGAAGCGCATGCCGGTCAGAGCGTCGGGCAGGTATGGGTCGAGGCCCAGGGCGTCGCCGCGGGTCTCGAGCCCCGTGAATGCCCGCTGCAGCAGGTCCACGGTGCCGGCCATCGCGCCGAGGCGGATGCCCTCGCCCGTCGTGCCGCCCTGGACGTCGGCGACGTCACTCTCCAGCGCCTCGAGCCAGTAGTCCCAGGCCTTTCGCCGGTTGCTGCGCGCCAGCACCCACGAGTGCACGACCTTCGACAGCGTCGATCCGTGGCAGGTCCGGTCGAGGTAGTAGCCCACGGTGTGGGGGATGGTCTGCCGGTCGTGCCCTTGGCCCAGCCGGTCGAGGACGGCGTAGAACTCGGCGGCGGTCAGCAGCTGGAACAGCATGAGGACGTCGGCCTGCTTGGACAGCTGAAGACTTCCTTGAACCGGGGCGACGGCCGTGCCGGCCCAGGGCGACCGACAGCACCATCTCGGCCGCGGGTCGCCGCAGCTAGCTGCCGGGAAGTCAGAGATAGGCGGATCCGTGATGCCGACGGGACGCCACCTGACGCTTCCAGCGAGCTGACCTCGTCCAGGCCGGCCAGCAGCGCCCGCACGCGTGTGAAGACGGCCAGGGCCACGGTATGTCCGGCGAAGAACTCCTCGGGGTGCCATGCCCTCCCACCCTGCCCGTTTCGGCCGCCTGCGCCAGATGACCTTGGGCCTGCCCGGACCCGGCTTTGGGACCTGGCCCGGCGCCGTCTGCGTGCCGTGGACTGGGCTTCCGATCCGAGGAGGAAGCGATGAAGGCGCTGGTCTACTACGGCCCCGGCAAGCGGTCCTGGGAGGACGTGCCGGACCCGCGGGTCCTGGACCCCGAGGATGCGGTCGTTCGCGTGGACGGGTTCACCATCTGTGGCACGGACCTGCACATCCTGCGCGGGGACGTGCCGGAG
Source organism: Blastococcus sp. (assembly GCA_025965695.1). GTDB lineage: Bacteria > Actinomycetota > Actinomycetes > Mycobacteriales > Geodermatophilaceae > Blastococcus_B. Next base: position 17,806 of record JAOPWM010000226.1, read on the forward strand.
GTGCAGGCCGGCCGGGTGCTGGGGCACGAGGCCGTCGGCACCGTGACCGAGGTCGGGCCGGGCGCGCGGACGGTTCAGGCGGGCGACCGTGTCCTGATGTCGTGCATCAACGCTTGCGGCCGCTGCCGGTTCTGCCGGGAAGGGCGCTATGGGCAATGCCTCGGCGGCGGCGGCTGGGTGCTCGGTCACCTGATCGATGGGGTCCAGGCCGAGGCGGTCCGGATCCCGTTCGCCGACGCCTCCGTGCACAAGCTCCCGGACGGGATCTCCGATGAGGCCGCGCTGATGTTCGCCGACGTGATGCCCACCGCCTACGAGGTCGGGGTTCTCAACGGCGGCGTCCGTCCGGGTGACACCGTGGTGATCGTGGGCGCGGGACCCATCGGCCTGGGGGCGGTGCAGACCGCCCGCCTGTTCAGCCCACTGCAGATCATCGCCGTCGACCTGGTGGAGAGCCGGCGTGCCGCGGCGCTCGCCTTCGGCGCCGACCGGGCGCTCTCGCCCGACGACGACGTCGTCGCGACCGTCCGGAAAGTCACCGGCGGGCTGGGGGCCGACGTGGCCATCGAGGCCGTCGGGGTGCCGGCGGCATTCGACCTCTCCGTCGCGGTGATCCGGCCCGGCGGCCGGGTGGCCAACGTAGGCGTGCACGGCAAGCCCACGACGCTGCACCTGGAGGATCTCTGGATCCGGGACGTCACGATCACCACGGGCCTGGTCGACACGCGCACTACGCCGATGCTGCTGCAGCTGATGCAGGCCGGGCAGCTAGCGGCCGACCGGCTCGTGACCCACCGGTTCGGGTTCGACGAGGTCTCCGAGGCCTACGACCTGTTCGACGACCCGGTCGGCTCCGCTGCCCTCAAGGTTGCGGTTCTCCGGAATTGAACGCGACGACGGCGGGTCCTTCGCAGCTCCTACGTTTCTGTCGGCCCCGAGAATCTGTGGGCCGGGCGAGCCGAGGGCATCGTCGCGCGCGTTCGCGCGGGTGGAGCCGAGGGCAAGCTGCGCTACGTCACCGCCTGGCAGGCAGACGGCCAGGTGGTCGCCATGACCGGCGATGGCGTGAACGATGCCCCCGCGCTGAGGGGCGCGGACATCGGCGTGGCCATGGGGCAGCGGGGGACCGAGGTGGTCAAGGAGGCCGCCGATCTGGTGCTCGCTGACGACAGCCTGGCGACCGTGACCGCCCCGATCGGGGAGGGGCGGCGGGTGTTCGACAACGTCCGACGGTTCGTCGGCTACGGCCTGACGGGCGGGGCCGCCGAGGTGCTGGTCATGCTGCTCGGTCCGTTTGCGCGGCTCGCGCTGCCGCTGCTGCCGGCCCAGGTGCTGTGGGTCGCTGTCGAGGCGCCACCGCTCGGGAAGGTCCAGTGACTCATTAGAAGCGGCGGCGGACAACGCGCTGATCAGCCGAAGCCGTGCTTTACATCGTCAGAGGTTGGCGACACCCCAACCGTAGGTGGCGCACTGGGCTCAGGAACCTGGTTGGGCGCGGACCTCGCTTGGACGGCGACGACGGCAGGATCGAGCCGCATGACGGCGTAGCCGGCCACGGCGCCCGCGCCGAAGCCGGGCGCGAAGATCCGCATGGGATGCGTGATGACGCCGTCGCGGACCGCATCGTGAATGGCCAGCGGGATGCTGGCGGAGGACGCGTTGCCGACCGTGGCGATGTTGAAGTAGAGCCGGTCGGGGCTCAGCCCCGCCTGCTGGGCCAGTTGGATGACCATTGTCTTGTTGGCCTGGTGCGGCACGACCAGGTCGACCGATTCCAGCACCGAGCCGGCCCGACCGCTCGGGTCGGGGAGGGCTGCGAGCTCCGCCATCATCTGGGTGAGGTAGCGGCCGGCGAGCGCCTTGACCTGGGGGCCGGCGACGGTGATGTTGTTGTCGAAGTCTGGGTTCGGCCAGAGGATCGAGTTGACCTCGCTGGCCGGGCCGCTGGCATAGGTCTGCAGGTAGTCGAAGTCGGACTCCGCGCCGTCGGGTGCCACGCCGAGGACCAGCGCCGCCGCGGCATCGGCGAAGATCATGCGGGAGGTGCGGACGTTGCCGATCTTGTCCGAGAACTTCTCCGCGCACACGACCAGGACCGGCCGCTGGACCTCCTGGAGGATCCGGACGGCGTCGGCCAGGCCGTAGGGCATGCCCGCGCAGGCGGCGATGATGTCGTAGGCGGCGTGGGTCTGGTAGATCCCGAGTTGGCCGCAGATGTACGTGGCGAGGGAGGGAATCAACCGGGAGCTCGTGCAGGTGCAGACCAGGACGCCGCCGATCTCCTCCGGCTCGCGGTGCGCCTTGGCCAGCGCGGCCTCGGCGGCCTGCAGGGCCAGCTCCTCGAGGGGCAGCGAGCTGTAGCGGCGCTCGTCGATCCCGGTGGTGGCGCGGATGTGCTCGGCGCTCATCGGCGACCAGTTGTAGGCGGCGTTGCGGATCAGATCGTCGTTGGTGCAGACCTGGTCGCCGTGTACTGCGGCCAGCGATTCCAGTCGCGGCGGGACGGCGAACTGGCGGCGCACGTCGATCGCCGGGAACGGCCGCCTCGGCGGCCGTGATTCCCGCGCCGGTGTGACGGGCCGGCTCGGAGCGCCGCTGCGCAGGCGGCGCAGGAAGGCGCGCACCGCCTTGTCGCGGGGGTGGAAGGCGACCACGTAGTCGTCGTCGGTCAGCGAACCGGCTTCGGCCAGCTCCACGTGGGACCGGTCCCACGGGTACTGGTTGTGCAGCACCATGGCCCAGCGATGCAGCGCCTCCAGTTCGGGCACGTCCTCGTTGCAGTCCAGGATGTCGGTGTAGTCGTAGACGGGGTAGTCGGGGTCGTAGTGGGTCAGCCGGAAGGTCAGGGCGCCCGGCTGCTGGAGGAATTCGCCGACCGTCGGTTTGATGGCGGGCAGCGTGGTCGCGTGGTGTTTGCGGTTGGCGAAGACGTCGAACAGGATCCCGAAGATTCGGTCCTCGACGGCAGGATCCCACTGCGCCGGCAGACTCGGGTAGGCCGCCTCCACGGCCGCCACCTTGGCGCTCCCGTCCTTCCATGGCTCCAGGACGGGCAGGAAGACGTCGGATCGGGACCGCGGCACGTCCGCCCACCGCGTCGGCCGCTTGTCGTAGAGGGTGATCGAGAACCGGTTGACCCAGAACAGGTTCAGTGCAAGATCCCGCATCAGCGCGTACCGGCTGCTGTAGCGGCCGGCACGGACCTTCTCGAGGATCTTGGTTCCGGTCGGGGCCTTCGTCTCGAAGTCCCGACGGATGACGCTGTCCAGCTGCGCCAGAGACTCGACAGTGGACAAATCCAGCTCCGGCATGACGTTCGAGGGGAACACCATGCGACCGTGTCGGTTCAGGACGAACGCGTTCATGGTGGCCCTTCTTGACCGTCCGATGGTGCGCAGTCGGGCTGGTTATGCGCGGCGCGCTCCGGCCCGCTACACCGTAGTGAGGCGCGCTGTGTCTCCGGCGTGATACCTGCTGTCGAGCCCATCTACCCGGCTTCGGGGGCCGCGCGTCTACCGGCTGACTTGTTCTAGACGTGTCCTAACCGTTGGCATTGACCTCGCGCTGGCGGCGACCGTTCGCCGCCGCGGCGGCTGTGCGCGGCGGTGTCGGGAGGAGCTTGAGACCTCCGTCGAGCCTGGAACGCACAAGACCCCGAGGCCGTGTCCCTTGTCTGCCGGACCGGGGGTCTTGGCGCGCCTCTGGGGCGCGGCGTCTCCTCGCGGGGACGGGTGGCCGGATATAGGAGCACCCCGCCGCGACCACCCGTCGCGGCTTTCCGCCGCGGTGGGCAGGTCGGTGGTCACAATGGGCTGGGTGCCACGGACGGAGGACGCGATGACGGATCAGCAGCCGGTCGAGCCAGACGCGATCGTCGACAGGCACGGGGCCGCAGTCCCGTACCGCCGCGCGCGGGACGACACCGCACCGCATGCGTCCCACACGCTCATCCCGATGCTGGCGCGCATGGCCACCGCCGGACCGGTGCTCACCGCGTCGGCGTTCGCGATCAGCGCGCTCGCGGCCGCCAGGGCGGTCGAGATGGCCGGCCGCATGGCGTGGCAGCTCGGCAGCGGTCCGCTGCTCGGCGGCGCGGGAACGCAGACGGTTCCCGGCCGGCTCGAGGTCACCTGGACCCGGGTGGAGATCCGCTGGCCTTCCTGAGCTCGTCCGGGGAGCCGGAGAGCAGTCTTCGGGCGATCTCCAGGGCGTTCGCGCCGCGCTGGGCGGCCTCGTCGGACTGGCCTTCGCGAAGAGCTGTCAGCACATCAGCCCGAATGGCGATCAACCCGCTGAGCTGCGTGGCGGGAGACTCTGGTTCAGGCACCGCGGTCACGACGCGTCCACAGACATGAGCCCACGCTCCTCGAACGATCTCCGCCGGGATTTCGTCCGTGGTCAGGGTCGTGCGGCTGGCGAGGGCTGTCAAGGACGCCGCGCTCTCCGGCTCCCTGCGCAGGGAAGGACCGCGTCGGCCCACTTCGATTCCGTGCGATGAGACGGGGTCGGCTCGATGACCTGCGTCACCGACCTCAGAAGCCGCGAGTTATCACACGTAAATCAAAGAGGGGGGGCTCGGCAGGGAGTGTTGACGTGAGGTTGCTAAATCAGGTGGCTCCCATTCCCGCGGCTACTTGTCCAAAACCGCAACGGTTCCGTGACGGTTCTGACGGCAGTTGGCAACCCAGATCAACACGCCCTGCCGAGATCAGGTCACAGTGAGTGCGGCAGCAAGATGAGTTGGTGGGTATAAGCCAGCGTCGCCCTGGAGGCGGCCTCAGAGACACCCGCCCGTTCGAACCGGGCCTGCGCGGTCGCCCCAGTACGGCAACACATGGGGATGTGGGACATCTGCACCACCGCGCCCTTGCGGTGACGGGGAGACGACAGGCGACCGATACGGGCCTGCCCTTCAGCGCGTTCGGATGAGCACCCTGCCGGCGGCCCGGCGTTCGTCGAGCTCGTGGATCGCCGCGGCGGCGTCCTCCAGAGTGAAGAGCGGGCCGATCGGCGGGTCGACGGCGCCGGACTCGATCAGCGGTACCAGATCGCGCCACTGCCGGCCGGGGTAGTCGGGTTCGTCGGACCAGAACTCGGCCGAGGCCACGCCCAGCACGGACGTGTTGGTCAGCAGCAGTCGGTTGACCTTGACGGTGGGGATCCCACCGCCGGTGAAGCCGAGGACGAGCAGCCGGCCCTCTCGGGCCAACGAGCGCAGGGAGTCGGTGAACCGGTCACCGCCGACCGGGTCGACGATCACGTCCACCCCGCGGCCCTCGGTCAGCCGGCGGACCCCGTCGCGGAAGCCGTCGACCGGCACGACGTCGTGCGCTCCGGCCGCCCTGGCAACCTCACCCTTTTCAGGCGTGGACACGACCGCGACCACCCGCGCGCCGTAGGCCGAAGCCAACTGGCAGGCGGCGGTGCCGAGGCCCCCGGCGGCGCCGTGCACGAGGACTCTCTCGCCCTTCTTCAGCTGCGCGCGGCGGGTGAGCGCGAAGTGCGCCGTCAGGTAGTTCAGCGGCAGTGCCGCAGCCTTGTCGAACGGCAGGCCGTCGGGCAGCGGGAACACCATGTGGCCGTCGACCGCGACACTCTCGGCGAGGCCACCGGTGATCGGCATGGCCGCCACCCGATCACCGGCGCGAAAGCCACCCGCGTCCGCCCGCACCACCCCGGACACCTCCCACCCGGGGGTGAACGGCACGTCGGGACGCCGCTGGTACAGGCCCCGGGTCTGCAGCACGTCCGGGAACGTGACACCGGCGTACTCGACGTCGATGAGCACCTGGTGCGACTCGGGCACGGGCTCCGGCCGCTCCTGGACCTCCACAGCGTCCGGCCCGGTGAGCGCGGTGATCACTGCAGCACGCATGACTCACGCTAGAGCGACCGAGAGGTGGCCCACCAGATCGACACTTCCGGCCGGGGACCGGCTACATTCGGCGCCCCGCGAGCCCTCGTGAGGGCGCGCAGATGTCCTCCCACGTGTTGCCGTGCTGGGGACCCGGCTCGGTGCCCCCAGAACAACCCAACGCCCACCCCGGACCCGTCCTCGGTGGGGCTGCTTGCGAACGCGGCCGGCGACCGGGAGTTCCGGCGGGCGCTCAGCGAGCTGAACCACCGGCTGCGGAACGCCCTCGGCGAGTACGACGAGCCCCGAGAACCGATGCCGGTCCCGTGAGCCGGAGCCAGCCCGCGGAGCCGGGACTTATACCCACCAACTCATCTTGCTGCCGCACTCAGGCCACAGTGAGTACGGCAAACAAGGGTGATGTCGTACTGCCAAGTGGGAACCTGAGACGGGTGACCTAGTGGGCGCCGTCCAGGTACAGAACCCGTGACGGTTCAAAGAACGCCCTTGTCGGGTTGCTCAAGCCGTCGCGCCGGGTACAGCTAGCCGCTTCGGGCCGCTGACGGGCCCACGTGAGGTCACCCCTCGCGGAGGGTCGGGGCGACATTCTGGGCGAACCTGGCAATGGACTCCTCGACCATGCGTTGGGGTAGTCCGCCCCAGTCGATCTGCCCGTACACGCGGTCGAGTCCGAGGGTCCGCTTGGCGTCGAGCAGTTTGGTGGTGAGTTCCTCGGCGCTGCCGACCATAGTTGCGCCGTGCGGACTGGGGCGGCCTCGAAGGCGGCCGGGGTGACGGTGAACCCGCGTCCGCCGGGGGTCTTGGGCCGCAGGTACTCGTGGAAGTACGGGTAGACCGCGCGCGCCGCGGCCGGGTTCGCGCCGACATAAAGGTGGGTAGACAGCCCGAGCTGCAGCCTCTCGGGGTGGCCGGCGCGCGCGCCGGCGGCGCGGTAGGCGTCGACCAGCGGCCGCAGGTGCTGGAGGGTTCCGCCGATGTAGCCCAGCGTCATCGGCAGGCCGAGGCGGCCGGCACGTTCGGCGCTGCTGACGGTGCCGCCGACGCCGACCCAGATCGGCAGCGGCTCCTGCACCGCGCGTGGGATGACGGGCGCGTCGCTCAGTGCCGGGCGGTACCTGCCGGACCAGGTGACGCGCTCGTTGTCGCGGACCTGCAGCAGCAGGTCCAGCTTCTCGGCGAACAGCTGGTCGTAGTCGGCGGTGTCGTGGCCGAACAGTGCGAAGGGTTCGACAAAGGCGCTGCGCCCGGCGGTGATCTCCGCGCGACCGCGGCTGATCAGGTCGAGGGTGGCGAAGTCCTCGTAGACCCGCACCGGGTCCAGCACGCCCAGCAGGGTGACGGCGCTGGTCAGGCGGATCCGGCTGGTGCGGGCTGCGGCGGCCAGCAGAACTGCGGGGGAGGAGGTGGTGAATTCCGGCGAGTGGTGCTCGCCGACGGCGAAGACGTCCAGGCCGAGTTGATCGGCGAGTTCGGCATAGCCCAATGCCTCGGCGGTCCGGTCGACCGCGCGGTGCTGCCGGCCGGTACGCGGGTCGCGCTGCAGGTCGCCCAAGGTCAGGATGCCCAGTTCCACCGTGGTCTCCTCGTCAGTTGCTGATCTTCGGGGCGGCGCCGACGTAGCGGCGGTCGCGGCGGTGAAGGCCGCGATGTCGGCACGGGTGACACCAAAGCCCAGCGGGTCGAACCCGAACGGTTCTGGCGGCGGGTCAGCTGTAGCCGAGCTGGTCTCCGTGCTGGCGCATGGCGCGTTGAACGGCTTGGGGGCTGGGCGGTGGCGCGGCCGGTGTGGCGGCTTGGCTGCGCAAACCGTCGAGGGCGAGGTCGATGAAGCGCTGCCAGGCGGCCGGCGCTGCCTCGGCGGTGCGGTGCACCAGTCCGGCGTTGGCCATCAGCAGCAGGACGAGGTCCTCGGCGACGAAGTCGGCGCGCAGGGCGCCCGCGGCCTGCGCCCGGTCGGCCAGGCGGACGAACGCCCGATAGGCCTCGCCGCGTAGCTCTTCCAGCTCAGGCGCTGCCGCGACCCGGGTGGTCAGCAGGTCGGCCAGGCCGCGGTCGGTGGCCTGCAGCCGGCACAGAAAAGTGACGTGGCCGGCGAAACCCGCCCAGGGATCCGGGTCGTGCAGTGCCTGCCCGGCTTGGTGGATGACGCGGGTCAGCGTGTCGGCGAAGGCCGCGGCGACCAGCGCGCACCGGGTCGGGAAGTGCCGATACACCGTGGCGTTGCCGACCCCGGCGGTGCGGGCGATGTCGTCCACCGGGGCGTCCAGTCCGCGCTGTCTGTAAACGGCGCGGGCCGTGTCGATGATGGCTTGCCTGTTGCGGGCCGCGTCGGCGCGCAGCCGCACCTCGCCCCGCCCATCCACGCTCATCCCGCCCAGGCTACCGGGCAGACGGGGAGGAGTCCCCGGTTCTGTTACGGTCGGCCCATCCGGGGACTTCCCCCCACATTCGATCGAGGGTTGTGGCATGCGGGCATTTGCGATCCGGGAGCGGGGTGCGGCGCCGGTCGTGACCGAGGTCGAAGCAATGAGCCCCCGGCCGGGTGAAGTGTTGGTGACGGTGGAGGCCGCGTCGGTCAACGGGTTCGACCTGGCGGTGGCCGCCGGCTACGTCTGGGACGCCATGCCGCACACGTTTCCGGTGGTCCTGGGACGGGACTTTGCCGGCACGGTGGGGGCCGTCGCGGCGGATGTCACGGAGGTGCAGGTCGGCGGTCTGGGCGCCGGCGTGCTCACCGCACTGGAACTAGGGTCCGGACCGATCGCCGAGCAGCTTGTCGTCCCCGCCGCGGGCGTGACGGCCGTGCCTGCCGGGGTGAGCGCAGTGCAGGCGGCAGCGGTGGGGCTGGCGGGCATCACCGCGCTGGACGCGGTCGATGCACTGAACGTCGGCGACGGGGACGTGCTGCTGGTCTCCGGCGCAACCGGCGGCGTGGGGGCGTTCGCCGTCCAGTTCGCCGCCGCCCGCGGAGCCCGGGTGCTGGCCACCGCCCGGCCGGGCGCAGCGAGTGAATACGTCCGCCGGCTCGGCGCAGCCGAGGCCGTCGACTACTCCAGTGACCTCGCCGCTGCCGTCCGCGCGGTCGCCCCCGAGGGGATAACGACGGTGTTGCACGCCGCCGGTGATCCGGCGGTACTGGCGGGTCTGCTGGTCGCGGGCGGCCGGTTGGCCTCGATCATCGGGGCCACCGCCGAACAGGCTGGCCGTGAGGACGTCACCGTCACCGGTGTGATGGGCAGCTTCACGCCGGAGAAACTGCGCGGGCTGCTCGAACAGGTCGCGGCCGGCACGCTGACCGTCCCGGTGGCGGCCACCCATCCCCTCTCCGACGCGGCCGCGGCACTGGCCGATTTCCGCGGCGGCAAGCTCGGCAAGATCGTGGTGACGGTGCCATGACCGCGACCCCCATCCCTCCCAGCGTCGCCGATGTACTGGCCGCGTTGCAGCGCTCGCACGACCGTCTCGCGGCAGCGCTGGCGTCGCTGGACGACGATCGGGTGGCCGGGCCGTCCTACGCCGATGAGTGGTCCATCGCCCAGGTCGCCTCCCACCTCGGGTCGGGCGCGGAGGTGTTCGGCCTGTTCCTCGACGCCGGGCTGCAGCAAGCCCCCACGCCCGGCGTGGACCGGTTCCAACCGATCTGGGACCGGTGGAACGCCAAGCCCCCGGCCGCGCAGGCCCGCGATGCCATCGACACCGATGCCGCGTTCCTGGCCCGGCTCGACGCGCTGACCGACGATCAGCGGGAACGGTGGCGGCTGGACCTGTTCGGCACCGAACAGACCCTCGCCGGGCTGCTGCGGATGCGGCTGGCCGAGCACGCCCTGCATACCTGGGACATCGCCGTCGCACTCGACCCGACCGCCACCGTCCCCGAGGACGCCACCGCTCTGCTCATCGACAATCTGGCCCCGCTCGTCGAGCGGGTCGCCCGGCCAGATCCGCAGCCGGCCACCCTCGACGTGCACACCAGCGCTCCCGACCGGCGGCTACGGCTGGAGGTCACCGCCGAGGGCGCCCGCCTCACCCCGGCCGACCTGGACCAGCCGGCCGGGTCCCTGGTGCTCAGGCTGCCTGGCGAGGCGTTCGTACGCCTGGTCTACGGCCGACTGGACCCCGACCACACGCCACCCACCGTGCAAGCCGCCGGCGCAGACCTGGATGCGCTGCGCCGCACGTTCCCCGGCCTGTGACCTTCCTCCGAGAGGAAATCCGAATGCGACTGTCCCTGCGCGACGTCCCGACGCGAGTGGCCACCGGGGCCTTCATCCTCCATTCCGGCTGGCAGAAGTGGACCGACAACAGCGCCGCCGCCGGCGTGCACGGCATGGCCGCGGGCGCCTTCCCGTTCCTGACAGCCATCCCGCCGACCAGGTTCCTCAAGGGGCTCGCCGCCGCCGAACTCGCCCTGGGGACCGCGCTCCTGGCGCCGTTCGTGCCCAACCGGCTGGCCGGCGCCGGCCTCACCGGATTCGCCGGCAGCCTCCTGGCGATGTACCTGCGCACACCGGCACTGCACAAGCCCGGCAGCATCTGGCCCACCCAGGCCGGAACCGGTGTCAGCAAGGACGTGTGGATGCTCGGCATCGGCCTGGGCCTGCTCGCCGACGGCACCCCCGGCGCCAGCGGCTGATGGCCCCCAGCCAGGACGACCTGTGGGCGCTCGTCGCCGCACGCCAGCAAGGCGTGCTGGCGACCGTCACCGGCGACGCCTCACCCCAGCTGTCCAACGTCCTCTACGTGCCCGACGCCGCCGCCCGCGCCGTCCGCATCTCCACCACCGCCGACCGCGCAAAGGCACGCAACCTCGCGCGCAACCCACAGGCCGCGCTCCACGTCGCCGGCGACGACTTTTGGCAGTACGCCGTCGCCCACGGCCCCGTCACGCTCTCCGACGTAGCCACGGCCCCCGGCGCGACCCGGCCAGCGACGAGCTGTTCGCCGTCCACTCCGCCTTCTACGGGACGCTCGACCGCCCTGCGTTCGACGGGGAGATGATCCGCAACCACCGGCTCGTCCTCCGCCTGCACGTCACACGACTGACCGGCGTCATCACCAACAGCGGGCGACGGCCGCCCACCACCGACGCATAGGCGGACCTCCTCGGCGCACGGCGCCGTCAGACCTCCCAACGCGGTGCTGCCCGGTAGTACCGAAGCGAGACCCACCCGCCTCCGGCGGCCGCTCGTCAGTCCGCCCGACGACGCCAACACCCGCAAGCGCCGCGCGGACGCATCGATGGACTTCACGCCGAAGGCCGGGTTGCCCCGAGCCGGCCCCAGCGGCGGGTGTGCGGCGCGGCATTCATGGACGTCGATTGCGCCGGGTCGCCTCGCATTAGCTTAGGGGACAGGGTGAGGGATCTCGATGGCCGTGTTGGGCCGACCACCTCCCCGTCCGGCAGGGCGGCGCAACGCCCGCCCGGCGTGGGTGTGCTCAGGCCGCGGCGCGCCGGTCGCCCAGCAGCCAACGGCCGTGCTCGAGCGCCTCGCGCTCGGCGGTCGACTTCAGCTCGGCGGCCAGGTCGGTGAAGGCATCCAGCGCCGGGTTGACGCCGACCAGGGTGAACTCGCGCTCGACCACGCGTAGGTCCAGGTGCCAGCCGTCTTCGAGGATCCGGCGGATCCAGCCGGTCGCGTGGTCCCAGCCCTCGCGTGGCGTGCCGGCGCTGTAGTTCCCGCCGTGCACGGTGACCAGCACGGCGGGCTTGCCGGCCAGCGGCGCGCCGCCGGCGGGGCCCATTCGGGGGTCGGTGAGCACCAAGTCGACCCAGGTCTTGAAGTGCTGGGAGATGCCGAAGTTGTACAGCGGCACCGCGAACAGCAGCGCCTCGGCGTCGATGAGCTCATCGACCAGCGTTGCGGCCAGCGCCAGGGCCTCGGCCTGCCCCGGGGTGCTCTCCTCGGCGGGCAGCAGGCCGCTGCCGGCGACCGCCGCGGCCCAGGCGCCGGAGGGCAGCGGCTCGGTGCCGACCTGCCGCCGGGTGACCGGGATGTCCGGATTCCCGGCCCGCCACTCGGCCTCGACGATGTCGGCGATCTCGCGGCTGGCGGATCCCTCGACTCGAATGCTGGCGTCCAGACGGAACAGCGACATGACGGTCCCCCACTAGCTCGCGGCTTGCTGCTACGAAAAGACTAGCACTAGGAAAATCAGAGCACTAGGAAAACCGGAGTTTGGCCTACTATCGGGGCATGACCGAGGGTCCCGCGCACAGCCCCCGCGCCTGCGACGGAGCGCTGGTTCGCGTCTTCGGCTTCCTGGGCAAGCGCTGGAACGGCGTCATCATCGGCGTGCTCGCCGAGGGGCCGTCCTCGTTCAGCGAACTGCGCCGCGCGGTCAGCGGGATCAGCGACTCGGTGCTCTCCGACCGGCTCACCGAGCTGGCCACCGCCGGCCTGGTCCACCGGGTGGTCGCGGAAGGGCCGCCAGTCGCCGTCCGCTACGAGCTGACCGACTCCGGCACCAAGCTCATGCCCGCACTGCGCGAGCTCGCCCGATGGGCCGACGACAACCTGAAAGCGACCGCGCCCACGGCATAGGACTCCGTCACGGCGTTCCCGGCCGCTCGCTCAGGGACACCGGGGCTCCTGCTCCGTCGTCGACGGCGCGTGGTCACGATGGACGTTGTTGCGCAGGGTTGACGCCGTCGATCTCGATGAGGAGGTGGCGGGGGCCGCGTAGGAACGGATTGGAGCGGTAGGGCGGAGGGTCCTCGACGAGTCGGGGGTTCTCGAGCCGGCGGGCGAGTTCGGTGAGGGCGATCTGTGTCTCGGGCCGGGCCAGGGGGGCGCCGAAGCAGTAGTGGACGCCGCCGCCGAAGCCCATGTGTTCGTTGTGCTCGCGGTCGGGATCGAAGCGGTCGGGCTCCGGGATGACGTCCGGGTCGCGGTTCCCGGCGGCCAGCACGAGGGTGACCGGTGAGCCCCGGGGAACCGTGGTGCCGGCGATCTCGATGTCGTCGAGGGCGTTCCGGGTGGGCAGGTACTGCAACGGTGGTTCGTAGCGCAGGAGTTCCTCGACCACCCGGGGAGCGAGGTCGGGCTCGCCGCCGCCGCGCAGTCGCTCGAGCACCCGGGGGTGCCGCAGGAGCGTGAGCATGCCGTTGGTGATGAGGTTGACGGTCGTCTCGTGGCCGGCGACGAGCAGCAGCGATGCGTTGCTCAGCACCTCGGCGCGTGACAGCGGGG
>JAOPWM010000231.1 GCA_025965695.1 Blastococcus sp.
ACCCGGCGTTCGCGTCCGGTACGAGAACCGTCTTCTCCGGGGCCAGGATCTTGGCCGTCTCGGCCATGAAGTGCACGCCGGCGAAGACGATCGTGGAGGCCTCGCTGGCCGCGGCGATGCGGGACAGCGCGAGGGAGTCACCGACATGGTCGGCAACGTCCTGGATCTCCGGTGCCTGGTAGTTGTGCGCCAGCAGGACGGCGTCCTTCTCGGCGGCCAGCGACCGGACCTCCACACGCCAGGCGGTCCACCGCTCTGCCGACCATCCGGTGGCGACGAGCTCGGACAGGATTGCGGTCACGGGGACCTCCGAACGAGGGGGTTTCGTACTCCGAGGCGAAAACCTATGGATCCGAACATACCATTCGGGCCGTGACATCTGTGTGGTCGTCCCGAGAGCGGCCGGCCTATCCGCATCAGGCGCTCGCCGTGGTCATGCAGGTGCGAGCCGGCCGCCTGCACGTGATGCTCTGGCGCCGGGCGAACGAGCCGTTCGCCGGGGCGTGGGCGCTGCCTGGGGGGCCGCTGCTGCCCGACGAGACGCTCGGCGCCTCGGTTGCCCGCCAGCTGGCCAGCAAGGTGGAGGTGCAGCAGCTGTCACACCTCGAGCAGCTGGAGACTCGCAGCGACCCGGACCGCGACCCCCGCGGGCGGACGGTGGCCACGGCCTATCTGGGGCTCGTGCCGTCGCACCTGGACCCGGCTCTGCCCGAGGACACCGCCTGGCACCCCACCGATGGGCTACCGGAGACCGCGTTCGACCACGGGTCGATCGTCGGGTCGGCGCTCGGGCGGTTGCGGGCCAAGCTCTCGTACACCAACGTCGGGTTCGCTCTCGCGCCACCGACGTTCTCGATCGCGGAGCTGCGTGACATCTACGTCGCAGCGCTGGGCTATGAGGTCACGGCCACCAACCTTCAGCGGGTGCTGCTGCGCCGAGGCGTGCTGGAGGCGACGGGGGAGACGGCGGCACCGGGCCGCGCGGGTGGGCGGCCGGCGATGCGCTACCGCTTCGCCTCCCCGGCGCTGGAGGTCACCGACCCGTTCGCCGTCCTCAAGCCGCCGTCCGATCGAATCCTGCCGGGACGTCGGTGAGCTGTTCGATGCGGGCCAGATCCCCGTCCCGTGGGCGATCGGTCGGGGTCGAGCCTTGATCTGTCCACGGAAACGGGCATCTCGTTCCCTTCGAGGGCAGGTCGACGGCTCTGCGCGGCCGCCGAGTCTCACATTGAGACGCGCCGCGACGCAGCCGAGGCCAACAGTTGCCCATCAGTCGTTCGACGGACCCGGTTCCGCCGGCTCCCGCGGCGCCGGGCAGTACGACCGGAGGTGCGCCATGTTGCAGGCAGGGGCAGCTCTTCTCGGTCTCGCCGTCCTGATCTCGGCCACGCAGTGGCTGTGGACCCGCGTGGTGGCGCACGTCGACCCGCTGCTCATCCCCGCATGTTCGCGGCGGCGGGTCCAGCGGCTGATGACGAACTCGGCGCACATCTATCTGGCGTCCGTCGGGGTGGTGGCGTGTGTCGTGTGCGTCGAGGCCGCCGTCCTCCTCGGCTAGCAGGCGCTCGACACGCGGCAGTCTTCCCGCCCCTGCTCAGCCCGGCGTGATGATCCCGAACTCGTGGATCTTCCGGTAGATCGTCGCCCGGGACATTCCCAGTGACCGAGCCGCCTGCACCTTGTTGCCGTTGGTGTCCGCGAGGCTCCGCACGATCGCGTCGCGTTCCATCGACTCGAGCGTGGAGAGCACGCGGCGGCTGATCGAGTGCAGCTCCGGAGGAAGGTCCTTCGCGTCGATCGACCCGCCGCGGCGGTGCTGCACCACCTGGTGCAGCAGCTGCTGCAGCTGCTGCACGTTGCCCGGCCACGAGTAGCGCATGAGCAACCGCATGGCCTCCGCGGAGCAGGACACGTGCTGGCCGTCCGGGCCGACCTTGGCCAGGAAGAAGGGCACCAGTGCCGGCAGGTCGTCCAGCCGCAGCCGCAACGGGGGAACCGACACGGTGGTCGGGAAGAACGACAGCAGCTGGCCGATCGCCTCCCGTGCAACGCCGGGCCGGGTGGTCACGGCCACCTGCGGCCGGTCCGCCGCGGGTACCCGCCGTGCCTCCTGGAGGGCGGCGCAGAAGGCACGGGAGCCGAGCCCGTCCAGCGCGTCGATGTGCGGGACGACGACCGTTGCCTTCTCGGTCAGCGCCTGCCGGACGGCTGTCATCCACGTGGTCCCGTCACGGCGGTAGTCGTTCGCGTCGAGCACGGTGCACCGTTGAGGGGGACGGCGGCGCAGCTGTACCGCGCGCAGCAACGCCGACTTGCCGACGCCCGGCTCGCCCTCCAGTGCGACCCAGGTACCGGCGGTCACCGCGGCCTCGATCTCCCTGCAGGCACGTTGCCACGACGGGGCCGTACCGACCAGGCCGGGCAGGAGCATCCGGTCGGGGGCCTGATGGCGGCCGCGTGACCGGTCCTCCCGCTGGCCGATCTTGACGTGCACGACGAGGCCCGCCAGGTCGGAGTCGGAGTCCACCTGCTGGCAGTACATCCGCACGGGCGCACCGGTCGGCAGCACGGCCTCCACCGAGCGCCGACGGCCGGCGGCCAGCGTCGCGCCGGCCTCGACGGCGTGGGCCAGCACCGCCGCCTGGTCGGGAGGCTCGAGGGCAGCGCGCGCGTGGTCGTTCATCATCACCACGTCGTCGGTGACCGCGAAGACGATGCCGCTGGTCCGTCGACAGGTCTGCCGGTATGCCTGGAGTACCGCGAACTCGCGCATCTCGGAGTAGGTCAGCAGCGCGCGCTGGATCTGGTCGGCGGTGTTCTTGGCCAACGTGAGCAGCAGGGCCTCGGCGTCCCGGCGCCAGCAGGTCAGGTCGATCAGGCCCACCAAGCGGCCGGAGATCGGGTCGTGGATGGGCACGCCGGCGCACGCGAGGTTCTCGAGGTTCTCGGCGTAGTGCTCGTGACCGAAGACCTGCGTCGCGGAGCCGGCCTCCAGCGCGGTCCCGATGCCGTTGGTCCCGACGAATTGCTCGGCGTAGCTGAAGCCCGGTGCGAGCCGGACCCGGTCCAGGTGGCGTTCGAGCCCCGTATCGGCGGTGCGCCGGCTGAGCACCAGTCCGGTGGGGTCGGTGAGCACGATGCTGACCGCCTGTCCGGCCAGTTGTTCGTGGAGCCGCCGGAGCACCGGTTCGGCGCTGCGGATGAGCGGGGTGTCCAGGTCGGGATCCCGCAGGTACGGGAGCTCGATCTTGTCCGCGACGACGTTCAGGGCGCGCGACCGGTGCCACGACGCGAGGATCGGCGGCCGGACCTTGTTCGGCTCGGCCGGCTCCGCGGTGAGGAAGCGGAGCCGGTTGACAGCCACGCCGTGGGCATCGGGCGGGATGAAGTCGCCGGCACCCGGGGCCGCCATCATCACGCCGCCTCACCTTCGTCGCGCCGGCTGTTCGACAGATCGAAGCGTCACCAGCGGACGACGGTCGCCGGTGACCGGTAGCTGAGCCAGCCTAGGCGCGTGATCGGGCCCGGCGCTGTCTCATATTGAGATCGCCGCGCCTTCGCCGCCCCGGCTAGACCGGCGAGTGCGGCATCGGGCCTACCGAGCGCCGTTCCCGGACGTTCGTGCCGGGACGGGAGGAGCCGGACGGAGGCCATGGAACCCATGGACGAGACGCCCGTGAACGAGACGCCCGGGAGCGCCGCGCAGGCCGAGACGTACAACCCGTGGACGATCGTGAATCTGGTCTTCGGTCATCTGGCCGAGCAGGGCCTTCACCCGGTGCTCGGTGACGGCGGGGACCCGGGCGAGCCGGCTCGCGCGCTGCTGACCGCGCTGGGCATCCAGCCGGCCGCCGAGGGCAACCGCGAGGTGATGCGCCGGGTGTACGCGCACCTCGACGAGATCCGTGCCGTCGTCTTCGAGGCCGACTGAGCCGTTCCGGTGCCGCGGGCGCACCCGCCGGATGTCTCGTACTGAGACCTGGGACACACCTGTCCGGCGGTCTGATGAGCCCTGACCTACGAGCCGACTCGAGGAGAGTGGCGATGAGCCGTCAGAGCGTGGCAAAAGCCCACGAGAAGATCCAGGAACTGGCGTGGGAGCCGCTGTACCACACGCCGGTCTCCCAGTACGGGACGGACTACACGTTCCAGAAGGCCAAGAAGAAGGATCCGCTCAAGCAGGTCCTGCGGTCCTACTTCCCCATGCAGGAGGAGAAGGACCACCGCGTGTACGGAGCGTCCGACGGAGCCATCCGCGGCAACATGTTCCGTCAGGTGCAGGAGCGCTGGCTCGAATGGCAGAAACTGTTCCTCAGCATCATCCCGCTCCCCGAGATCTCCGCCGCGCGGGCGATGCCGCTGCTGTTCAACACGGTGCCCAACCCCGAACTGCACAACGGTCAGGCCATCCAGATGATCGACGAGGTCCGGCACTCGACGATCCAGCAGAACCTCAAGCGCCTGTACATGAACAACTACATCGACCCGGCCGGCTTCAACAACAGCCTGCGCAACTTCCAGAACGACTACTGCGGGACGATCGGCCGGCAGTTCGCCGAGGGCTTCATCACCGGTGACGCCATCACCGCCGCCAGCATCTACCTCACGATCGTTGCCGAGACCGCGTTCACCAACACGCTGTTCGTCGCGATGCCGGCCGAGGCCGCCGCCAACGGTGACTACCTGCTGCCGACCGTCTTCCACTCGGTCCAGTCCGACGAGTCCCGGCACATCAGCAACGGGTACGCCACGCTGTTGATGGCGCTCTCCGACGAGGGCAACCACCAACTGCTCGAGCGCGACCTGCGCTACGCCTGGTGGAACAACCACCGGGTGGTGGACGCCGCGATCGGCACGTTCATCGAGTACGGCACCAAGGACCGCCGCAAGGACCGAGAGAGCTACTCGGAGATGTGGCGTCGGTGGATCTACGACGACTACTACCGCAGCTACCTCGTGCCCCTGGAGAAGTACGGCCTGGTCATCCCGCACGACCTCATCGAGGAGTCGTGGAACCAGATCTGGAACAAGGGCTACGTCCACGAGGTGGCGCAGTTCTTCGCCACCGGCTGGCTGGCCAACTACTGGCGGATCGACCCGATGACCGACAAGGACTTCGAGTGGTTCGAGTACAAGTACCCCGGCTGGTACGACAAGTACGGCGCCTGGTGGGAGAACTACGCCCGGCTGTCCGTCGCCAACGGGCACAACCCGATCGCGCTGGAGGATGTCGACTACGTCTACCCGGCCCGCTGCTGGACCTGCATGGTTCCCTGCCTCATCCGTGAGGACATGGTCATGGCCGAGGTCAACGGGCAGATGCGGACCTACTGCCACGAGGCCTGCCGCTGGACCGACACGGTGGCCTTCCGGCCCACATACCAGGGCCGGGAGACGCCGAACATGGGTCAGCTCATCGGCAAGCGGGAGTGGGAGACCCTGTACCACGGCTGGAACTGGGCCGACGTGGTCTCCGACATGGGCTACGTGCGCGACGACGGCAAGACGCTGGTCGCCCAGCCACATCTGGACCTCGATCCCAAGAAGATGTGGACACTGGACCACTTGCGCCGTTGCCCGCCGCTCCTGAGCCCGAACGTGCTGCTCAACGAGATGACGCCGGACCAGCAGAAGGCGTACCACGCCGACTACGTGCGGCAGGGCCCTGCCGGACGGCCGGCACCTGCGTCCGCCTGATCCACCTCCGAGGTACTGGGCGGAGGCCCGACGCACGCGTCGGGCCTCCTGTCCCGGCGGTCCGCTCATGCAGTGCGGAAGGGAGCCATGGACGACAGCAAGCACGTCGTGCGATTCGAGCCCGTGGGCATCGAGATCGAGGTCGACGAGACGCAGACGGTCCTGCGTGCCGCGGCCGAGCAGGGACTGATGCTCATGCACGGCTGCAAGGAGGGTCAGTGCGCGGCATGCAAGTCATTCGTCCTCGACGGTGAGGACATCGAGCTGGACCGCTACTCCACCTACGCCCTGCCCGACTTCGAGCGGGAGGAGGGCTTCACGCTGCTGTGCCGGGCGCACGTCTACGAGGACGTGCGGATCGAGCTTCTCAACTACGACGAGGAGATGATCCGCTCCGGCCATCCGATCCAGCGCGCGGTCGCGGAGGTGGCGTCGAAGGACCCGGTCACCCACGACATGCGGCACCTGGTGCTTCAGCTGATAGCGCCCGAGAAGCTCGCCTACTTTCCGGGCCAGTACTTCGACATCACCGTCCCCGGCACCGACGAGAGCCGCTCGTTCTCGGTGGCCGGCACGCCGACGACCGACGGCCGCCGGCTCGAGTTCGTCATCCGGGTGTATCCGGACGGGCTCTTCTCCACGTTCCTCGACCGCGAGCTCTCGGTCGGTGACCGGCTCGAGGTCGTGGGCCCCTTCGGTGTCTTCACCCTCCGCGAGGGGCGTGAGTCGGACCTGGTGTTCGTCGGCGGCGGGGCCGGGATGGCGCCGATTCTCTCGGTCCTGCGGTCGCTCGCCGAGCGGGGCAGCACCCGCAAGGCGACCTACTACTACGGCGCCCGCCGCAAGCGGGACCTGTGCTTCGAGAAGGAGATCCTCGCCCTCGGAGAGGCACTGCCCAATTTCCACTTCGTCCCGGCCCTCTCCGAACCGGACGCCGATGACGGCGACTGGGACGGCGAGGTCGGACTGATCACCGACGTGGTGAGGAAGCACGAGAGCGATCTGGCCGCAGCGGACTCCTACGTCTGCGGGCCGCCGCCGATGGTCGAGGCGGCGATGGAGGTGCTCGCCTCTCTCGGCGCTCCCGAGAAGCACATCTATTACGACAAGTTCACGACCACCGGCTCGACCTGACCCAGCCCCGGACAGCAAAGGGAGATTCGCATGACCGCCACCGTGGAGCCCCGCAGTGCACAACGCAGCGCGCCGCAGCCCATGTTCACCGATGCCGAGGCCGGGGCCAAGGAATTCCCGGATTCGGCAGCGCGCAACTTCAACTACTTCACCCCGCAGAAGCGGAAGCAATCGCACTACGAGGACGTGACGGTCGAGGTGCAGCCCGACCCGCGCCACTACCTCAGCCAGGGCTGGTTGTACGGCTTCTCCGACGGTCGAGGCGGATACCCGCTCGACTGGACCGTGCTCAAGGCGTGGGGTGTCGACCGTCCGGAGCCCGAGCGGTTTCCCGGCTCCGGCGGAAAGGGCTACGACTGGCCGGCACACGGATGGCACGAGTTCCGCGACCCGAACGAGGAGTGGGAGCTCACCCTCTACCGGTACAACGCCAACGTCGTCCGCCAGATCAACCAGAACGTCGACTCCGCCCGCGAGACGAAGGCGTTCGAGCAGTGGAACCGCAACTGGGTGACCTTCGTCGAGCGCAACATCGGCGCCTGGATGCACGTCGAGCACGGTCTTGGGCTGTACGTGTTCGCGAACGCCCAGCGGCGCGCGCCGACCAACATGCACAACAACGCGATCTCGGTCAACAGCATGCACCGGATCCGGTTCGCCCAGGATCTCGCGCTCTACAACCTCACGCTCAGCGAGGAGATCGCGGACTTCGACGGCGCCGCGCACATCGAGACGTGGAACAGCGACCCGGCCTGGCAGGGCGTGCGTCGCGTGGCCGAGCAGTTGACCGTGATCGACGACTGGGCGGAGGCCGTCTTCGCGGTCAACGTCGTGTTCGAACCGCTGGTCGGCGAGTTGTTCCGGAGCCACCTCGTGCAGCACGCGTCGCCGGGCAACGGCGACTATGTGACGCCCACCTTGGTCGGTGCGGGTGAGCACGACTACGCGGAGCGGGACCTGCGCTACACGAAGGCGATGTTCTCGCTGCTCACCAACGACAAGGAGTTCGCCGACCACAACACGGCGATCCTGGACCAGTGGCTGTCCACCTGGACCACCCGGTGCATCACCGCGGCCCGTGAACTGCAGCCGCTGTGGTCACAGCCCGACGCCAAGCCCCCACGGTTCGAGGACGGCCTGGACCGCGCCAAGAACCGTTTCAGCGCCATTCTCGCCGAGCTGAACCTGCAGACCCCCAAGGAGCTGACCCAGTGACCGCCTTCACGACGGCCGAGAGCCCGTACAAGTCCGACAACACATCGTCGAACAAGTGCGGCGTCACGCTGATGAACAACCAGGTCGGCCGGGTCGTCGCGGACGTGATGAGCACCCATGAAGGCGTCACGGTGATGCCGCTGCCGTCGATGATCCGCGTCGACGCCATCAACCGGATGGACTTCGTCTACGACGAGATCTCCGAGGCACTCGGCGAGGAAGAGGGATTCTTCGACTCCGCCGAGTTCGAGGAGAACATGTCCACCCACTACGGCCGGATGATCCACGAGGACGACCGCACCATCATGTTCGCCAATCCCGAGGACGCCGCCGCCTACCTCGGCTTCGACCTCATCGCGTCCCGCTGAGCCGACGCGTTTCCCGGTCAATAGATCCCGAGGAGTGCACGTGTACGAAAAGAACGGCGAGAAGTACTTCATCGTGGACAGCCACATGCATTTCTGGGACGCCAGCCCGGCGAACTGGGTGGCCGGCCACGAGAACTACGCCAAGGGCTGGATCGAGTGCTTCCACGCCTACCAGAGCCTGGGGCCGCCGGAGACGCACTGGTCTCTCGAGCACTTCCAGAAGTACTCCGAGCAGGACCTGATGAAGGACGTCTTCGACGACGGTTACGTCGACGTCGCGGTCTTCCAGCCGACCTATCTGAAGGAGTGGTACTCGGAGGGCTTCAACACCACCGAGCGGAACGGCGCGCTGTCCGAGAATCACCCGGGCAAGTTCATCGTGAACACCCGTTTCGATCCCCGGGACGGCGACGCCGGTCTCAAGGATTTAGAGAGGAACGTCCACCGCTGGGGCTCCACCGGGGTGAAGCTGTACACCGCGGAGTGGAAGGACGGCTCGCGCGGCTGGACGCTGAAGGATCCCGAGGCCTACAGGTACCTCGCGAGGGCGCAGGAGCTCGGGATCAAGAACGTCCACGTGCACAAGGGCCCCACGATCTGGCCGCTCGACAAGGACGCGTTCGACGTGTCCGACGTGGATCACGCGGCGACCGACTTCCCGGAGCTCAACTTCATCGTCGAGCACGTGGGGCTGCCGCGGATCGAGGACTTCTGCTTCATGGCGACCCAGGAGCCGAACGTCTACGCGGGCCTGTCGGTCGTCATCGGCGGGCTCATGCATGCCCGGCCGAAGTTCTTCGCCAAGGTCATGGGGGAGCTGCTCTTCTGGGTCGGCGAGGACAAGATGACCTTCGGCAGCGACTACGGCATCTGGGAGCCGAAGTGGCAGATCGAGGGATTCGTCGACTGGGACTACCCGGGTGACGAGTTCTCCGACTACCCGAGGGTCACGACCGCGACGAAGAAGAAGATCCTCGGCCTGAACGCGGCCAAGCTCTACGACATCCCGGTGCCCGAGGAGCTGCGGCTGCCGGCCGAAGCGGGCGCGCCCGCGGCCAAGGACGACGCGCAGCTGGTGGAGGACGGGGCCCAGGTGTGACGGCCATGGCCGGAGTCGGTGCCGAGGTCGGCGCGGTACTGGCCGCCCTCGGCACTGTGCGGGACCCGGAGCTGGACGAGCCGGTCACGACGCTCGGATTCGTCTCCTCGTGCGCCGTCTCCCCGGATGGCGTGGCGCACGTGCGGCTGCGGCTGCCGACCTATTTCTGCGCGCCGAACTTCGCCTTCCTCATGGTGGCCGACGCCCACGACGCGGTCACCGCCGTGGACGGCGTCAGCGGTGCCGACGTCGTGCTGGAGGACCACTTCGCCTCGGACGCGATCAACGCCGGCGTCGCGGCCCGGGCGGGCTTCGTCGCGTCGTTCGACGGGCAGGCCGCGGCCGAGCTGGACGACCTCCGCGCCGACTTCGTCCGCAAGGCGGTGATGGCCGGCTCCGACCGGGTGTGCCGGCCACTGCTGGCCGCCGGGCGGACACCCGACGACCTCGCCGTTCTGACCCTCGGGGACGCACCGGCGTCCCCCGACCGGGAGCGGCTACGGGAACGCCGGGCGGAGCTCGGCCTGCCCTCGGGGCTCGGCGACCCCCTGCTCGTCGACCCGACGACCGGTGAAGCGGTCGGCGTCCAGGCGCTGCCGCTGCACCTTCGGCGCGCCCGAATCACCCGCGTCGGCGCGGAGGCCAACAGCAGCATGTGCCGCGGCATGTTGCGTGAGCGCTATCCCACCCGCGGTCAGGGTCAGACCGAGGAGCACTCATGAGAGCTGTGCGGCTGCACGGGTACCACCAACAGCCCGTGATCGAGGACGTCCCCGAGCCGACGATCAGCGGTCCGCTCGACGTGGTGGTGAGGATCGGCGGCGCCGGGGTGTGCCGGACCGATCTGCACATCATGGAAGGGCAGTGGGACGCGGCGATGCACCCGCCGCTGCCCTACACGATCGGCCACGAGAACGCCGGGTGGGTGCACGAGGTCGGTGCCGGGGTGACGAACGTCAGCGTCGGAGACACGGTCATCCTGCATCCGACGCCGACGTGCGGGCTGTGCCGCGCCTGCCGGGCCGGGCAGGACATGCACTGCAGCCAGAGCAGGTTCCCGGGACTGGACAGCGACGGCGGCATGGCCGAGTACCTGCTGACCTCGGCCCGGGCCTGCGTGAAACTCGATCCGTCGACCCGCCCGCAGGACGTCGCGGCACTGGCCGACGCCGGGATCACCGCCTACCACGCGGTGCGGAAGGCCGTCCCGCTGCTGTACCCGGGCACCACCTGCGCGGTGGTCGGGGCCGGCGGCCTGGGGCACATCGGCATCCAGTGCCTCGCCGCGCTGACCGCGACCCGGATCGTCGTCGTCGACCGCAACCCCGAGGCGCTGAAGCTGGCCGAGGCGCTCGGGGCCGACTCCACGGTGGTGGCCGACGGCACGCACGTGGCCGCCGTGCAGGAGCTCACCGACGGTGCCGGGGCCGACGTGGTCCTCGACTTCGTGGCCGAGCAGGGTGCGGAGAACGACGGCTTCGCCATGACCCGACCGGGCGGCTCCTATTTCGTCATCGGCTACGGCGGCACCCTGACCGTTCCGACGCTCGACATCGTCTCCACCGAGCGCAACATCATCGGCAACATCGTCGGCACCTACAACGAGCTGGCCGAGCTCATGGTGCTTGCCCAGGCCGGGAAGGTCACCCTGCACACGAAGACCTACCCGCTCGATGCCGCGGCGGAGGCGCTCCACGACCTCGACGCCGGCCAGGTCCGGGGCCGGGCAATTCTCGTTCCCTGACGTCCCGCACGACTCCCGAACCTCTGAGAATCAGGAGTACTCATGGCCAAGGAACTGCGGTTCGGGGCGGACGCCCGGAGCCTGTTGCTGTCAGGGGTCGACCAGCTCGCCGACGCAGTCAAGTCCACCCTCGGCCCCAAGGGGCGCAACGTCATCCTCGAGAAGATCACCGGGTCGCCGGTGGTCACGAACGACGGCGTGACGATCGCGCGCGAGATCCACCTGAGCAACCAGTTCGAGAACATGGGCGCCCAGTTGGTCAAGGAAGCCGCGATCAAGACCAACGACATCGTCGGGGACGGCACGACGACCGCGACCGTCATCGCCCAGGCGATCATCCGCGAGGGCATGCTCGCCATCAGCTCCGGCGGCAACCCGGTGCTCGTCAAGCGCGGGGTCGACCTCGCCGTCGGCAGGCTCGTCGCGCATCTGCACAGCGTCGCCCACCCCGTCGAGTCGGAGGCCGACTACGCGCGGGTCGCGGCGATCTCGGCGAACGACGACGACGTCGTCGGCGCCGTCCTGGCCAGGGCGCTCTACACCGTCGGCGACGGCGGCATCGTCACCGTGGAGGAGGCGGCAGAGAACGGGTTGAGCGTCGACTTCGTCGAGGGCTTCGAGTACGACAACGGATACGTGTCGCCGTACCTGGTCACCCATCCGGCCAGCCTCGAGGCAGTCCTCGACGACCCGTACATCGTGTTGTGCGCGGACAAGATCACCAAGGTGCAGGAGCTGATGCCGCTCCTGGACAAGGTGATGCGCGCGCCACGGCCGCTGGTGCTCATCGCCGAGACCGTGGAGGGCTCGGCCCTCAGCATGCTGGTCCACAACCACGTCAACGGGGTCATCCAGTGTGTCGCCACCAAGGCCCCGGGCTTCGGTGACCGCCGGCTGCGCAAGCTCGAGGACATCGCCACCATCACCGGCGGGACGGTCATCAGCAAGCACTCGGGGTCGAGCCTCGAGACCGTCACCCTGGGCCAGCTCGGACGGGCCCGGCAGGTCCGCGTCACCGCCGACCGGACGGCGATCATCGGCGGCGTCGGATCGGCGGAGCAGATCGAGTTCCGGACGGCGCAGCTGCGGGCGGAACTGCAGCGGGCGACCTTCGGCGTGGACGAGGACGTCCTGAGCGAACGGATCGGCGCGCTGTCCGGGAGGGTCGCCGTCATCAAGGTCGGCGCCCCGACCAATGCCGAGCTCACCGAACTGCAGCACCGGGTGGAGGACGCGCTGTCGGCCACACGGGCCGCCATGGCCGAGGGCATCGTCGCCGGCGGCGGCGTGGCACTGGTCCATGCGGCGCCGGCGCTCGACGACCTCGACGTCGAGAAGGACTACGCCGTGGGCGTCGAGATCGTGCGTCGTGCGCTTACCGAGCCGACCTATCTCATCGCGGCGAACGCGGGGTACCCCGGCCAGGAGGTGGTGGAGAGGGTCTCGGGCATGGGCGTCGACGAGGGGTTCGATGCGCTGGAGGGCCGTTTCGGCAACATGATCGAGATGGGCATCATCGACCCACTCCGCGTGTGCCGATCGGCGCTGGAGAACGGCGCGTCCGTGGCGGGCCTGCTCCTGACGACGAACACGTTGATCGCCGAGGAGCAGACCCCGTGGGGTGGCAGCCGGGCCCTGATGACCGAGTTCGGGCAGCTGGACGAGGGGCTGCACCAACCGTCGCCGGACTCCAGTACCCCGCAGTCGCTCGGCCTCGGACCGTCGGTCGGTTGACCGTCCGTGGTCGCGCAGGCTCCGGTCGATGAAGCCGCCGACGTCGCCGTCGCCCCGTTCGCGACGCTCCGGGCGAGAGGCCGGGTCCGGGGGGTCTACGGACTCGCCGGTCCCGCCTTCGTCGCAGCCGTCGCCTACGTGGACCCGGGGAACTTCGCCACGAACTTCTCCGCTGGTGCCCGGTACGGGTACACGCTGCTGTGGGTGGTCATCGCCGCCAATCTGACGGCGATGCTGGTGCAGTACCAGTCGGCGAAGCTCGGCGTGGTGACCGGCCGGGACCTCCCCGAACTGTGCCGGGACACCTATCCGCGGCCGGTGTCAGTGGGGCTGTGGCTCCAGGCCGAGGTCGTGGCGATGGCGACGGACATCGCCGAGTTCGTCGGCGCCGCGATCGGGCTGTACCTCGTGTTCGGCGTCCCGCTGCTCCCCGCAGGACTGATCACCGCCGTGGTGGCCTTCGTGATCCTGGCCCTCGAACGCCGCGGTCGCCGACGGTTCGAGCTCGTGATCACCGGCCTGCTCGGCCTCGTCCTGCTCGGCTTCGCCTACGACCTCGTCGCCGTCGGCGCGAGCCTGCCCGGCGTCGCCGCGGGCCTGGTCCCGCAGTTCTCGGGGGCGGGCAGCGTGTTGCTCGCGGCAGGGATCGTGGGCGCGACGGTGATGCCCCACGTCATCTACCTGCACTCGGCACTGACCAAGCGGCGGGTCGTGTGCCGGGACGACGGCGAGCGGCGCGCGTTGCTGGGCGTGCAGCGCATCGACGTGGTGGTGGCGCTGGGCATCGCGGGCACGATCAACGTCGTCATGATGGTGGTCGCCGCGTCGGTGTTCCACCGCCTGGCCGGCAGTTCCGCCGACTCGATCGAGGTCGCCCACGAGGGCCTGTTCCGGCTCGCCGGCGGAGGCGCGGCCATGGCCTTCGCCGTGGCCCTGCTCGCCTCCGGCCTGTCGTCGGCGAGCGTGGGTACCTACGCCGGGCAGGTCGTCATGCAGGGGTTCGTGCAGCGGCGGATCCCGCTGTTCGTGCGGAGAGCCGTGACGATGCTGCCCGCGCTGGCCGTCCTCGCGCTCGGCCTGCCGGTGACCGTCACGCTTGTCGTCTCGCAGGTGGTGCTGTCCTTCGGCATCCCGTTCGCGCTCGTGCCGTTGACGATGCTCAGCCGGCGCGCCGACATCATGGGCGACTTCGTGAACCGGCGGTCGGTCACTGTCCTGATGTCGGCCGTCGCCACGGTGATCATCCTGCTGAACCTCTACCTGCTCTACGCAACCGTCGTGCATTGAAGACAACGGTCTGCACCGGTCGCGCCACCTCCTGAGGAGCACATGACATGTCCGAGACTGCGAGCGCTGCACCGACGTCGATCCGACGACTGGACAGCAAGGACGCGACGCGTCTCGCGCGCCTGGTCATGGCCTACGACGATCTGCAGACCGTTCTCCGGTGCTGCGAGCGCCTGATGACCATGCTGGACGACGGCGGGCACGGTGCCGACGACGTGGGGGTGGAAGCGCTCTGGACATTGGCCCTGCTCTCCTACGCCCGGGGCTTCGCCGAGGGCGAGGGCGGCGCTGCTCTGACGCAGAGCGATCTCGTCGCGTCGGACGACGACGGAGAGGTTCTCCGCTGGCACCACGTCCTGTTGCACCTGCGTGACCACCATGCCGACCAGAGCCGGAACCCTCGCGAGAGCTACACGGTCGGGATCGCGCAGGACCCGTCGGGCGCGGTCAATGCGGTGGCGGTGACTTCTGTGCGAGCGCCACTGGTCGACAAGGCCGCGGTTCGTCGAGCGGGGGCGATCGCGTTCCCGCTGTGCGCGGTGCTGGACGAGCGGATCGATCCGCTCCAGAAGCGCATCCTGGCCGACATGCGGGACGTCGCGCGGGACCAGCTCGACCGCATGGACCTCGTCGAGGTGGCAACGGTCTCCTGAGTGCGGGACCCGGTCGAGCCGCCGTAGGCAGGCCGACTCGCCGATGGCCATTGTGCCTGTCGGCGGATCCGCCGCATCTTGCGGAGGCCTTGCGGATTCCTCGCGCCGTGGCTGCGGATGGCGGCGCAACGTGGGGTCGTCGCCAGGGCGGAACCGCCGCCCGGGCACCAGCTCGGGGAGCACGACCGTGACCACCATCGACAGCTCGACCGCGACCCGCCGCCGCACCGCGGTCACGATCGTCGGTGCCATCAGCGCCGTGGGTGCCGCCGTCGCGGTGGCCGGTCTGGGCACGTTCGGCGGCTTCACCGACAGCACCAGCCCCGTCGGCACGACGGTCGACACCGGCGTGCTCTCCATCGACGTGAGCTCGCCCGGTGGCTCGGCTGCCCTCCCCTTCGGCGGCGGCCAGATGCTCGCCGGTGACTCGCGCACCCACCTGATCGACCTGGTCAACGACGGGACGACGCCGCTCAGCGCAGTCACGCTGAAGTCCTGGGCCACCTCGTCCAGCGTCCTCGACCAGGACCCGGTGAACGGCCTCCAGTTGACCGTCGAATCCTGCTCGGTGTCCTGGGTGGAGACCGGATCGAACTTCTCCTGCTCCGGCACCGAGCGCAGCTTCTACGCCGGCCCGATCGTCGCGACCAACCAGCCTCTGGCGGGTGCGGCCAGCCTGGTCGCCGGTGGAACCGACCACCTCCGGCTCACGGCCACGCTGCCCGCCGGTGCGACCGGCGACGCCTTCGAGGGAGCCTCGAGCGGACTGAACTTCATGTTCACCGGCACCCAGCGGAGTGGTGGCGCGCGCTGATCCATCCGTCATGACGGCGGCCCCTCCGATCGAACTGATCGGAGGGGCCGCCGTCTGTGCTGTCCAGCCGTCAGGGGCAGACGGGCAGGTCGGGCAGGAGCTTGCGTCCGAGCGGATCCAGCAGGGTGCACGTCACCCCGGGAACCGGAGCTGCCGGCGGCGGAGCCGTCACGACGGGCGGGACCGTCACGACGGGCGGGACCTCCACCGGAGGCGCCGGAGCCGGGATCCCCGGAGCTGCCGGTGCCGGACCGGAGCCCGAGCCGGCCGGCGTGCCCGAGCCTCCCGAACCAGACCCTGCCGATCCTCCGCCGGCCGCAGGGGTGGCAGGCGGCTGCGCTCCGCCACCGCTGCCGCCCGCCGGTGCCGCCGGGCTGCCGTCCGCGCCGCTGCCG
>JAOPWM010000246.1 GCA_025965695.1 Blastococcus sp.
GTCCGCCGGCGCCCGGGCGGCGGTGCGGCTGCTCGAGGTGGGCGACGGGCCTGCCGAGGAGGTCGGCGTCGAGTGGACGGCGCCCCTCCGCTCGGAGGTCACGGCCCTGCGCCGCAGGGGCCGTCACCTGCTGGCGCGGACGGCGCTGGCCGACGGCGACGGCGAGATCGCCGAGGACACCTCGCGCCGGGCAGTGAACGAGGACCCGCTGGACGAGGAGGCGGTGCGGTTGCTCATGCGGGCACTCCTCGCCCAGGGCCTGCCCGCTGACGCGCTGCGCAGCTACGACGGGTTACGGCGAGCGCTCGCCGAGGAGCTCGGCACCGACCCGGCACCCGCCACGCAACGGCTGTACGAGGCCGCGCTCCAGGGGAGCGGGGACGCCGACCCGGCGGCGCCCGCACCCCCGCCGACGGCCGACCGGCTGCGCCTCGCCGGGCGGGACGACGAGCTGGCCGTGCTCCGCGCAGCATGGGAGGACGCCTGCCGCCACCGGGCAGCTTTCGTGGTCCTCGCCGGGGAGCCCGGGATCGGCAAGAGCCGGCTCCTCGAGGAGCTGGCCGGGATCGCCCGGCGGTCCGGCGGCTCGGTGCTGGTCGGGCGCTCCTTCGAGGGCGAGCGGTCGCTGTTCGCCCAGCCCGTCGTCGACGCCCTCGCCACCGCCACGGCCGGTCTGCCCGCGGACCGCATCCGCTCGGCCGCCGCGGGCGCGGGCGCGGGGGTTCTCGGGCGGTTGGTCCCGGAGCTGGCGCCGTTCACCGACGCGAGCCCGGCCGGATCGGCCGGCGAGGCGGTCGAGCGGTCGCAGAGCTTCGCCGCGATCACGCAGTTCCTGCGGGGCCTCGCGCGCGACGGGCCGATCCTGGTCGCCGTCGACGACCTGCAGCGGGCCGGTCGGTCGACCGTCGAGCTGCTGCACTACCTGGCGCGACACCTGGGCCGCGAGCAGATCCTGCTGGCGGCCGCGGCACGGACCGGCGAGGGGGACGACGCCCTGGAGCTGCTCCGCGACGTGGCGACGACGGTGACCCTCGGGCCGTTGCCGGTCGACGCCGTCGCCGTTCTCGCCGGCCGGGCCGGGCACGAGAGCCGGGCGTCCGACGTCATGCGGCGCACCGGCGGCCATCCGCTGTTCGTCGTCGAGGTGCTGCGCGCGCTGACGGGCGGGGACGCCGGGCTGCCCGCGTCCCTGCAGACGGCGGTGATCGACCGCGTCGCGCGGACAGGCCAGGTGACCGAGCGGCTGCTGCGCGCCGCAGCGGTGCTGGGTTCGGCGTTCGACCCGCTGGTTGCCGCGGAGCTGGCCGGCGCCCCCGCGACGATCGCCCTGGACGCCTTCGAGCGCGCCCTGGGCGCCCGCCTCCTCCTCGCGACGGGCCGGCTGTACGAGTTCGCCCACGACGTCGTCCGCGAGGCGCTGCTCGCCGCGACGCCGTCCCCGACCCTGCTGGCGTGGCATGCCCGGGCGGCCGACCTGCTGTCGGCCGACCCCGAAGCGGCTGCGGTCCACGCCGAGGCGATCGGCGACCGGGAGCGGGCGGCACGCGCCTGGCTCAACGCCGCCGAACGAGCGCTCGCGCGCTTCGTGGCCAGCGACGCGATCCTGCTCGCCACCCGCGCGCTGGCCATCGCCGACGGGACGGGGGACGCGGAACTGCAGGGGCGCGCACTCGTCGTCCGAGGGCGGGCGAACGACGCCGCCGCCCATTTCGCGGCCGCGCTCGACGACTTCACGGCGGCGCAGGACGCCGCCCGCCGTGCGGGTGACCGCCGGCTGCACATGATCGCTCTGCGCGATCTGGCCGGCGATGTCCCGGTGGCCCTCGGCCGCGCGCCGGCCGACCTGGAGCCGGTCCTCGGCGAGTGCCTGGCGCTCGCCGAGTCGCTGGGTGATCGCGGGATGCAGGCCGACGTCCTCGGCCGGCTCACGGTGCTGCGGTGCTCGCAGCTGAATTTCACCGACGCCCGTCTCCTGGCCCGGCGGAGCCTCGTCAGCGGCCGCGCGGCCGGGGACCAGCGGGCGTACGTGCGCGGGCTCGACGCCGTCAAGACCTCGTGCGCCTACCTGGGGATGG
Organism: Blastococcus sp.; assembly: GCA_025965695.1. Taxonomy (GTDB): domain Bacteria; phylum Actinomycetota; class Actinomycetes; order Mycobacteriales; family Geodermatophilaceae; genus Blastococcus_B. The sequence continues at coordinate 2,076 of JAOPWM010000246.1, forward strand.
TCGGGGAACTGGAACCGGTGATCGACGAGCTCGAACCCATCCTGCGCCGGCTCGATGACCTCTGGATGCTGCAGTGGGTGGTGTTCGAGTCCATGTTCGTCCCCCTGGCAGCGGGGGACGTCGACGGCGCTCTCGCGCGGATTGCCGCGGCGCGGGACATCTGCCGGCGCAGCGGGTACACGCCCTACGATCCGTTCTTCGTCGCGCACCTCGGCTGGGCACACCGGCTGGCGGGACGGCTCGACGAGGCACAGCGCGAGGGCCTGCGAGCCTTGGAGCTCGGCGCCCGTCACGGACACACCTGGTGGTCGACCACGGCGGCGTCGCTGTACGCCGGGACCCTGCTCGCGTGCGACGAGCCGGCGGCCGCGGCCGCGGTCCTCCGCCCGGCCGCCCGGGCCGCGGAGGTGCCCGGTGCCGAGGCCTATCTGCTGCGCTGCCTCGGGCCGCTGGCAGAGGCGACCGGCGAGCTGGACGTGCTGTTCCGGGCCGACGCGCTGCTCCAGAGCATCCGGGTGCCCGAGGGCTGCGCGTGGCTGCTCGGCGCCGATGCCTACCTGGGCGTGGCCCGTGGGTGGCGGCGGGCCGGCGATCCCGAACGGGCCGACCGCATACTCGCGGACTTCCGGGCCGCGGCAGGGGCCGCCGGATGGCCGGGGCTGGCGGAGCTGCCCGGCTGAGCAGATCGCGCCTTCTGGGGCGACTGCAATGTTGCTGCAACGCCTCGAGTCACCGTTGCGTCGATCAGCCACCCCACACGCGAGGAGACCTTCGATGGCGATCGACCAAGGCAAGCTGATGGAATTCCTGAACCGCTTCGTCGGTGATCTGGGGGCCACCATGGCGGCGGGCAACGTCGTCGTGGGCCACCGCCTCGGCCTCTTCCGCGAGCTGGGGGAGCGGCCGGCGACCGCGGCGCAGCTCGCGGAGCGCACCGGCACCGATCCGCGGTACATCGCTGAGTGGCTGCGCGGGCAGGCCGCCGGCGGCTACGTGACCAGGACGGTCTCCGGCGACGAGGAGACCTACTCGCTGTCGGAGGAGCAGGCCCTCTGTCTGACCAGTCCCGACAACCCGGTCTACGCCCCGGGGGCGTTCGTGTTCGCGCTCGGCACCCTCAAGGCCGAGCCGCGGATCACCGAGGCCCTGCGCAGCGGGGGCGGCGTCGGCTGGCACGAGCACGACCCGGACGTGTTCGTCGGATGCGAGCAGTTCTTCCGTCCCGGCTACCACGCCAACCTGCCGACCTGGATCTCGTCCCTGGACGGGGTCGACCAGAAGCTGCAGCAGGGCGCCTCGGTCGCCGATGTCGGCTGCGGTCTGGGCGCGTCGAGCGTCCTCATGGCGCAGAACTACCCGGGCGCGCAGGTGACGGGGTCGGACTACCACGGCGGCTCGATCGAGCTCGCCCGCAAGCGGGCGGCCGAGGCCGGCGTGGCCGACCGGGTCGGCTTCGAGGTCGCCGGCGCGCAGACGTTCACCGGCACCGGCTACGACCTGGTGACGACGTTCGACTGCCTGCACGACATGGGCGACCCCCTGGCGGCGGCCCGGCACATCCGACAGTCGCTGGCACCGGACGGCACCTGGATGATCGTGGAGCCGTTCGCGCAGGACGACCCCTCGGACAACCAGAACCCGGTCGGCCGCGTGTACTACAACTTCTCGACGTTCCTCTGCCTGCCGAACGCGAAGTCGCAGTCCGGCGGCTACGCCCTCGGTGCGCAGGCGGGGCAGGCGGCGATCCGGCGGGTCGTCACCGACGCCGGGTTCACCCGGTTCGCCCGCGTCGCCGAGACGCCGTTCAACCTCGTCTACGAGGCCCGGCCGTAGCCACGCCCTTCGCATGCGGGACCGGAGCGGACTTTCGGCGCCGAAAGTCCGCTCCGGCCCCGGACTTTCGGTGCCGAAAGTCCCAGGGGCGGGTCAGTTCGCGGCGGCCAGGACGGGGTCGACCGAGCGGCCGAGGATCAGGTCGGCGGCCCGCTCGGCGAGCATGATCGTCGGCGCGTTCGTGTTCCCGCGGACCAGCGTCGGCATGACCGAGGCGTCCACCACCCGCAGCCCCTCGATGCCGCGCACCCGCATCTGGGCGTCGACGACGGCCTGCTCGTCGGTGCCCATCCGGCAGGAGCTCACCGGGTGGTACAGCGACTCGAGGGTGTCCTTGACCGAGGCGCGCAGGGCGTCGCGCCCGCGCACGGCGCCCCCGGGCGACCACTCGTCGGCCAGCACCGAGGCGAGCGGACCGGCAGCGGCGATCTCCCGTGCCTTCTCCACCCCGGTCACCAGGGCGTCGAGGTCGCGTTCGTCGGTGAGGTAGCCGGCGTCGATGGCCGGCGCCCAGGTGGGGTCGGCCGAGCGCAGCCGGACCGTGCCGCGCGCGTGCACGTGCACCAGCACGACGGCGGCCGTGAAGGCGTCGACGTCGGGGTCGACCTCCGCCTGCTTCCAGAACTTCACCGGCAGGAAGTGCATCTGCAGGTCCGGCTCGGGCAGTTCCGGTGCCGACCGGGTGAACAGCCCGGCCTCGGCCAGGTTGGACGTCAGCGGCCCGCGGCGGGCGCCGAACCACTTGGCGTAGCCGGACGGCGACTCGGCACGGAACAGCGACTTCCCCGACCGCACATTCCAGACCACCGGCACGAGTGGGTGGTCCTGCAGGCCGCCGCCGACACCCGGGAGGTCGTGGACGACGTCGACGCCGACCTCGCGCAGGTGCTCCGCGGGCCCGATGCCCGAGAGCATCAGCAGCTGCGGGGAGTTGACCGCGCCACCGGACAACACGACCTCGCGGGTGGCGCGCACCGTGTGCACCTGCCCGCCGGCCCGGTACTCGACCCCGGTCGCCCGGCCGCCCTCGAGGAGCACCCGGGTGGTCAGGGCGCCGGTGCGCAGGGTCAGGTTGGGTCGGCCCTCCGCCGGGTGCAGGTACGCATCGGCCGAGGACCAGCGGCGGCCGCGCTTCTGGGTCACCTGGTACTGGCCGACGCCCTCCTGGGCGGCGCCGTTGAAGTCGTCGTTGCGGGGGTAGCCCGCGGCCACCGCCGACTGGACGACGGCGCGGGTCCACGCGTGCGGCGATCGGAGGTCCTCCACGCGCAGCGGACCCCCGACGCCGTGGAAGCGGTCGGCGCCGCGGGCGTTGTCCTCCATCCGGCGGAACAGCGGGAGCACGTGCTCGTAGGACCAGGACGGGTCGCCGGTGAGCGTCGCCCACTCGTCGTAGTCGGCCGCCGCGCCGCGGATGTAGATCATCGCGTTGATCGACGAGGAGCCGCCGAGCAGCTTGCCGCGCGGCCAGAACAGCTTGCGGCCGTCCAGGCCCGGCTGCGGGTCGGTGGTGTAGTTCCAGTCCAGCCGGGTGCGCCAGGTCTTGTAGAGCCCGGCCGGGATCTGCACCTCGAGCACGTCGTCGGACCCGCCGGCCTCCAGCAGCAGCACCCGCAGGGAGGGGTCCTCGGTCAGCCGGCCGGCCAGCGCGCAGCCGGCCGAGCCTGCGCCGACGATGACGACGTCGAACTCGTCGTCGATGTCGCTCACCGGTGACGCCCGTGGATCATGCCCATGACACGGGCCAGCGCGTCGGTCGCGGACGCGGGTCGGCTGAAGCTCATCAGGTTGACCGGCAGTGCGACCCGCTGGCGGGTGATCGCCTTGGCGCGGGTGAACTCCTTCAGCCCGTCCTCGCCGTGGATCCGGCCGAAGCCGCTGTCGCCGACGCCGCCGAAGGGCTGGGCGGGCACCGAGGCGAAGGTCAGCACCGAGTTCACCGAGGTCATGCCGCTGCGCATGCGGCGGGCGAGGTCCATGCCCCGGGTCCTGGACTTGGCGAACACCGAGCCGGCCAGCCCGTAGGAGGTGGCGTTGGCGAGCGCCAGCGCCTCCTCTGCGTCGCGGACCTTCGTGACGGTCAGCGTCGGCCCGAAGGTCTCCTCCCGGATAGCGGAGGAGGACTCGGGGACGTCGAGCAGCACGGTGGGGGCGAGGTAGTTCTCGTTCGGGAACAGGCTCGGGTCGGCGTCCCCGCGGACCAGCCGGCCACCCGCGCCGGTGGCGTCCTCGACGTGCCTCCGCACGATGCCGCCCTGCGAGGCCATCGTCATCGGCCCGTAGGTGGCCTCGTCGTCCGAGCCGGGGCGCAGCGTGCGCACCTGCGCGGTCACCTCGGCGACGAAGCGGTCGTAGACGGCACTGGTCGCGTAGACCCGCTCGATGCCGATGCAGGTCTGGCCCGCGTTGCTCATCGCGCCCCAGACGGCGGCGTCGGCGGCAGCCACGACGTCGGCGTCGTCGTCGACGATCATCGCGTCCTTGCCACCGAGCTCCATGAGCACCGGGACCAGGTTCTCGGCGCAGGCGGCCATGACCTTCTTGCCGGTCGGGGCGGAGCCGGTGAAGGCCAGCTTGCTCACGCCGGCGCGGCAGAGAGCGGCACCGGTCTCGCCGTACCCGGTGATCACCTGGAAGGCGTCGGCGGCGTCGGGGACGGCCGCCCGCCAGGCGGCGGTCAGCCACGCGCCGACCGCGGGGGTGTGCTCCGAGGGCTTGAAGACGACGGCGTTGCCGGCGGCCAGCGCGTAGGCGATCGAACCCATGGGCGTGAAGACCGGGTAGTTCCAGGGGCCGATCACGCCGATGACGCCCAGCGGCTGGTACTCCAGGTAGGCGGCGTGGTTGGCCGCGAGCATCCCGGCCCGGACCTTGCGCTGGCCGAGGGTCTTCCGGGCGTGGGTGCCGGCCCAGGCCAGGTGGTCGATGGCAAGGGTGATCTCGAGGATCGCGTCGCCGTGGGGCTTGCCGTTCTCCCGGTGGACGAGGTCGGCCAGCTCGTGCATCCGGCGGGCGAGGTAGCCACGGTAGGCGGCCAGGCGCTGCCGGCGCCCGTCGAAACCGAGGGCGGCCCACTGCTCGGCGGCAGGGCGGGCGCGCTCGACGGTCTCCCGCACGGCATCGGCGTCGTGTACCGGGAAGACGCCGACGACGGCCCCGGAGGCCGGGTTCGTCGACTCGAAGGTCTGGGTGGTGGCGTGGCGGTCGACGGTGCCCGCGGAGGCCTCGGTCACCGTGTCCAGCTGATCGACGAGCGACATGCTGACGCAGGTTACCGGTGCGTAGGTATCACGTCGCGCCGACGGGTTCAGGCGGTGGACTGGGTGCTCTCCTCGTCGGCCTCGACGACGGCCCAGACCTTCTTCGCTCCGCGCTCGAGGGACCAGCCGTGGGCGGCGGAGAGGTCGGCCACGAGATAGAGGCCGAAGCCGCCGAGGCCGGGGTCCCGGCCCTCGGCCGGGGCCGGGGGGGCGTGGGTGGAGGAGTCGCTCACGGCGATCAGCCACCGGTCGGAGTGGCGGCTCAACGCGGTGGCGACCGGCGGGCTGCCGTGCCGCAGGGCGTTCGACGTCAGCTCGTCAGCGATGAGCACCAGCCGCTCCGACCAGTGCTCCCGCTCGGGGTGGACGACGGTCGGGCTGCCGGTCAGCGTCGCGCGCAGCCGGGCGCGCAACTTGGCCAGCTCACCGAGGGAGTGCAGTTCCGCACACCAGAGCTCCCGGAAGCCCTGCGGGAGGCGCGCCGGTTGCCAGAGCGCCACCGCCACCGCCTTCGCTGTTGTCGCCGCGCGGTCGGCGGCCGGATGGCCGCCGACACAGGCGAACTCATACCCCGGCACCCGCTGAAGGCGTCGGTATCGAACGGGTCCGTACCCGCACAGGTGGAACTTAGGCGGTGCACGACGACATCGCCCCGAACGGGTGGGTCCGGGAGTCGGTGGGAGCCGCGGGCATCGAGGAACTAGGGTCGCGCCCACGACGCGGCAGGTACGGACCCTCCGGTCCTACCAGAGGAGGTCCGGCCATGCAGGTCATGACCGATGAGGCGCAGCGGCTGGCTGCCGTCCGCCGCTACCAGGTGCTGGACACCCCGCCGGACGGGGCCTTCGAGCGGATCACCACGCTGGCCGCCCGGCTTTTCGACGTGCCGATCGCGATCGTGAGCATCGTCGACGCCGACCGGATCTGGTTCAAGTCGCACTACGGGCTCGACGTCGAGCAGATCGACCGGGAGCCGGGGCTGTGCGCCTCGGCGGTGCTGCAGGACGGGCCCTGGCTGGTCGACGACGCGAGCACGGACCCGCGGACCCTCGCCAACCCACTCGTCGCCGGGGAGATGGGCCTGCGTTTCTACGCCGGAGTGCCGCTGACCACCAACGACGGATTCAACCTGGGCACGCTCTGCGTGATCGACCAGCAGCCGCGGAAGCTGACCGACGACGAGGTGGCGTCCCTGTCCGACCTCGCCAGCGTCGTCATGGACCAGTTGGAGCTCCGGCTGGCCGCCCGCCGGACCGTGGAGCTGGAGTGCGAACTCCGGCGCAGCGCCGAGGTCGTCGCGCGGACCCTGCAGCAGAGCCTGCTGCCGACGCGGGTGCCCGACGTCGACGGGCTGGACATCGCCGCCCGCTACCACGTGGCCAACTGCGACCAGGTCGGCGGCGACTTCTACGACGTCGTGCCGGACACGAGGGGTGGCTGCGCCGTCGTCGTGGGTGACGTCTGCGGCAAGGGAACCCTCGCGGCATCGATGACGGGGACGGTGCGCTGGGTGCTCCGGGCAACGGTCGCAGACACCTGGACACCGGCCGGGGCGCTGGGCCGGCTGAACTCCGTGCTGGTCAACGCACAGGAGGACCTCGACCAGTACGCCACCGCGGCGCTGGTCGCCGTTGCCCCGGTGCGCGACGGGAGCACGACGGTGACGGTCGGTCTGGCCGGGCACCCCCATCCGCTGCTGGTCCGTTCCGGCGGCACGCTGGAACGGGTGGGGCAGACCTCTCCCGTGGTCGGCTGGACCCTCGAGGCCGAGTACACCGAGGTCGCGGCGACCATGCGCGGTGGCGACTTCCTCGTGCTGTTCACCGACGGCACCCTCGAGGTGGTCGCCGGGCACGGGGCCACCGAGGACGTCGCCGTCGCGGCGCTGCTCGCCCCGCTGGCCGGACGTCCCGCAGCCGAGGTCGCGGACGCGCTGGACGCCGCTCTGGGGGAGGGCGTGCTGCGCGACGACGCGGCGTTCGTGGTGGTGGCCGTCCGATGACCGGGCTCCTGGACGAGGTGCCCTTCGAGGTCGCCGTCGACCACGAAGGCGACGCCGTCCGGGTCCGGGTCGCCGGTGAGCTGGACCTGTTCCGCGAGGGCGCCCTGCGCGCCGCCGTGACGGCAGTGCTCGACGCGGGCGACGTCGGCTCCCTGGTCCTGGACGTCCGCGGCCTGCAGTTCCTGGACTCCTCCGGCCTGCGCGCGCTGCTGGTCTGCCGTGACCGCACGAAGGAGGCCGGGGCGGAGTTCCGCCTCGCGGTCGCGCCGGGCCCGGTGACCCGGCTCCTGGCCGTCGCCGGGGTGCAGGGCTGGTTCGACTACGAGTGACCGGACCGGCTGACGGCACCCTGGATCCCTTCGACACGGCTGCCGTCCGTGACCGGGTGCTCGCGGCGTGGGCCGCGTCGCCGGCCCGCTTCCGGGAGGACGCGAACGCCGAGGAGGACCTCGTCCGGGGCGGGTACCGCGACCGGTTGCTGGTCGAGCTCGCCCAGAACGCCGCCGACGCCGCCGCCCGCGCGGGGGTTCCGGGGCGGCTGCGGCTGGAGCTCGCGGGGGAGACGCTGCGGGCAGCCAACACCGGCGCCCCCCTGGACGCCGGCGGCGTCCAGGGGCTGGCCACGCTGCGGGCGTCGGCCAAGCGCGACAAGGACGCCGGTGTCGGCCGGTTCGGCGTGGGGTTCGCCGCGGTCCTGGCCGTGAGCGACGAGCCGGCCGTCGTGTCGACGGACGGCGGAGTGCGGTTCAGCGCCGACCGGACCCGGGCCGAGGTCGCCGCGCTCCCGGCACCGGCGGAGGAGCTGGAGCGTCGCGGGGGAGCGGTGCCCGTCCTCCGGCTCCCGTGGCCGGCGGAGGGTTCCGTGCCTGCGGGATTCGCCACCGAGGTCGTCCTGCCGTTGCGCGAGGGAGCCCGGCCGGCGGTCGAGGCCGCCCTGGCCGAGCTGCCGGCGGACCTGCTGCTCGCCCTCCCGGGTCTGGCGGCCGTCGAGGTCGTCCTGGACGGGGTCATCCGCACGCTGTCCATCGAGTGGGTGGACGGCTCCGCCCGGGTGTCCGAGGGCGGGCGGACGACGGTCTGGCAGGTGGCGCAGCGCTCCGGCGAGCTGCCCGCCGAGCTGCTCGCCGACCGCCCGGTCGAGGAACGCTCGCGCCGCGGCTGGACGGTGACCTGGGCGGTGCCGCTGGACGACGACGGCGTCCCGCGCCCGCTGCCGGCGGGCCAGGTCGTCCATGCGCCGACACCCAGCGACGAGCCGCTGTCGCTGCCGCTGCGGCTCATCGCGCCCTTCCCGCTCGGACCCGACCGCCGCCACGTCGCGCCCGGCCCGGTCACCGACGCGCTGGTCGCCGCGGCCGCCGACGTCTTCGCGGACCTGGTCACCACGCTGCGCGCCGACCCGGTGCTGCTGCGCCTGGTGCCCCGCGCCGGGCTGGCCGGGGCTGCTCTCGACGCCGCCCTCGGTGCGGCCGTGCTGGGGCGGCTACGCGCCACGGCCTGGCTCCCGGTGGCCGGGGCGGCCCCGGAAGGCACGGAGGAGCCCCGGCAGCTCCCCGAGCGAGCCGTGGTTCTCGACGAGGCGACCGACGAGCGGGTGGACGTCTTGGCCGACGTTCTCCCGGGGCTGCTGCCGGCCGGCTGGTCCCGCCGGTCGGACACCCCCGCCCTCGGCGCGCTCGACATCCGGCGGGTCGGCGTCGCCGAGGCGGTGGAGGCGGTCCGTGGGGTGGACCGTCCGCCGGGCTGGTGGGGGCGGCTGTACTCCGCTCTCGACGGTGCCGACCGCGAGGAGCTCGCGGCGCTGCCCGTGCCCCTCGCCGGCGGGCGGACCGCGCACGGCCCGGCCGGGGTGCTCCTCCCGGAGGCAGGGTTGCCGGTGGAGCACCTGGGCCCGCTGGGCCTGCGGCTGGCCGAGCCCGAGGCGGTCGAGTCGCCGGCGGCGCGTCGGCTGCTGGAGCGGCTGGGTGCCCTCCCGGCCACCGCCGCGGCCGTCCTCGCCGACCCCGCCGTCCGCAGCGCCGTCGAGACGTCCATGGACGCCGTGGAGGACGCCCTCGACGACAGCCCCGAACCGGAGGACCTGGCGCGGGCGGTGCTCGCCCTCGTGGCGGCTGCCCGGCCGGGCGTCGGTGAGCTGACTTGGCTGACCGAGCTGGCGCTGCCCGATGCCGCCGGCGGGTGGGCGCCGGCGGGGGAGCTGGTCCTGCCCGGGTCTCCGCTCGCAGCCGTCCTGGAGGAGGGCGCGCTGGGGATGCTGGACCGGGAGACGGCCGCGACCGCCGATCCCGAGGCGCTGCGGGCGGTCGGCGTCCTCGACACGTTCGCGCTGGTCCGGGGCGAGGACCCGGATGAGCTGGATGTGGACGCCGCCGACCGGTGGGCCGACGCAATGCTGGACCGGCTGCCGCTCGACGCCCCGCCTCCGGTGTGGCCGTCGTTGACGGCGGTCCGCGACCTGGAGCTGGTCAGGGACTGGCACCGGGCGCTGCCGCTGCTCGCCGCCGCACCGGCGGAGGCCCGGGCCGACGTGCTGCTCGGGGGAGTGTCGGTGCCCGGCTACCTGCGCTGGTGGCTGTCGACCCACCGGGTGCTCGACGGGGAGCGCCCGGACCGGCTGCGGCACCCGGACAGCACGGAGTTACAGGGACTGTATGAAGCGGCGACCGGCGTTCCCCGCGCCCTGGACCTGCTGCGTCCCCCGAGGACGGTCGACGACGTGCTCGTCGACGTGGACGGCGCGATCGACCTCCTGGACCGTCTCGGGGACCCGGCCCGCACGGTGCGACCCGACGTCCTCCGGACGGCCTACGCCCGGATCGCCGCGGCGCTCGACGGGATCGACGTCGACCCGCCCGAGCGGGTGCGCGTCGCCCCGGACCGGGTGGTCGAGGACGCCGTCGTGCTCGACGCGCCGTACCTACAGCCACTGGTCGACGAGCCGGTCGTGCCCGCCGGTGGCGCGCCCGGAGCGGTGGCCGACCTGCTGGACCTGCCCCTGGCCAGCGAGAAGGTCGCGGGGGCGGTGACCGGCCGCGGCCCGCGGCAGCGCTGGGCGGAGCTGCCCGGTGCGGAGCTCGCCGCAGCCCGGCTGGGCGTGGTCACGCTGGAGGGCGAGGTCGCCGTCCACGAGCAGCTCACGGTGGACGGCCGGGCCGTGACGTGGTGGCCGGAGGCGACCGTCGACCACGTGGACGGCACCCCGGCCGCCCTCGGCCGCGCGCTCGCCTGGCGGGCGGGGGCGTGGCGGCTGCGGCAGGCACTGGCCGAGGCGTTCGCCTTCCCCGGCCGCGCCGGCGAACTGGCCGCCGAGGACGCGGTCGGGGAGTAGCGGTCGGGTCACTGACCCCAGCGGGGCACGGCCATCGCTCCGGGCGCATGACCATGGGCCGACGGCCGCCCACCGGCCCGCCCCGATCCCGGGCCCCCGGCCGGGTGGTCGGCGGCAGGTGCTCCTGACGCAGCCAGCGGACGCCGGTGGTGCGCGGCAGTTGGGCGCGGAGGGCGGGCGGCGGCGGGCCGCTCCGCGGTGCGTCTCCCTACTGCTCGGCCTCGCGGGACTGCTCCGCCTGCCGTGCCTGGTGGGCCTCCCAGCGGGCGCGGTCGCGGTCGCGCACGTCCTTGTTCCGCTCCCATTTCTCGGCGCGCTTGCGGGCGCGGACGAGTTCGCGCTCCTCGTAGGTCGAGTGCCGGTCCCAGTCACGCGCGAGGACGGCGATACCGGCGCCGGTCACCAGCATGATGACGAGAAATGCGGCGAGGATCGGGTCCAGCAGCACGAATGCCAGGACGGAGACGACGCCCACCAGGGCGCCCCAGAGGACCATCCGCATCGACACACGGCCCAGTATCCGCCCCTTGCGGTTGTGCATTTCGATCCCTACCGTCAGGGCTGCGGTTCAACAGTCAGCCGTTACCAGTGTCGGTGTTCCTGCGTCGCACGTAGCCGCGGCCGTTCTTCCACTGGTCCGGTTGATCGCTTGAGAGAGGCAACTCGTGACCGCACCTTCACTCGAACCATCCGCCGCCGAGCTGGTGACCATCGACGTCTCCGTCGCCGGGCCCGCCATGGTCGTGACCGCCGTCGGCGAGATCGACTCGACCTCCGCTCCCGTCCTGCGCCAGCGCCTCGACGCGCTGCTCGACAGTGACGTCCGGGAGCTCACCGTCGACCTCGGGCAGGTCAGCTTCCTCGACTCCGCCGGCCTGTGCGTGCTCGCCACGGCTCACCGCCGCGCGGTCCGCCAGGACGTGTGCATGCGGGTGCTCGCCTCATCCCGCGCCGTCATCCGTCCGCTGCAGATCACCGGCCTCTGGGAACTGCTGCACGCGGAGCAGGTGGCCGCCCGTGAGCAGGTGGCGCAGGGCGTCGCCTGACCCCTCCTCCCGTCGTCCTCCCGAACGTCACGGGCAGGGTGCTTGCGCGGCCTGATCGACGCCGGGGGACACTCGTTCCCGCGCCTGGCTGCAGTGCGCGCTGGTGAGAGCCGGGGACGAACAGGGAGGGCCACCGTGCGAGATGCGGTCATCTGTGAGCCGCTGCGGACCCCGGTCGGGGGTTTCGGCGGATCGCTGCGGGACGTGCCGGCTCAGGAGCTCGCGGCCACGGTGATCCGTGCCCTCATGGAGCGCACCGGCCTGCCGCCGGAGTCTGTCGAGGACGTCCTGCTCGGCCACTGCTACCCGACGATGGACGCCCCCGCGATCGGCCGCGTGGCCGCTCTCGACGCCGGCCTCCCGGTCACCGCCTCGGGCCTGCAGATCGACCGGCGCTGTGGCTCCGGACTGCAGGCCGTCCTCTACGCCGCCATGCAGGTGCAGTCGGGCGCCTCCGACCTCGTCCTGGCCGGTGGCGCTGAGTCGATGAGCAACGCGCCGTTCTACTCGACCGCGATGCGCTGGGGCGTCAAGGCCGGGCCGGGCGTGCTGCTGCAGGACGGCCTGGCCCGCGGCCGGGTGACCGCCGGCGGCAAGAACCACCCCGTGCCGGGCGGCATGATCGAGACGGCGGAGAACCTGCGCGCCGAGTACAAGATCTCGCGCGAGGAGCAGGACGAGTACGCCGTCCGCAGCCACCAGCGCGCGGCGGCCGCCGTGGCGGCCGGCCGGTTCGCCGACGAGATCGTCCCGATCACGGTGAAGAGCCGGAAGAGCGAGACGGTCGTCGACCGCGACGAACACATCCGCCCCGACGCGAACATCGAGACCCTGGCCAAGCTGCGCCCCATCATGGGCAAGGACGACCCGGACGCGACCGTCACCGCCGGCAACGCCAGCGGCCAGAACGACGGCGCGGCGGTCGCGATCGTCACGCACCCGGACAAGGCCGCCGAGCTCGGCCTCCGCCCACTGGCGCGGCTGGTCTCCTGGGGCGTCGCCGGGGTGCCGCCGAAGACCATGGGCATCGGCCCGGTGCCGGCGACGGCGAAGGCGCTGGCCCGGGCCGGCGTCAAGCTCGCCGACGTCGACCTGATCGAGCTCAACGAGGCCTTCGCCAGCCAGGTGCTCGCGGTCACCCGTGAGTGGGGCTTCACCGACAGCGACTTCGAGCGCACCAACGTCAACGGCTCCGGCATCTCCCTCGGCCACCCGGTGGGCGCCACCGGCGGCCGGATCCTCGCGACGCTGCTGCGCGAGATGGAGCGTCGCGACGCCCGTTACGGCCTGGAGACGATGTGCATCGGCGGCGGCCAGGGCCTGGCCGCCCTGTTCGAGCGCGTCTGACCCCCGTATCGACCTACCACCCAGGAGAGCTTCCGCATGAGTGAGTCCCGCACCGCCCGCGTCGCGATCGTCACCGGTGCCGCCCGCGGCATCGGCGCCGCCACGGCCCGGCGGCTGGCCGCCGACGGCTTCGCCGTGGCGGTGATCGACCTCAAGGAGGACGACGCCCGCGACACCGTTCAGGCGATCGAGGCCGCGGGCGGGCGGGCGTCGGCCGTCGGCGCCGACGTCGGCGACTCCGAGCAGGTGCAGACGGCCGTCGACCGGATCGCCGCCGAGCTGGGCCCACCGGTCGTCCTGGTCAACAACGCGGGCGTCACCCGCGACAACCTGCTGTTCAAGATGACCGACGCCGACTGGGACCTGGTCATGCACGTGCACCTGCGCGGCTCCTTCCTCATGGCCCGCGCCGTCCAGAAGCACATGACCGAGGCGAAGTGGGGCCGGATCGTCAACTTGTCCAGCACCTCCGCGCTCGGCAACCGGGGCCAGGCCAACTACGCCACCGCCAAGGCCGGCCTGCAGGGCTTCACCAAGACCCTCGCCATCGAGCTGGGCAAGTTCGGGGTCACCGCGAACTCGATCGCGCCGGGTTTCATCGTCACCGACATGACCAAGGCGACGGCCGAGCGGATCGGGCAGGAGTGGGAGCCCTACGTGGCGGCGCGCGCCGCGGCGATCCCGGTGGCCCGGGCAGGCCAGCCGGAGGACATCGCGCACACCGTGTCGTTCCTCGTCAGCGAGGGCGCCGGGTTCGTCTCCGGTCAGGTCATCTACGTCGCGGGTGGCCCGAGGGCCTGAACAAGGACCCCCTTCTCCCCACCCCTCGCACGCTCGGGGCGGTGCCCTGAAGGGGGCGCTAGGTGCGTTCGGGGTAGCGGGCCCGGACGAAGCAGAACGCACCGAACGCGGCGATCCCCACGGCGACGAGGCTCAGCAGGATCCGGCCGAACGGCGCCTGGAGGATCGTCCGTAGTGCGCCGTCCAGACCTTGGGCCTTCGACGGGTCGAACGTGACGGCGGCGTAGACCAGCAGTCCGCCCACCAGCCCCAGGGCGACGCCCTTGCCGGGGAAGCCGGCCTGCCCGAGCCGGGTCACCAGCCGGGTGGCCGTCGCTGACGCCTTCGCGAGGTCGATCTGCTTGAGGAAGCGCTTCGTGAGGCCCTTGTAGACGTGGTAGACGCCGACGCCGATGAGGACCAGCCCGGCGGCCCCGATCAGGAACCGCCCACCCGGCCACCCGAAGACGCCGGCGGTCGTCTGCTGCTGCTGCTGGGAGCTGGACTGCCCGCTGCCACTGGCGAATCGGATGGCCAGGACCCCGAGCACGACGTAGACGACGGCCTTGACCACGGACTTGCCGGTCTTCTTCAGCGCATCGGTGCGGGCGTTCCCGGACGCCGACCAGTCGCCTCGTGAGCGCAACGCCTCGGCGGCCTGCCAGGCCGCCAGTGCGACGAGGCCGGCGGCGAGCAGCCACAGGAGCGGCTTCCCGAAGGGTTGCTTCGCCAGGGTGGCCATGGCGCCGGACTGGTCGGCCGACTGGCCGCCGCCGCCCCAGGCCAGCTGCAGCGCGAGCCAGGCCACGAGCAGGTGCACGATCCCGTAGGCGACGAGGCCCACCCGGGCGAGGTTCTCGAGCGCATCGCTGTTGCCGGCCTGGCGGGCGGCACGCATGGCGGAGCCGCCCGCTCCCTGTGCACTCATGACCGGGCTCCTTCTAGGCGTGGGAGGAAAGCGGCTCAGCGTGTCACAGGGCAAGGGTCCGGCGCCTGCGGAACAAGGGAGGCGGTGAGGGACACTGGGCCCGTGGCGAACGGCGGAACCGGCATCCTGACCGCAGGCACCCAGGGCATCGCGACCCCGCAGGAGGCCCGCCGGGCGTGGCCCCAGTGGCTGGCGCTCGGCATCGCGATGATCGCGGTGGCGGTCACCTCCATCTTCTGGGACCCCGCCGGGGCACGGCTGCTCCTCGGCGCGCTGGGCCTCTTCCTCGTCGTCCGCGGCGCGGTGTTGCTGCGCGGGGCGCGGTCCGGCGCGGTGGGCCCCGCC
>JAOPWM010000247.1 GCA_025965695.1 Blastococcus sp.
CACCCGAGTTCGAAACTGAGAGGGATCCTTCTCACGACCCTCGGGATCGTCGCATAAGCTATCGGCCTGCTGTACTCGATCGGGTTCCACGAGTTCGCGCACTTCTGCTGGGCGCGCACGTTCGGCATGCGCGTGCCGCAGTTCATGGTCGGTTTCGGGCCGACGGTGTTCTCCCGGCGGCGCGGTGAGACCGAGTACGGCATCAAGGCCGTCCCGCTCGGCGGCTACATCCGCATCGTGGGCATGATCCCGCCGGCCCAGGAGGGCGAGAGCAAGCGCGCCACCCGGATGCGCAGCTTCATCGCCGAGGTCCGCGGCCAGGCGCTCAACGACGTGCTGCCGACCGACGGGGGCCGCGTCTTCTACGCCAAGCCGTGGTGGCAGCGGGTCATCGTCATGTTCGCGGGGCCCTTCCACAACCTGGTGCTGGCGGTCATCTTCTTCACCGTCGTCCTGGTCGGGTTCGGCGTCCCTGAGGCGACGACGACGCTCGCCAGCGTGCCCGACTGCGTCCTCCCGGCAGGCACGGCGACCGCCGGGCGGGCCGACGCCTGCGAGGTCCCGATCGTCACCTCCGGCGCGAACGCGGGCCAGGCCTGCGACGCGGCGTCGCCCGGGTGTGCGCTGCCCGAGAAGAGCCCCGCGTCGAAGGCCGGGCTGCGTCCCGGGGACACGATCCTTGCCCTCGACGGGAAGGCGGTCTCCCAGGAGCCCACGGACGGCTGGGACCAGGTGCAGGCCGCAATCCGGCGCAGCATCCAGACACCGGTCGTCTTCACGATCGAACGCGACGGCACCCGCCAGGACCTCACGGTCACGCCGATCGAGAACACCGTCTACGCGACTGCCGACAGCAAGAAGACGATCAGCGTCGGCTTCGTCGGGGTCAGCCCGGCGCAGGACTACGTCCGCCAGTCCGTCACCGCCGTCCCCGGCTTCCTCGGGACGACGATCGCGCGGTCGGTCGACAAGCTGGTGCAGATGCCGCAGCGGGTCCCGGCGCTGTTCGGCGCCGCGTTCCTCGGCCAGGAGCGCGACCCCCAGGGGCCGATCGGCGTGATCGGCGTGAGCCGGATCTCCGGCGAGGTGTTCGCGTTCGACAAGTTCTCCACGACCGAGAAGATCAGCTACTTCTTCCAGTTGCTGGCCGGCGTGAACCTCGTCCTGTTCCTGTTCAACCTGCTGCCGATCTACCCGCTGGACGGCGGGCACGTCGCCGGTGCGCTGTACGAGAAGGCGCGCTCCTCGGTCGCCCGGGTGCGCGGCCGACCGGACCCGGGGCCGTTCGACATCGCCCGGCTGATGCCGGTGGCCTACGTGGTCGCGGGCCTGTTCCTGGCGCTGTCGGCGTTGCTGTTCATTGCCGACATCGTCAACCCGATCACCCTGGGCTGATTCGCTCGGGAGGCGACCAGCACCCCGAACACCACGAGCGCGCCGGCGAGGAGTTCGACTGGGTCGAGGACCTCGTCGAACGCCACCCAGGAGGCGAAGGCGCCGACGACGGGCACGAGCATCGAGAACGGCGCGACGACGTTCGAGGGGTGCCGCGACAACGGCGTGTTCCACAGGCTGTAGCCGACGAGCGTCGCGATGACGACGATGTAGAGCAGGCCCAGGACAGCCGGCAGAGCCGCCGCGGTGAAGGCGCTCGACAGCGACCGCCCGATCCGCTCCGGCCCCTCGACGAGGAGTGGATCGCCCGCTGCCGGAGTTCCCGATCGACCGGGTGCTGACCGCGATCGCCGCGCGAGCCGGATCGCCAGTGCGCGTCGTGCGCCGCACGACCCATCTCCCCTTGATGGAGAACCTGGTCGCCCGGGGTCACGGGATCGCGCTCCTGCCCCGGCACACCACCCGCGAGCGAGCCGAGGGGCGGCTGGCGCTTGTGCCGCTGGCCGACATCCGCGCCGGCCGCTTCATCGAGGCCCTGATGCGTCCCGACCGGTCCGCCCGCCGGGCCGTGCAGGGAGTCCTCGACGCCCTGACGGCCGAGGGAGCTCGGTACTCCGCGTGACGCCGAGCGCGGAGGCGGAGGTCGAGCACGGCACAGTCGCACGGCACAGTCGCACGGCACAGGCGCACGTCACAGGCGCGCCACCGGCGCGAACGCGCAGTCAGGGGATACTGGGAGTCATGGCGATCCCCGTCAGCCTTGGCATGCCGGCTGCACCCCCTCCCGTCCTCGCTCCCCGGCGGAAGACCCGGCAGCTCGACGTCGGTGGCGTCGGTGTCGGCAGCGACTTCCCGGTCAGCGTGCAGTCGATGACCACCACGAAGACCGCCGACATCAACGCGACGCTGCAGCAGATCGCCGAGCTGACCGCCGCCGGCTGCCAGATCGTGCGGGTCGCCGTCCCGGACACCGACGACGCCGAGGCGCTGCCGGCCAGCGCTGCGAAGTCGCAGATCCCGGTCATCGCTGACATCCACTTCCAGCCGCGCTACGTGTTCGCCGCGATCGACGCCGGCTGTGCCGCGGTCCGGGTCAACCCCGGCAACATCAAGAAGTTCGACGACAAGGTCGGCGAGATCGCGAGGGCGGCCAAGGGTGCTGGCATCCCGATCCGGATCGGGGTCAACGCCGGCTCCCTCGACAAGCGGTTGCTCGCCAAGTACGGCAAGGCCACCCCCGAGGCGCTGGTGGAGTCCGCCCTCTGGGAGTGCTCGCTGTTCGAGGAACACGACTTCCGCGACATCAAGATCTCGGTCAAGCACAACGACCCGGTCGTCATGGTCCGCGCCTACGAGCTGCTCGCCGCGCAGTGCGACTACCCGTTGCACCTCGGCGTCACCGAGGCCGGCCCGGCGTTCCAGGGCACGATCAAGTCCGCGGTCGCCTTCGGCGCCCTGCTGTCGCAGGGCATCGGCGACACGATCCGCGTCTCCCTCTCCGCCCCGCGGGTGGAGGAGGTCAAGGTCGGCACCCAGATCCTCGAGTCGCTCAATCTGCGCCAGCGCGGGCTGGAGATCGTCAGCTGCCCGTCGTGCGGCCGAGCCCAGGTGGACGTCTACACGCTGGCCGAGGAGGTCACCGCGGGCCTGGAGGGCATGGACGTGCCGCTGCGGGTGGCCGTCATGGGCTGTGTCGTCAACGGCCCGGGTGAGGCCCGCGAGGCCGACCTCGGGGTTGCCTCCGGCAACGGCAAGGGCCAGATCTTCGTCAAGGGTGAGGTCGTCAAGACCGTCCCCGAGTCCCAGATCGTGGAGACCCTCATCGAGGAGGCCCTGCGGATCGCGGAGGAGATGCGGCTGTCCGGTGACCCGGTCGCGGTGGGCACGCCCTCCGGGCCGCCCGTCGTCAGCGTCAGCTGAACCCGGGACGCCCTCCGTGCTGCGAACGCCCACCGCGCGCGTCCTCGACGAGTCCGACGAGGCGGCGGTGCACCGGCTGCTGGCGACCGATCCGGTGGCGGCGTGCGTGCTCGCCGGGCGGGTGGAGTCCACCGGCACCGCGCCGGCGTCGCTCGGAGCGCCGCTCTGGGGCTTCGGCGGTGGGCGCGAGCTGGAGGCGGTCTGCCTCGCCGGGGCCAACCTGATCCCGTTCGCCGTCCCGGGGGCCGAGCGCGCCGCCGCCGCCGCGTTCGCCGAGCGGGCCCGCCGGGC
>JAOPWM010000286.1 GCA_025965695.1 Blastococcus sp.
CGGCACCGCGGTCCAGGGCACGGTCGAACGGCCCGGTCAGTTCCCGGCGGACGAGTGGCGGGAGCACGCCGGCGGCCCAGTGCCCGAGAGCCGCATCGGCGAGCACGTCGGCCGCCTCGGCCAGCTCGTCGTCGGACAGCAGGGCGTGGGCGGGGTGCTCGGGGCCCAGCACCTCGTCCCGGAGGAGTCGTTCGAGGGTGGGGGCGTCACCGATCGTGCCTCGCTCGAGCTGGGCGACGAGGACCGCCGTCCGGTCGCCCGCTGCCGCGCCCGCGGCCACGCCGCGCATGTGGGGGACGGACGCGGCCAGCTCGCGGGCCTTGCGGGAGCGGACGGCGAGCACACCGCGCTCACCGCGGGCCAGACCGCGGCCGGGGTGCACGGCGGCGACGGAGGCGAGGGCCGTGGCATCGGCGCCCAGGCCGGCCAGGAGGACCGTGGCGACCGACCGGCCGGCAGGCAGCCGCACCAGGTCGAAGCCGAGTGTGGCGGCACTGACCAGGGAGTAGGGCACGGCGTTCACCTCCAGAGGCGGGTCGCACCATGCTGACCGCTACTGGCCCGGAACGCGAACCAAGCCCGAGCAGCCGTCACCCCTTCGCAGGACTGCGAAGGGGTGACGGCTGCGTGTTCCGTCTGTCTGTGTTATTGGGCGATTGCAATCAGTAACTGCGTCAGGCGCTGACGGCCTTATGGACGTCCAGGGCCAGGAGCAGCTGGCCGTCCAGCTTGTAGGCGCCGCGGATCAGGTCCCGCGCCTGACCTTCGAGGGTGTCCGGCGGAGCCTCGAAGTCGCTGGCGTCCACGTCCACGACGTCGGCGATGGAGTCGACGAGCAGGCTCACGGCCTCGCCGTGCAGCCGCACGACGATGACGACCGCGGCGGTGCCCTCGGCGCGCGGTGGGCGGCCGAGGCGCTCCCTCAGCTCGATCGCGGTCACGACCTGGCCGCGCAGGTTGATCAGACCCGCCACCGCCGTGGGTGCGAGGGGCACGCGGGTCAGCTGCTGGCTGCGGAGCACCTCCTGCACGTGTTCGACCTCGATGCCGTAGAGGTCACCGTCCAGTCGGAAGGTGGCCAGCTGCCCGCTGGTTGCGGGAGCCTTGATGTTGGTCGGAGCGGTCACGGTCAGACCTCCAGCAGAGAGGTGGCGACGCCCGCGGGCGTCGTGGCGGTGGGGGTCGGGGTGTTGTAGAAGGCCGGGTCGGCGGCCAGGATCGCGGCCCGGACGTCGAGCAGCTCGGTCACCTTGTCGCCGAGGACGGCGGAGCCGAGCAGGCCCAGGTCGTCGATGTCGCTGCGGATCGCAGCCTCGCCGTCGACGATGTCGAGGATCTCCTCGACGACGATGGCGACGCTGCGGCCGTGGTCGGCGTAGACGATGACCTCGAGGACCTCGCGGTCGGTCTCGCCGTACGCGCCCAGGTGCCGGTCGAGCCGGACGATCGGGAGGATGGCGCCCCGGTACTGGACCACCTCGCGGTTGCCGACCTTCTCCACTGCGTCGGTGCGGACCTGCTCGAGGCGGGTGACGGTGTCCAGCGGGATGGCCACGCGCCGGCCGCCACCGATGGCCGCCAGCAGCATGCGCTGCCGCTCGGTCTCGCTGGCGGCAGCAGCATGTGCGGCGGCCTTCTGCGAGTCCTGGCGATCGGTGGTCTCGGTACGCAGAGCGCGGCGGGCCAGCGCCTGCACGTCGAGGATCAGGGCGACGGTGCCGTCACCGAGGACGGTCGCTCCGGAGTAGAGCCCGATCGCCTTCATCTGGCCGCCGACCGCCTTGACGACGATCTCTTCGGTGTTGATCACCCGGTCGACCACCAGGCCGAAGCGGCGGCCCTCCGAGCGCAGCACGGCGATGACCACGTGGCCGTCGTGCCGCTCGGAGGTCAGGCCCAGCACGTCGGTGAGCCGGACGAG
The DNA here is from genome assembly GCA_025965695.1 of Blastococcus sp. Taxonomy (GTDB): domain Bacteria; phylum Actinomycetota; class Actinomycetes; order Mycobacteriales; family Geodermatophilaceae; genus Blastococcus_B. The sequence goes on from JAOPWM010000286.1 coordinate 1,922, forward strand.
GGGTAGCAGTTCGCCACGCAGCCGGTAGACCTGCGCGCCCCCGACCTCCTCGACCGCGTTGGCGGCCTTTCCGGCGTCCAGGCTGACGAGTTCCTGCAGGCTGATCTGCGGAATGGCGTAGCGGTCGCCGGCGCACTCGATGGTGAGCGCCGGGACGATGGCGAGGGTCAACGGGATCCGCAGCCGGCACACGGTGCCGCGGCCGGCCTCGGACTCCACCTCGATGGTGCCGCCGATGGACTCGATGTTGGTCTTGACCACGTCCATGCCGACCCCGCGGCCGGAGACGTTCGTGACCGCGGCCGCCGTCGAGAACCCGGGCAGGAAGATCAGCTGCAGGATGTCGACCGGGCTCATCCGGCTGAGCGCGTCAGCGGTGACGAGTCCCCGCTCGACGGCCTTCGCGCCGAGTTTGGCCGGGTCGATGCCTGCGCCGTCGTCGGCGACCTCGACCACGACCTGACCGCTCTCGTGCTTGGCGCGGAGGGTGAGGACGCCCTCGGTCGGCTTGCCGGCGGCCTTACGCACCTCGGCGGCTTCGATGCCGTGGTCCACGGAGTTGCGGACGAGGTGCGTCAACGGGTCCTTGACCGCCTCCAACAGCGTTTTGTCGAGCTCGGTCTCGCGGCCCTCCATCTCGAGCCTGACCGCCTTGCCGCACTGCAGACCCAGGTCACGGACGACGCGGGGCAGCTTGGACCAGATGTGGTCGATCGGCTGCATGCGCGTCTTCATGACGCCCTCCTGCAGCTCGCTGGCGATGAGGTTGAGCCGCTGCGACGCCCGGATCAGGTCGGTGTCGGTCTGGCGGGCGACGTTCTGCACGATCTGGTTGCGGGTGAGCACCAGCTCACCGACCAGCAGCATCAGCTCGTCGAGCAGGTCGACGTCGACCCGGATCGTGCTGTCGGCCACGGCGCGGCGGGTCTGACCGTCACCGGAAGCTGCCGGGGCGGCCTCTTCGACTGTGCTCTCGGGCATGACTGCGGGTGCCCCCTCGGGCCGTTCGTCGGCGAGGACGACGGGCCGGGCGGCGAGTGCTGCCGGGGTGGTTGCCTTGGCCCGGGAGGTGGTCGCCTTCCCCGCGGGGGTCTTCTTCGCTGCGGCCGGGCCCGCGGCTGCCTTCTTCGCCGGCGTCTTCTTCGCTGCGGGCGCGGCCCGGGGAGCGGGGACGACGAGCGCGGGCGCAGCCGGCGGGACCGCGGGGGCGTCCTCCATGGCGGCGGTGATCGCGTTGACGACACCGGACACGTCGACCGGCCCCTCGCCGCCGCTGGCCTCGATCGAGGTGAGCAGCGACCGGACGCTGTCGACCATCTGCAGCAGCACGCTGGTGCGGGCCGGGGTCAGGTCCAGCTGGCCGTCCCGCAGCCGGGAGAGCATGTTCTCCCCGACGTGTGTGACCTCCTCGAGCCGGTTGAAGGCGAGGAAGCCGCTGGTGCCCTTGATGGTGTGGATCGTCCGGAAGATGCTGGACAGCCGCTCGCGGGAGTTGGGGTCCTGCTCGAGGGCGACCAGGTCCGAGTCCAGCTGGTCGAGGTTCTCGTGACTCTCGACCAGGAACTCCTCGACGATGTCGTCCAGACCGTCCACGCTGGTTGCCTTCTCTCTCACGTTGCGACCGGGCTCCGTGCAGGTAGCCGGAGCCCGTCCGGTTGGATCATCGGCGCGCCGCCGGACGAGTCACGGTGGACCCGCCGGCGACAGCCGTCTGTCGTGTTATCGGCACTCGCGGCGCGGGACCGGCCCCCGGAGGGACCTTCGATTCAGTAGGTGAACTTCCCGACGGTGCTGCGCAGGTCGGCGGCCATGCGGGACAGCTCGTCCACGGCGGTGCGGGTCTGCGCGAGCGCCTGCGTGGTGGACTCCGCGGCCGTGGAGACGCCGGTGATGTTGGTGGCGATCTCACCGGTGCCGTTGGCGGCCTCCTGCACCGACCGCGACATCTCGCTGGTGGTCGCCGTCTGCTCCTCGACCGCGCTGGCGATCGTGGTCTGCCGGTCGGAGATCTGGGCGACGATCGAGCTGATCTCCTCGATCGCCGTGACCGCCGCGGTGGTGTCACCCTGGATGGCCAGCACCCGGCGGGCGATGTCCTCCGTCGCCTTCGCCGTCTCCTGCGCCAACTCTTTGACCTCGTTCGCCACGACCGCGAAGCCCTTGCCGGCCTCGCCGGCCCGCGCGGCCTCGATGGTGGCGTTGAGGGCGAGGAGGTTGGTCTGCGCGGCGATCGAGGTGATCACCTTGACGACGTTGCCGATCTCCGCGGAGGACTCGCCCAGCTTGGCGACGGTGGCGGTCGTGGTCCTGGCGGCGGTGACGGCACGCGCGGCCACCTCACTGGCCTCCGCTGCGTTCGACGCGATCTCGCGGATGGATGCACCCATCTCCTCGGCGCCCGCTGCGACGGTCTGCACGCTGCGGCTGACCTCCTCGGCGGCGCTGGAGACGACACCGGACTGAGCCGAGGTCTCCTCGGCCGATGCGGCGATCTGGGCCGAGGTGGCGCTGAGTTCCTCCGAGCTCGCGGCCACCGCGTCCGCCGATCCCACCACCGAGGACAGCACCTGGCGCAGGTCGGCGACAGCCTTGTCGAGCGCAGCGGCGGTACGGCCCACCTCGTCGGCCTGATTGACGCCGCTGGTCCTGGTGAGGTCGCCGGCCGCCAGTGCCGTGGCCACGTTCATCACCGCACCGAGCGGCCGGATGATGCGGCGGGCCACGGTGAGGGCGACGCCCAGGACGACGATCGCGCCCAGGACGATGACGGCAATCATGGTCCACCGGGTCTGCGCCTCGGCCTTCGCAGCCGCGTCGGTGGCCGCGTGCACACGCTCCGCCAGTGATTCCTTCAGCTGGCGCGTCAGGTCGATGACGTCGTAGTAGACCGCGAAGCTGTCACCCAGGATGAGCGCATCGGCCGCGTCCGTGCCGGCCGGCGTGTTCTGGGAGTACAGGGCCACGACCTGATTGTCCAGAGTGAAGAAGTCCTGCCACTTCGCTGTGATGTCCGCGAAGATCTTCGCCTCCTTCCCGGTCAGGACCTCCGTCGGCATCGTGCCGAGTTCGGCACGCAACTTGTCGGCGATGCCCAGGAAGCCGGCCCGGTTGTCGGCGTCGGCCGCCACCGCCTCGAGCGGTCCGGTGCGGCGGGCGTCCCAGGCGTAGGCGATCTGCCAGCCACTGACGTCGGCGTTGAAGTACTCGATCGTCTGGGCGTGGCCGAGGGCCCCGTCGAGCGCATTCACGTTCTCCAGCGCATTGCCGGCGCTCCCGAGCCCGGACAGGGCGAACACGCCCACCGCGAGAGCGGCGGCCATGCCCGCGGCGCCGACGGCAAGGATCTTTCCGCGGACACCGAGGCTCCGGCGCGGTGTGGTGGGCAGACTTCTCTCGGTCATGACTTTCGGGCCTCGGTTCCCTGAGATGTGAGTCGATCAATAGGTGGCGCGCAGCTGGTGGAGCAGATGTCGCCGGCGAACTGTCCGGTGCCACCCTCATGAAGGACGACCCTCTGGCCTCATGAGTCACAAGCGATGTACGAGGGAAATTACGGCGATCGCGTACGCCTGTCGAGGACTAAAAAGGCGTGTCGGAATGAGCTCCGATCAAAAGCAGGTCACCGTCGATGAATTGTCGACTTGACGTCTCAGGGCAAACGGCGGCCCGGTGAGAAATGGCCGAACATGCCCCGGACCGGGTGGCGATCGACGGATCGATCACCACCCGGTCCGGGGCGGTCGGGCAGCGGAGATCAGTAGGTGAACCTCCCGACGGTCGTCCGGAGCTCGGCGGCCATGCGGGAGAGCTCGTCCACCGCGATCTGGGTCTGCCCCAGCGCCTGGGTGGTGGAGTCCGCGGCGGTGGAGACGCCGGTGATGTTGCTGGCGATCTGGGCGGTGCCGGTGGAGGCCTCCTGGACCGACCGGGACATCTCGTTGGTCGTGGCGGTCTGCTCCTCCACGGCCGAGGCGATGGTGGTCTGCCGGTCGCTGATCTGGGCGACGATGGTGGAGATCTCCTCGATCGCTGCCACGGCGGCGGTGGTGTCGCCCTGGATGGCAAGCACCCGGCGGGCGATGTCCTCGGTGGCCTTCGCCGTCTCCTGGGCCAGCTCCTTGACCTCGTTCGCGACGACGGCGAAGCCCTTGCCGGCTTCCCCGGCGCGGGCGGCCTCGATGGTGGCGTTCAGCGCGAGCAGGTTGGTCTGCTCCGCGATGCTGGTGATCACCTTGACGACGTTGCCGATCTCGGCGGAGGACTCGCCCAGCTTGGCGACCGTGGCGGTCGTCTGCTCGGCCGCGATCACCGCACGGGCAGCGACCTGGCTGGCCTCCGCCGCATTCGATGCGATCTCCCGGATCGAGGCACCCATCTCCTCCGCACCGGCGGCGACGGTCTGCACGTTGCGCGAGACCTCCTCGGCCGCGGTGGACACCACACCTGACTGCGCCGACGTCTCCTCCGCACCGGCCGAGATCTGGGCCGCCGACGCCGACAGCTCCTCCGAGCTCGCCGCCACCGCGTCCGCCGAGGACACGACCGACGACAGCACACCGCGGAGGTCGGCCACGGCGGCGTCGAGAGCCTGGCCCATCCGCCCCAGTTCGTCCTTGGTGGTGAGACCGCTGCTGAGCGTCAGGTCTCCCTTCGCCAGGCCGTCGGTGACGTCCTGCACCTTGCGGGCGGCGCGCGCGATGCCGGTCGCCACGGCCAGCCCGACGCCGACCGCGATCACCAGGGCGAGGACCAGGATGACGATGGATGACGTCGTCTGGGCCGACGCCGAGGCCCTGATGGCCTCGATCTCCGTCTTCGCGTCCGCCTGCTCGATGTCGATGAGCTTCTGGACGTCCCCGACCAGCACGTCCGTGATCGCCGGCCCCTGAGCGTCGTTCGTGGCGACCCAGTTCGCGGCGTCGCCGGCGAGAGCCAGGGGGCCGAGCACGTCCTGCTGGTAGTTCACGTAGGCGGCCCCCGTGGTCCGCAGTTCGTCGACGACGACCTTCCGGTCGGGGCTCATGCCGGTTCCGACGTAGGCATCGAGGGCCGCGTTGAGGTCGGCGCCGAGCGCGGGGAGCTTGTCGAGGTTGCTCTGCGCGTCCTCCGGTCCGGTGGACAGGATCGCGTCCCGCCCGCCGATTCGCAGGGCGTTCACCGCGCTCCTCACGTCACCGGCGCTGTCGACCCCCCTGAGGTTGCTCGAGTACAACGCCTCGGCCTTCGTGGTGGCGCCGCTCATGGCCTGCATCCCGAGGACACCGATGACGGCGGCCGCGACGGCCGGGACGGTCACGGCGGCAAGAACCTTGGTCCTCACCCCGCGGTCGCCCCACCACGCCCGAACGGCAGGCGTCGGCGTGGAGGGGCCGGATCCGACAAGATGAGCGAGTGGTTCCATTGCGGCAGTCATAGCTGGCTCCTGGGAATGGCGGGGCAGTGACCCCGTCCGCACGGAGGGGGCTTCTGGATATGTGCTGTCGCCGGGAAACATATGCGAGCTGAAAGCCGTGCGACCTCGGTCAGCTTGAGACTCTCAAGTCAACGGGGCCCAGGTCATCAGTAGCCCGTGCGGGAGATTGTCGACTTCCCTACTCCACTTCGGCAGTGACGGTTTCCGGGCCCGGTTCGGCCGTTTATCGATGCGCGGCGAGACAGGCTCTCGCGCGGCCTGTCTCGCGGCCTCCGCTCCAGCTGCCTAACGCTCACGAACGGCGTGTCGACATTCTGAAGACGGTCGCTGTCGGTGTCGCGGACGACCGCTCGAGCAGCGCATGCCACAAGAAGGTGGTCGACATTTCTCTTCTGCCGGGCGTGTCCCGCTCGGCATCAACCGTCACCCGGCCCGCCGACCCCCCGCACGCGGAGAAATGACGAGCCCGGCCGAGCCCTCAGTAGGTGAATCTGCCGACCGCGGTGCGGAGCTCGGACGCCATCCGGGCCAGCTCCTCCACCGCGGTGCGGGCCTGGGTCAGGGCCTGGGTCGTGGAGTCCGCGACTGTGGAGACCCCGGTGATGTCGGTGGCGATCTCCGTCGTGCCGCCGGCGGCCTCGTGCACCGACCGGGACATCTCACTGGTCGTGGCCGTCTGCTCCTCCACCGCGCCGGCGATCGTGGTCTGCCGGTCGGAGATCTGGGCGACGACCGAGCTGATCTCCTCGATCGCCGTGACCGCCGCGGTGGTGTCCCCCTGGATCGCCAGGACCGCTCGGCGATGTCCTCGGTTGCCTTCGCCGTCTCCTGCGCCAACTCCTTGACCTCGTTCGCCACCACGGCGAAGCCCTTGCCGGCCTGCGCGCTGGTCTCCTCCGCCGACGCCGAGGACACCACCGACGACATCACCGACCGCAGTTCGCCGGCCGCCGTGTCCAGCGCAGCCCCCATCTGCCCGAGCTCGTCGCGGGTGGTCAGCGCGGTGAGGTCCCCGGCCGCGAGTGCCTCGGCCATGCTCCGCAGGCGTCGCACACCACGGGCTATGCCATTGGCGACGACCAGACCCAGGCCACTAGCGACGACCAGACCCAGGCCACTGGCGACGACCAGACCCAGCGACACGGCCACAGCGATGCCGACCACGAGGATGACGATCGCCGTCGTCCGCTGGGACGCGTACTCCGCCTGGGCCGCCGCTGCTGCCGTTGCGGCATCGGTCACCTCCGAGTCGCGCAGGGTCTTCATGTCCGCCTGGGCGGTCTGGACGAGCGGCAGGGCAGAGGTGTCGCTCGCAGTGATGTAGCCGGAGTGTCCTTGGCAAGGGCCAGAGGGCCGAGGGTCGTGCCCATCAGCCGGATGTAGTCGGCGTACGCAGCGGCCGCCTCGTCGACGAGTGGCCCCTGCCCGGCCGTCACGCCGCCTGCCTTGTAGCTCCGCGCGGCGTTCTCGAACCGCTTGGTGATCTCCGGGATGCCGTCCAGGTACTCCTGGGTCTTCTCCCGCGCCGGCGCGAGTGCGGCGCTGCGGGCGGCGATCCGGAGATCACTCAGCGCGAAGCGCATGTCCGCGGTGGCGGTCAGGCTGTGGATGTTCACCTCGCGCATCGCGTGGGTGGTGCCGGCCGAGCGGGACAGCGCCTGCAGTCCCAGGATGCCGACGAGAGCGGCAACGACGGCGGCGACCGCCACGGCGGCGAGGACTTTCGTCTTGACCGGTCGGTCACCCCCAGGCGACCCGGGACAGAGATCGGGCTACGTCCGCTGCGATCGGGCCGGGGCGGTACCCCGGCGAGCCGGCGGCGCGGAAGGTGGGGCTCATCCTGAGGTGCTTCAAGAAGAATGGTGCAGAAAGGGTGGCGGCACGTCATTGTCCCGCGAGGCGCCACCCTGGAAACGGGTGATGCTGGTGTTACCTGTGAGAACCTCGAACAGTTCCGGATCTCAGTCGGGCGGACTCCGTGACGTACCGGAGCACTGGCTCAGAAGGCCCGGTGACCGCCTCCTTCCCTGTCGACCTGGCTCCCTCCGGTCACCGACTCACCAGGCCGGATAAATGACGAACGGGATGCCGGTGGACGTTCACCGGCATCCCGTTGTGCTTGTCGCAGTTGCGAGCGAGGCCTTCCCCGCCGAGCTCAGTAGGTGAATCTCCCGACCGTGGCGCGCAGGTCCGACGCCATCCGGGACAGCTCGTCCACGGCGATGCGGGTCTGGCCGAGCGCCTGGGTCGTGGAGTCCGCGGCCGTGGAGACCCCGGTGATGTTGGTGGCGATCTCACCGGTGCCGCTGGCCGCCTCCTGCACCGACCGCGACATCTCACTGGTCGTGGCCGTCTGCTCCTCCACCGCGCTGGCGATCGTGGTCTGCCGGTCGG
>JAOPWM010000209.1 GCA_025965695.1 Blastococcus sp.
CCGTGATCACCGCCGCCACCGCGACGACCTTCGAGGTGCTGCGGGCTCTGGGCCACACGCCGTCGATCACGGGTGCGGGGCGGCTGCTCAGCGGATCCCGGTGAGTGCCGGCAGGTCCGACCGTGCAATCGGACCCGCCACGCCCCACGCCCGTCACACGGCACCGGCAAGATGCGTTCGTGCAGACCGCTGACCTGCTCGTGCACGATGCCGAGCTGCTGGCCACCGTCGACGACGCCCGCCGGGAGATCGCCGGCGGCTGGGTCGCGGTCACCGACGGCGCGATCAGCGGCATCGGCGGCCCCGGCGACCCGAAGCCCGACGCCGTCCGCACGATCGACGCCCGTGGCTGCCTGGTGACCCCGGGGCTGGTCAACACCCACCACCACCTGTACCAGAACCTGACCCGCGCGTTCGCGCCCGCGCTGACCGGTGGGCTCTTCGACTGGCTGGTCACGCTCTACCCGCTGTGGGCGCGCCTCGACGAGGAGGCGGCCTACGTCAGCGCCTATGTCGGGCTCACCGAACTGGCGCTCGGGGGCTGCACCACCTCCACCGATCACCTGTACGTGCACCCCCGGGGCGCCGGCGACCTGATCTCCGCCGAGGTCGCCGCGGCCCGTGACCTGGGCATGCGGTTCCACCCGACCCGCGGCGCGATGTCGCTGTCGGTCAAGGACGGCGGCCTTCCGCCGGACAGCGTCGTGCAGGACGACGACTCGATCCTCGCCGAGTCGGAGCGCCTGGTCGCGGCCCACCACGACCGCTCCCCGCTGGCCATGACGCGGATCGCGCTCGCGCCGTGCTCGCCGTTCAGCGTCTCGACGGCACTGATGTCCCGGACGGCCGAGTTGGCCGAGCGGCTCGACGTCCGGCTGCACACCCACCTGGCGGAGACCGAGGACGAGAACGACTTCTGCCTGTCGCAGTTCGGCCGCCGCCCGGTCGACTACCTCGCCGACGTCGGCTGGATGAGCGACCGGGTGTGGCTGGCCCACGTCGTCTGGCCTTCGCCGGACGAGGTGGTGCGTCTGGGCGCGGCACGGGTCGGGGCCGCGCACTGTCCGTCGTCCAACATGATCCTGGGCAGCGGGCTGGCGCCGGTCGCCGAGCTGCGGGCCGCGGGTGCGCCGGTCGGCCTGGGCGTGGACGGGTCGGCATCGGCGGATTCGGCGTCGCTGTGGCTGGAGGCCCGGACGGCGATGCTGCAGGGCAAGCTGCGGCACGGCGCGGGCTCGATGTCGGCCCGGGACGCCCTGGAGATCGCCACCCGCGGCGGCGCGGCGTGTCTCGGTCGCGTGGGCGAGATCGGCGAGCTGTCGGTCGGCGCCTGCGGGGACCTGGTCGTGTGGGACCTCACCGGACCGGCGTTCGCCGGCGCCTTGTCGGATCCGGTCGAGGCCTGGCTGCGCTGTGGACCGGTCGCGGCGCGGCACACCGTGGTCGGCGGCCGGCTCGTCGTGGAGGACGGCGTCCCGGTGCACGGCGGCGTCGACGAGCAGCTCGGCGTCCACCGCCGGGTGTCCGAGCGGATGCAAGCGGCCCTCTGACCCGGACTTCCGGCGCCGAAAGTCCGGGCGGGCCGGGGGACTTTCGGCGCCGAAAGTTCCTAGAGGGCGGCGGCGAGGGCCTCGAGGTCCTCGATCGTGGCGTCGAGGTGCGGGGAGACGCGCAGCACGGGCCCGGTCATCTCGCCCGGCGCCCGCTCCGGGCCGATCGCGCTCAGCACGATGCCGTGCTCGGTGAGCAGCCGGGTGCGGGTGCCGACGACGTCGATGCCGTCCGGCGGGGCGAGCGTGGTGGTCGCTGTGGGCTCGTCGACCGGCTCGATCACCCGCCAGCCGCCGACGCCGTCCAGGAGCTCCCGGGCCGCCCGGCCGATCGCCCCGAGTCGTTCCCGCACCAGGTGCGGGCCGGCGGCGATGTGCTCGCCGACCGCGACCACCAGGCCCACCCGCCCGGCCACGTGCGCCTCGCCGGACTCGAACGCCCGCATCGGCGCGACGCCCTCCGGCTCGGGCAGGACCGGGGTCAGCTGGGCGGCGAGGGCCGGCCGCACGCACAGCACGCCGACCCCGCGCGGGCCGGCCAGCCACTTCCGCGAGGTGCCGTAGACGACGTCGGCGCCCAGGTCGGTGTCGGCGTGACCCATCGACTGCGCGGCGTCCAGCACCAGCGGCACCCCCGCCTCCCGGCACAGCGCGGCCACCTCGGCAGCGGGCTGGAGCAGCCCGCGGTGGCTGCCGATGTGCAGCAGGTGCACGAAGGTCGGCGGGTCGTCGGCCAGCAGGCGGGCGATGCCCTCGACGTCCGCCCGGCCGCGACCGTCCACCGGAAGCGGCTCTGGACGCAGCCCGTAGGTGCGCAGCTGGGCGACGTTGGGTGCGTACTCGCCCGGCAGGCAAGCCACGCGGGACCCGGCCGGCAGCCGCCAGCCGGTGAGCAGCGCGACCAGGGCGGCCTGCGCAGACTCCACGAACGCGACGTCGGCTGCGGCCATCCCGACCAGCCCGCCGATCACCGACCGGCCCTGCTGGAGCAGGTCGTCCGACGCCGCCTCGGCGACGTAGCCACCGAGTTCGGCCTCGTGCCGGGAGTGGTGCGCGGCGGCCTCGAGCGCGCGGTGGCTCTGCCGGCTGCAGGCGGCGCTGTCGAGGTGCCGGCCGGCCGGACGGGGGCGGGCCTTGCGCCAGGCGGCGCCCAGGGCCTCGTGCAGAAGGCGGTCGTCCTGCGGGTCGGTCACGGCCACACGGTAGTTGTGAGCGCTCATCCTCCTGCCGGCCGCGGGCGACGGGGACCCGCGGTCCGGATGCACTGGGGGAGGATCGGCACCGTGACCAGCGGACGGGACCGGGACGACGAGGGCCGCGCGCGCAACGCCCGGCCCCGGGACGCCCTCGGCCGGCCGCTGCCCTACGGCGCCGCCGGTGAGGAGCGGGCCCCGGAGGGCGTCGTCCGCCCGCCCGCTCGGGCACTCGCCGAGGCGCAGGAACTGCTGGACGCCGGCCGCCCCTTCCACGCCCACGAGGTCCTCGAGGACGCGTGGAAGTCCGCGCCGGAGGCCGAGCGGGAGCTCTGGCGCGGGCTGGCCCAGCTCGCCGTCGGGCTGACCCACGCGATGCGCGGCAACGCGCGCGGTGCAGTGACGCTGCTGGAGCGCGGCGCCGGCAACATCGGCGGGTACGCGGCCGCGCCGCCGCACGGCATCGACGTCCAGGGGCTGGCCCGGTGGGCCCTGGGACTCGCGGCCGAGGCCGGCGCCGGACGCGACCTGGACACAGCACCGCCGCGCCTGCGGGTGTGAGGCGCACACCCCTGGCAGGCGACCACCCGCGGGAGCACACTGCCGGGGTGAGGAGCTACGAGGCGGTCACGCGCATCGATGCGAGCCCGGCCGACGTGTGGGCCCTGCTGACCGACGTCGCCAGCTGGCGGGACTGGGACTCCGGAGTGGACCGCGTGGACGGCCGGATCGCGCTCGGTGAACCGCTCACGGTCTACGCCACGATGATCCGCAGTCGCCCGTTCCAGGCCACCGTCACCGAGATCCGGCCCCGGGAGGCGATGCGCTGGCGGGGTGGCCTGCCGTTCGGCGTGGCCACCATCGAACGCACCTACTCCCTCGACGCCCAGGACGACGGCGGCACGGTGCTCACCGTCCGCGAGGATCACTCCGGTCCGCTGGCCGGCCTGCTCGGCCGGACGACGCCGGACCTCAACCCCTCGTTCCGCCAGTTCTGCGCAGGGCTCAAGGCGCGGGCTGAGGGGAAGGTCTCGCGCCCCGCGGGCTGATCGGCAGGTCGCGGTGAGACGATGGCTGTCGCCATGAGCTACGACATCTCGCCTGCCACCGGATCCGACGACACCTCCCCGGGAGAGCCCGTGACGGCGCCCCGCGGGCCGGTGACCTCCGCCTCGTACTCGATCACCGTCCGGCTGACCGCCGACGGCGATCCCGCCAGCATCGGCCGCATCGCGACCGCCGTCGGCACGGCCGGCGGGGCGGTGACCGCCATCGACGTCGTGGACTCCCGGTCCGACGGGCTCACCGTCGACGTCACCTGCTCGGCCGCCGACGCCGCCCACTCCGAGGAGATGGTCGAGGCACTGCGCGCCGTCCCCGGGGTGAAGGTCCGCAAGGTCAGCGACCGCACGTTCCTCCTGCACCTCGGCGGCAAGATCGAGGTCAACTCCCGCGTGCCGCTGAAAACTCGTGACGACCTCTCGATGGCCTACACCCCCGGCGTCGCACGGGTGTGCCTGGCGCTGGCCGATCACCCCGAGGACGTCCGGCGGCTGACGATCAAGGGCAACACCGTCGCCGTCGTCACCGACGGGTCCGCCGTCCTCGGTCTCGGTGACATCGGGCCCGGCGCGTCCCTGCCGGTGATGGAGGGCAAGGCGGCGCTGTTCAAGCGGTTCGCCGACATCGACGCCTGGCCCATCTGCCTGGACACCCAGGACGTCGACGAGATCGTGCGCACCGTCGAGCTGATCGCACCTGGCTTCGGCGGCATCAACCTCGAGGACATCGCCGCGCCGCGCTGCTTCGAGATCGAGGCCCGGCTGCGCGAGAAGCTCGACATCCCGGTCTTCCACGACGACCAGCACGGGACGGCGATCGTCGCGCTGGCCGCCCTGCGCAACGCCCTGCGCGTGGTGGACAAGCAGCTGCCCGACGTGAAGATCGTCGTCGCCGGGGGCGGCGCTGCCGGGACGGCGATCGTGCACCTGCTGCTGAAGGCCGGCGCCGGGCGCGTGCTGGTGTGGGACCGGGAGGGGATCCTCTCGCCCGACGACGACCGCCTCGGCCCCGCGAAGCGCGACCTGGCGCAGCGGACCAACCCTGTCTGCGAGCGGGGTGAGCTGCCCGACGCCCTGGCCGGTGCCGACGTGTTCATCGGGGTCAGCGCGGGCAACGTGCTCGACGTCGGGGACCTCGCACGCATGAACGAGCGGGCCATCGTCTTCCCCATGGCCAACCCGACACCGGAGGTCGACCCGGTGCGCGCCCGCGAATTCGCCGCCATCGTGGCGTCCGGCCGCTCAGACCTGCCGAACCAGATCAACAACGTGCTGGCGTTCCCGGGGGTGTTCCGCGGCCTGCTCGACGCCCGCGCCACCGAGATCAGCGACGGGATGCTTCTCGCGGCTGCCGACGCGCTCGCCGCCGTCGTCCGCGACGACCAGCTCAACGCCAACTTCATCATCCCGAGCGTCTTCGACCCCGCGGTCACGGCCGCGGTGGCCGCCGCCGTCGCCGACCAGGCCCGCGCCGAGCCCGGCGCGACGGCGCAGGTGCGGGACGAGGACAGCGTCACCGCCTGAGAAAGGACCCCCAGAAGGACCCCGTCCTCCTCACCGCTCGCAGGCTCGCGGCGAGCCTCCGGACGCGGCCATCAGCCCTCGCAGGCTCGGGGCGAGCCTCCGGCCGGGGCCGCCCCGGTCAGGTGACCTGACCCGCGGAGTGGCCGCCGATTCGGGGATGATCGTCGGGTGCCCGAATTGCCCGAGGTGGAGGCGCTGGCCGCGTTCCTCCGTGAGAACGCCGTCGGCCGTGTGATCACGCGGGTCGACCTGGCCGCCGTGCAGGCGATCAAGACCTTCGACCCGCCGCTGTCCGCGCTCGGCGGCCTGGAGGTCACCGGGGCGAGCCGGCACGGCAAGTTCCTCGACCTCGACGTCTCGGGCCTGCACCTCGTCGTCCACCTCGCGCGGGCCGGCTGGCTGCACTGGCGCGACGCGCTGCCGCCCGCGCCGCCGAAGCCGGGCAAGGGACCGCTCGCGCTGCGGGTTCATCTGGATGACGGCGCGGGCTTCGACCTCACGGAGCAGGGCACCCGCAAGGGGCTGGCGGTCTACGCCGTCCGCTCGCCCGCCGAGGTCCCCGGCATCGCCCGGCTCGGCCCCGACGCGCTGCAGGTCGACCGTGAGCAGTTCGCCGCCCTGATGGGCGGCCGCAGCGGTCAGCTCAAGGGCGCGCTGACCGACCAGGCCGTCATCGCAGGCATCGGCAACGCCTACTCCGACGAGATCCTGCACGCCGCCCGTCTCTCGCCGTTCAAGATGGCCGACAAGCTGTCCGAGGACGAACTGGTCCGTCTCTTCGACGCGATGCGCGCCACGCTGACCGACGCGATGGAGCGTCAGGTCGGCCAGAAGGCGGCGACGCTCAAGGGCGAGAAGCGATCCGGGCTGACAGTGCACGCGCGCACCGGCCTGCCGTGCCCGGTCTGCGGGGACACCGTGCGCGAGGTCAGCTTCGCCGACACCTCGCTGCAGTACTGCCCGACCTGTCAGACCGGCGGCAAGCCGCTGGCCGACCGGCGGATGTCCAAGCTCCTGCGCTGAACGGTCCCTTCCC